>NZ_JBFATR010000001.1:0-412681 GCF_040678395.1 Streptomyces sp. NPDC052687 | reverse complement strand
GCCGCACAGCCCCGCACGGACGGGAAGCCGCCGACAGAGAAGGCGCCCCACCCAGGCCACCCGCACCCGGCCACCCATCCCGCACGGGCGGCGCGGATGGGAAACACGCGGGCCGATGGCGCAGCCGAGGCCGCACAGCCCCGCACGGACGGGAAGCCGCCGACAGAGAAGGCGCCCCACCCAGGCCACCCGCACCCGGCCACCCATCCCGCACGGGCGGCGCGGGTGGGAGACACGGCGGGCGATGGCGCAGCCGAGGCCGCACAGCCCCGCACGGACGGGAAGCCGCCGACGGTGAAGGCGCCCCACCCAGGCCACCCGCACCCGGCCACCCATCCCGCACGGGCGGTGCGGGTGGGAGACACGGCGGGCGATGGCGCAGCCGAGGGCGGGGCGGGTGGGGAGCCGCCGTCGGGGGACGGGCCCCGCCCAGGTCACCCGCACTCGGGCCCCTCCCGCACGGGTGGTGCAGCGGTCGGGGGCGTCAGTGGCCCGAGTCGAGGAGGGCTGCCGCGGTGAAGAGTTCCACGCCGACCGTGATGGCGTGTTCGTCGACGTCGAAGTCGCCCTGGTGCAGGTCGCGGACGGTGCGCTCGCCGGGGGTGCGGACGCCGAGGCGGGCCATGGCGCCGGGAACGTGCTCCAGGTACCAGGAGAAGTCCTCGCCGCCGAGGCTCTGCTCGGTGTCCTCGACGGAGTCCATGCCGCGCCGGACGGTCATGGCGTCGCGGAGGAGTTCGGAGACGCCGGGGTCGTTGACGACGGGCGGGACGCCCCGGACGTAGTTGATCTCGGACTTGGCCCGGTGCAGCCCGGCGACCTCGTCGATCGCGGCGTGGACGAGGTCCGGCGCCTGCCGCCAGGCCTCCAGGTCGAGGCAGCGGACCGTACCGGACAGCTCCGCGTGCTGGGGGATGACGTTCGGCGCGTGGCCGGACTCGATGCGGCCCCAGGTGACCGAGAGGCCGCTGCGCGCGTCGACGCGGCGGGCGATGATCGCCGGGACGTCGGTGACCACCCGCGCCACGGCGGTGACCAGGTCGGTCGTCAGGTGCGGCCGGGCGGTGTGGCCGCCGGGGCCGTCGAGGGCGATCTCCAGCCGGTCGCAGGCGGAGGTGATCGCGCCGTGGCGCAGCCCGATGCGGCCGGCGTCGACCCGCGGGTCGCAGTGCACGGCGATGATCCGGGCCACCCCGTCCAGCACGCCGCCGTTCTCGATGGCGTCGGCGGCGCCGCCGGGCAGGACTTCCTCGGCGGGCTGGAAGAGCAGCCGGACGGGGCGCGGCAGCAGGCCCTGCCGGTGCAGGTCGGCGAGGACGAGTCCGGCGCCGAGCACCACCGTGGTGTGCACGTCGTGGCCGCAGGCGTGGCAGCGGTCGGGCACGGTGGAGCGGTAGGCGCACTCCGTCTTGGCGTCCGGGATGGGCAGCGCGTCGATGTCCGCGCGCATCGCCAGCATCTCGGGGCCGCCGCTCCACTCGCCGCCGTCCGCGCCGATGTCACAGACGAGGCCGGTGCCGCTCGGGAGCACCCGCGGCTTGAGGCCGGCCTGCTCCAGCCGGGCCTTGATCGCCTTGGTGGTGCGGAACTCCTGATTGCCCAGCTCGGGGTGCATGTGCAGGTCGCGGCGGAACGCGACCAGCTCGGCGCGCAGCGGCTCCGGCAGGGTGCCGGGCAGCATGGCTTCCCCGGGGAGATCGGCCTCGGACTCCAGTGACATCAATTGCTTCACCCTCTGAAGGGTAGGACGTCCGGACGGCCAACGGTCCTGAGATCAACAAAAGTTCTACCCGTTAGGGGAAGAAAAATCGGCCGCCGAACGCATAGGTACCAGGTCGGGTGGGTAAACTCGCGCGACTCGGCCGATTCCGACGACCGGCCGGGCCGGTGCAAGACCCATCCACTTCTCCACGGATACCACGCCCTGGCTGAGCCACGCTCGACTGTTCACCCACCGGAACGGTCCGGAGCCGGGTCCCCGCCCTAGACCGCCCGCACCGCCGACAGCCGGTGCACGTCCCGTGCGGTGCCCGTCACACCCTTGAGGAAGCCCTGGGCGCGGGGGGAGGCGGTGCTGGTGAGCCATGCCGGGTCGATGTCGCAGACGGCGACGCGCACCTCGGTGCCGGCGAGGGCCAGCGGGAGGGTGTGCACGACCGTCGAGGGAAAGCTGAGGATCGTACGGCCGATCGGGCCCCGCCGGGCTATCAGCTCCAGCGGGAGGTCGGGGCGTACGACCTCCAGGCCGGTCTCCACGGCCAGCCGGTGGAGTTTGTCCGCGCTCTCGCGGCGGTGGGCGAAGTAGCGCGCGGCGCCGTGGGTGTGCGCGAGGGAGCGGACGGCGGCCAGGTAGCGGTCGCCGTCGACGACGCCGGTCTCGACCAGGGAGGTGCCGACCATGTCGGCGCCCCGGGTGATGCGGGGCGGGCCGAAGCGGGACCGGGTCCAGGAGAAGTCGTTGGCCCGGACGGTCACCCCGTCCGGGGTCTCCTCGATCGGCATCGAGGAGAAGATCTCCACGCGGCGGTCCGCGGCCGGGGTGAGGCGGCGGCGGGCCGAGGAGGAGACGGGGGCGAAGGCCAGGTCGCGCGGGCCGGGGCGGGTGCCCTTGCGGTGCCAGCGGACCAGGCGCTCGCCGCGGGTCAGCTGGGTGACGAACTCCATCGTGGCCGTGCCGTCGTCGACGACGACCAGGTCACGGGCGCGGGTGATGGTCAGCAGCAGCTGGACGTAGCGGGAGAACGGGTCGCCCATGACGATGCGGCGGGCGCGGCGCAGGGGTCCGGTCAGCCCGCCGACCGTCTGGAAGGGGGCCAGCGCGCCGCCGCGCGCCTCCTCCCAGCGGACCTGGTGGCCCTCGCGCCGGGCCAGCTCGGCCATGCGGCGCAGCTGGCCGCGGGTCATGGGGTCGACGGGCGACAGGACCACCAGGGTGAGCCCCGCGCCGGGGTCGTGGGCGTGCGCCCACTCCAGCACGTTCAGCAGCTGTACCGGACTCTCGACGAAGGCGAGGGTGTCGAGGGCGCGGGTTTCTGCGCGGCGGCCGGTTCTCCCGGCGCGGGGGCTCATCGGCGTACGACCGTCCCGTCGTCAGTGATCCGGACTCACACCGTGACCGGCTCGCCCGCCGCCGCGGCGATCTCCGCCTCGGCGACCACGCCGGTGACGCGGCGCAGCTTCTTCATGGGGCCGAGCTCGGAGTCGTAGACCTTCTTCACGCCGTCGCCGAGGGAGGCCTCGATGGTGCGGATGTCGCGGACGAGGCGGGTCAGGCCCTGCGGCTCGACGGAGGCGGCCTGGTCGGAGCCCCACATGGCGCGGTCGAGGGTGATGTGGCGCTCGACGAAGACGGCGCCGAGGGCGACGGCGGCGAGGGTGGTCTGCAGGCCGGTCTCGTGGCCGGAGTAGCCGATCGGAACGTTCGGGTACTCCTTCTCCAGCGTGTTGATCACGCGGAGGTTCAGCTCCTCGGCCTTGGCCGGGTAGGTGGAGGTGGCGTGGCAGAGCAGGATGTTGTCGCTGCCCAGGACCTCGACGGCGTGCCGGATCTGCTTCGGCGTGGACATGCCGGTGGAGAGGATGATGGTGCGGCCGGTGGCGCGCAGGGCGCGCAGCAGCTCGTCGTCGGTGAGGGAGGCGGAGGCCACCTTGTGGGCGGGGACGTCGAACTTCTCCAGGAAGGCGACGGCCTCGGTGTCCCACGGGGAGGCGAACCAGTCGATGCCCTTGGACGTGCAGTACTCGTCGATCTGGCGGTACTCGTCCTCGCCGAACTCCACGCGGTGGCGGTAGTCGATGTAGGTCATGCGGCCCCAGGGGGTGTCGCGCTCGATGTCCCACTGGTCGCGCGGGGTGCAGATCTCCGGGGTGCGCTTCTGGAACTTGACCGCGTCGCAGCCCGCCTCGGCGGCGGCGTCGATCAGCTTGAAGGCGTTCTCGAGGTCGCCGTTGTGGTTGATGCCGATCTCGCCGGTGATGTAGACGGGGCGGCCGGGGCCGACCTCGCGGGTGCCGAGGGTGCGCAGGCGGGAGTTGGTGCTCATGACAGGACGTTCCTTACTTGGTGAGGGGGGCGGGAGAGTCGAGAGAGGGTCCGAGAATCCAGCCGGCGATCTCTCGGATCGCGCCGTCACCGCCGGGGAGGGCGGTGACCGCGCGTGCGGCGCCGCGGACGACGTCATGGGCGCTCGCGACCGCGACCGGCCAGCCGACGAGGGCGAAGCAGCCGAGGTCGTTGACGTCGTTGCCGACGTAGAGCACGCGCTCCGGCGCGATGCCCTGCTCCTCGCACCACTGCTTGAGCGCGAGGTCCTTGCGGTCGATGCCGTGCAGCACCGGGAGCCGCAGCTTCCGGGCGCGGGCGGCGACGACCGGGTTCTGTTCCGTGGACAGGATCAGCAGCTTCAGGCCCGCCTTGCGCAGGGCCGCGATGCCGAGTCCGTCGCCGCGGTGCACGGAGACGAACTCCCGTCCGTCGGAGTCGATCAGCACCCGGTCGTCGGTCTGGGTGCCGTCGAAGTCGAGGACGACCGCGTCGATGTCACCGGCGGTCGGGAGGGCGCCGGGCCTGTCCGCGTCGAAGAGCGGGGCGAGGGCGCGGGCGCGGGCGAGGTCGTGCGGGTCGTCGATCTCCAGCACGCGCGCGGGGTCGGTGCGCACCAGTTCGGTGCGGCCGAAGAAGCGGTGCCGGTGCTCGCGGAAGCCGGGCGCGTCCATGGCGTAGGCGGCGCCGGTCTCCAGCAGGTCCTGGGGGCGGTCCTGGCGGCGGGGGCGGTACGCCTTGTCGTGGTTGACGCCGTGGCCGCCGTCCTCCTGCGTGTCGCCGTCGCGCCAGACGAAGCCGTGGAAGGGCGCCACCGTGACGGCGGTGTCGGCGCCGTTCTCGGCGACGGCCGCGGCGACCCCGTCGACGTCCTCGCGGGTGAGGAAGGGGCTGGTGCACTGGACGAGGAGGACCACGTCGACCGGGGAGCCGTGCAGGGCCTCGTGGGCGTCCAGGGCGTGCAGGACGGCCGCCTCGGAGGTCGCGGTGTCGCCGGCGATGGCGGCGGGGCGCAGGACGACCTCGGCGCCGGCCGCGCGGGCGGCCTCGGCGATGGCCTGGTCGTCCGTCGACACGACGACGTCGGTGACCAGGCGGGCGGCGCGGCACTCGCGGACCGCGCGGGCGACCAGCGGTACGCCGCCGACCGGGGCGAGGTTCTTCGCGGGCACGCCCTTGGAGCCGCCGCGCGCGGGGATCACCGCGAGCACCCGGCGCATCGCGGCACCCGCGTCGGCCTGCGAGTCGGACATGGCTTGCACTCCTTGGGCAGAGGTGAGTGACGGGCGCGCCTCAGGGGGCGCGGGGGCTTGCGCGGCCGGCCTGGACGGCGCCGCGTCCGACGGACGTCCTCGCGCGTCCCTCCCGGCGAGGCGCCCGCTCACAGCTCGCCCATCCGCCGGATCACGGGCGCCACGCGCTGTACGCCGTGCCGGTAGGCGCCGCGGGCGGCCCGGCGGACGATCTGCCGGACCGGGCCGGGTTCCCTGTCGTGGGCGGGGGCGCCGGGCAGCGGGGTGCCGTCGGGGCCGAGGTGGTGGCGGGCGAGGATGCCGGGCAGGTAGCCGGGGGCGGTCGCCGGGGTGTAGTAGGGGGTGAGCGGCGGCAGCGCGTCCGCGGCGAGCAGCGCCGCGATGCGGGCGCGGGCCGCGTCGAAGGCGGTCGCGTACTCGCCGTCCGCGGCGACGCCCTGCCGGGCCACCCACTCGGGGTCCGGGTCGGGCCGGTGGCCGGCGTCGAGCTGGTCCCAGGAGGCGAGGCAGCCGGAGCCGACGAAGTGGTGGTTGCCCAGCACCTCGCGCACGCCGAGGTCGGTGAGGACGACGGTGGGGATCCGGCGGTGCAGGGACTCCAGCGCGGCGGTCGAGCTGACCGTGACCAGCAGGTCGGTGCGGTCCAGGACCTCGCCCATGTTGCCGTAGACCAGCCGGAAGTTGGGCGGCAGGTCGAGCTTCTGGGCGAGCTTCTGGTAGGGCAGCTCCTCGATGTGCGTGGTGTGCTCGCCGGGCTTGGAGCGCAGCTTGAGCAGCACCTCGCGGCCGGGGTGCAGCCGGGCGTGCCGGACGAGCCGTTCCAGCAGGTAGGCGCGGTCCGTGCGGCGGTCCGGGACGGACGGCTGGGCGGCGAAGACGACCGTGTACGGGTCGTGTTCACCGGCGTACGGGGCTCCGCCGAGGAACGGGAGTGCCACCTCGGTCACGGCGGAGGAGTCCGCGCCGACCCCGTCGTAGACGGCCCGGAAACGGTCGGCGTCTTGGCGGGAGTTGGCGAGGACGAGGTCCGCGCCGTGCCGCAGCAGCAGGCCGTCGGCGAGCTTCTCGTAGACGACGCCGACGTAGCCGGTGACGACGACGGGCCGCTTCGGGCGGTCCTCCCACACGCGCTTGAGGCCGTGCAGCATCGCCTGCACGCCGCCGCCGACGAGGGCGAGGACGAGCACGTCGTACGGTTCGCGCGCCATGGTGCGCAGGAACTCGACGGCGGTGACCTCCCGCAGGGAGTCGGCGCGCACGCCCACCTCGGCGAGCTGGCGCGGGGTCGGGGTGGCCCGGCCGCGCAGCAGGTATCCGTCGAGGACGGGCGCGGCCGGCTCCCCCTCCCCGGGGGCGGTTTCCGCAGGCGGGCCCGCGGCGATGCGGTGCGCGGTCAGCGCACCCCATTTCCAGCGGGTGTCCGAGTCCGCGAGCACCGCTACGCGTGGGGGCTTCGTTGTACGTGGTGGCACGTCCAAGACGCTAGGAAGCGATTCCGTGTTGCGGCCCAACCGGGACTCAACAAAAAGTTAACAGCGCCCCACCGAGAGCCGAACTGGCTTGTGGCGGGCCGGAAAGTACACGGCATGCACCGTTCCGACACATGGAGTTCACCCCTGGTACGGCCACCGGAAAGGCATGCGGCCGGGCCGCCTCCTAGGGTTTCTCGAGTGCCAAAGCTTTCCGTGATCGTGCCGTTCTACAACGTGCAGCAATACGCCCCGGACAACCTCAGAAGCCTTCGCGCGAATGCCCGGCCCGACTTCGAGTTCATCCTGGTCGACGACAAATCGAAGGACGAGACACCGGCCATTCTCGAACGCGCGGCCGGGGAACTCTCCGAGGTGGCGCGGGTGCGCTGCATCCACCGGGAGGAGAACGGCGGGCTCGCCACCGCGCGCAACACCGGGCTGGACGCGGCGACCGGCGAGTACGTGGCCTTCCTGGACGGTGACGACTGGCTCGCCCCCGGATATCTGAGCGAGCTGGTCGCGGCCATCGAGGAGCTGGGCTGCGACTTCGTGCGCACCGACCACGTGCAGGCCACCGCGCGGGCCCGCTCCGTGCACCGGGTGCCGGTCGGGCGGCGCGGCGAGGTGCTGAACCCGCGCGAGGCGATCCTGCCCGCCGACCGGACCACCTCGGTGGACTACCCGTACGCCTGGGCGGGCGTCTTCCACCGGCGGCTGCTCGACAAGGGCCTGCTGCACTTCACCGACGGGCTGCGCACCGCCGAGGACCGCCCCTGGATCTGGAAGCTGCACCGCGAGGCGGAGTCGTTCGCCGTGGTCGGGCTGCTCGGCGTGTTCTACCGGCGCGGGGTCGCCGGGTCGCTCACCCAGATCGGTGACGTGCGCCAGCTGGACTTCATCCGCGCCTTCGACCAGGTGATCGGGGAGACCGCCGCGGACCGTGACGCGGACCGGCTGCTGCCGAAGGCGGTGCGCACCTACTGCGCGATCATCGCCCACCATCTGTCGGAGATCGAGAAGTTCGAGCCGTCCGTGGCCAGGCAGCTGCGCGCGATGAGCGCGGCGGCGATCCGGCGGATGCCGCAGGACGCACTCGGCGACGTGCTCGACACCATGGACTTCCAGCGTGCCTCCAGGCTGCGGCGCCTGCGGCGCCGGATCACCACAGCGAAGGCGGCGGCCTGATGTCCCGTACCACCCAGATCTTCTGCGTCTCCACGCTGTACGGCGCGGCCACCCTCGCCGCCGCCCTGGACTCCGGCTGCTTCGCGGAGCCGGACCGGCGGGTGCTGCTGGTGTTCAACAACGCGGCGACGCCGGAGACCACCCCGGCCGTCGACGAGATGCCGGGCTTCGCCGCGCTGCGCCACCACTTCGGCGACGTGCTGTCGTACAACGAGGCCATCCGCCCCTTCCACCCCGGCGCCTGGCAGCCGCGCTCCGACGACCTGCCGCTGTTCGAGCGCTATCTGCGGCAGCTGTGGGACCTGGGCGACGACCGCGTCGAACTGGTCGTGGAATCCCTCCAGGTCAACCCGGCGCTCGGCCTCGCGCAGATCTTCACCGACGCCCCCGTCCACGCCTACGCCGACGGCCTGATGAGCTACGGCCCCACCCGCAACAAGCTCGACCCGCTGGTCGGCACGCGGGTGCGGCGGCTGCTCCACCTGGACCTGGTGGCGGGCCTGACGCCGATGCTGCTGACCGAGTTCGGCGTGGAGCCGCGGGTGGTGCCGACGGAGGCGTTCCTGAAGGTGCTCGGCGGCCTCGCCGACGCCGCCGGGGAGCTGACCGAGGTGCCGCAGGGCGCCGCGCTGCTGCTCGGGCAGTACCTGTCCGCGCTGAACATCCTCTCCGCGAAGGAGGAGGAGGACCTGCACGTGCGGATGATGCGGGGCGCGGTGGCGCGCGGGCACCACACGATCGTCTTCAAGCCGCACCCGACCGCCCCGGCGAGCCACAGCCACGCGCTGGAACGCGAGGCGGAGAAGCTGGGCGTGGAGCTGACCGTGCTGGACACGCCGGTGCTGGCGGAGGTGCTGTTCGAGAAGGCGGCGCCCGCGCTGGTCGTCGGCTGCTTCTCGACGGCCCTGTTCACCGCGTCGGCGCTCTACCGGCTGCCCGTCGCCCGCGTCGGGACCGGCATGCTGCTGGACCGGCTGGCGCCGTTCCAGAACAGCAACCGCGTCCCCGTCGCCCTCGCCCACGCGCTGCTGCCGGACCTGGAGTCCGACGGCCGGGACGAGGAGCGGGCGCTCCCCCGCGAGCTGCTCCAAGGGCTCGTCACCGCCATGAGCTTCGCGATGCAGCCGCAGATCCACCCCGGTCTGCGGCCCGCGGCCGAACGGTTCCTGGCCGAGCACTTCGGTCCGCGCACCCAGCACTACTTCAAGCGGCGCCGGCTGACCGCGCTGGGGCTGCCCGGCGGGCTGCCGCAGCGGCTGGCGTTCCTGCCGCGCAACGCCACCGCGCGCCGGGTGGCGCACCGCGGGCGGGTGATCCTGAAGGCCGTACGGCGCTGAGCCTGCGGGCGGCGCGGCGCCGGCCTCGCGAGCACGCGCCATCGGCCTCGCGGGCACGCGCCATGGGCCTCGTGGGCGGCGCGCCGCTGAGCTTGCGGGCCACGCGCCGCCGGCCACGCGGTCCGTGCGGTGCCAGCCTTGCGAGCCGTGCGGCGCCGGCCTCGCGGGCCACACGCACCGGCCACGCGGGCCCGCGCGCCGCCAGCCTTGCGAGCCGCGCGGCGCCGGCCCGGGCGCGGTCCTCGACGCGCACCCGGCGGCCGTGGCGGACGTGCACGCCGCCCAGGACCTGCTGTGGAAGACGACCCGGTCGAACCTCCGGGAACTCGGGGAGATCTTCGGACAGGCGTGAGACACCGAGAATTCACGCGCCCCGAGGAGGGAATTCACCTTTCCGCGTCTCGCACGACACCGCTCTCCCAGGAGTCGTAGCTAGCCTGTTCTAATAGCCGCCCTTCACCCCTGAGAGAGCCCCGTGCCCAAGCTGTCCGTCGTCGTCCCCATGCACAATGTCGGGGAATTCGCCGAGAGTACGCTCCGGAGTCTCGCCAACAACGCGGACGACGACGTGGAGTTCGTGATCGTCGACGACTGTTCCACCGATTCCACCCCGTCGGCGATCGACCACTGGGCGGCGAAACTCCCGCACGTGACGGTGATACGGCACGAGCGGAACCGGGGAATAGCCCAGGCCCGCAACAGCGGAATCGACGCCTCGACCGGGGAGTTCCTCACCTTCCTCGACGGCGACGACTGGTACGGCCCCGGCCACCTCGCCGCGCTGGTGTCCGCCGTCGAGGAGCTGGGCTGCGACTTCGCCCGCACCGACCATGTGCAGGTCACCGGGAAGGAGCGGGTGATCCGGCGGCCTCCGGCGCGGGTGCGCGAGGCCGTGATGGACCCGCGGGACGGCATAGCGCCGGCCGACATGGAGACCATGGTCGACTATCCCTTCGTCTGGGCGGGGATCTACCGGCGCCACCTCTTCGACGACGGCCGGATGCGCTTCGCGACCGAACTGCGCACCGCCGAGGACCGGTTGTGGATCTGGCGGCTGCACCTGACGGCCCGCACGTACGCCTCCGTCGGCCTGCACGGCGTCTTCTACCGGCGCGGCGTGGCCACCTCGCTCACCCAGATCAAGGACGACCGGCAGCTGGACTTCTTCCCGGCCTACGACATGCTGCTGCGGGACGTCATGAACGACCCGGAGTCCGGCCGCTTCCTCCTCAAGGCCGTGCGCACCTACTGCGCCATGATCGCCTTCCACATCGGCAAGGCGGACGAGTACGAGCCGGTGGCGGCCCAGCGGCTGCGGCGCGAGGCGACCGCCGCGCTCCGGCGGATGCCCGAAGAGGCCCTGGAGGAGACCCTCCGAACCATCGACAGGACTCGTGGCAGGTTGCTCAGCCGCCTGCGTGACGGGCGGAAGGCTGCCTGATCCATGCCCCACACCACCCAGATCTTCCAGGTGTCGACCCTGTACGGGGCGGCCACACTCGCCGCGGCGCTCGACGCGGGCCTGTTCGGGCCGCGGGGCGAGGCCCGGCGCATCCTGCTCGTCTCCAACAACGCGGCGGTACCGGAGACCGCGCTGCGGCTGGACGAGATGCACGGCTACGCGCGCATAGCCGGCCGGTTCGACAGCGTGGTCAGCTGGAACGAGGCGATCCGCCCGTACCACCCCAGCAGCTGGGGCCCGCGCGGGAACGACACGGTGATCTGGCAGAGGGCGTTCCGGCTCGCCTGGGGCATCGGCGAGCGGGACCGCATCGATCTCGCCGTCGAGTCGATCCAGGTCAGTCCGGGCCGCGCCCTGGCGGCGATCTTCTCCGAGGCCGCCGTCCACGTGTACGCCGACGGCCTGATGAGCTACGGACCGACCCGCAACAAGCTCCCGCTGACCATCGGCTGGCGCATCCGGCGCCTGCTCCACCTCGACCTGATCCCCGGTCTGAGGCCGCTGCTGCTGTCGGAGTTCGGGGTCGAGCCCGAGGTCGTCCCGGACGCCGCGTTCCGCCGGGTGCTCGACGAGATCTCCGAGGACGCGGCCGACGACCCGCGGCTGGCGCCCGTCCTGGCGCAGAAGCCGACGGCGGTGCTGCTGGGCCAGTATCTGGCGGCGATCGACATCCTGAGCGCGGACGAGGAGGAGGACCTGCACGTCCGGATGCTCACCGGGGCCGCGCGGGCCGGGCACCGGTCGGTGGTCTTCAAGCCGCACCCGACGGCTCCCGCCAGTTACTCGGCCGCGCTGAGCAAGGCGGCCGCGGAGGCGGGTGTCCGGCTCACCGTGCTGGACGCGCCGCTGCTCGCCGAGACGCTGTACCACCACGCCCGGCCCGAGCTGGTCGTCGGCTGCTTCTCGACGGCCATGGTGACCGCCTCCGCCTACTACGGCGTGCCCGTCGGCCGGGTGGGGACCGCGCTGGTGATGAACCGCCTGAAGCCGTACGCCAACAGCAACCGGGTGCCGCTGGCCGTCGTCGACCACCTGGTGCCCGACCTGGAGCGCGACGGGACACCGGCCGTCCTCGGCGCCGCCCCGGCGTCGCTGCCGCCGCTGGTACGCGCCATCGGCTTCTGCATGCAGCCCGAGACGTACAAGAGCCTGCGGGAGCCGACGGTCGCCTGGCTGCACGAGCATCTGGCGGCCAGCCCCCCGCACTACTTCCCCGAGCTGCGGCTGGCCGAGCTGGGCCTGCCCGGCAGCCGCCCGCAGGCGCGCGCCCGGATCCAGGTGCGGCGCGCCAGGCGCGTCGTGCGGCGGGCGATGCGCCGCGGCGGCGCCCGCAAGTAGCGGGCCCGTCGCCCCGGTTCCGACGTCTTCAGCCATCCCCCAGGAAAGGTGCGCGGTGCGCAACGACACAGCAGCCGTACTCCTGCCGCAGCAGAGACAGGCCACCTCCGAGCAGCCCGCGCGGGAGCGGGAGCACCGCTACGACGTGGACCTGATGCGGCTGATCTGCTCCGCCACCATCATGCTGGGGCACGTCGGCGCGCAGTTCATCCTGGCGACCCGCAACGACCCGGCCAACGGCGCCGGATCGTACTGGGCGGGGCATGTGGCCGAGGCGGTCAACCCGTACGCCGTCCCCATGTACTTCGCGATCGCCGGCTGGGCCGTCCTGGTCGGCGCGCCCCCGCGCGACACCGGCAGGATGTGGAAGCGGATCGTCCGCAACACCGTGCCGCTGTTCGTGTGGACGGCGATCTACCTGGTGTGGGCCTGGCTGCGCGACCGCAACGACGAGCCCATGACCGAGCTGGCGGCCGACTCCCTCTTCGGCTCCGTGCAGCCCGCGTACCACCTGTGGTTCATGTACACGTACATCCCCATCATCGTGCTGCTGGCCTTCGCGATGCTGATCAGGGCCGGGCAGCGGCCCTGGCGGCTGGGCGCCGTCCTCCTGGGCATCGCGGTCCTGCCGAGCGTGATGACCACCCTCTCCGAGGTCACCGGCCGGGAACTGCCGTCCGTCGCCTGGGGCTTCGGCACCTACTCGCTGGTGTACGCGGTCGGCGGGGCACTGCTGTTCTCCCTGCCGCGCCTCGGCGCGCGGTGGCGCGGGCTGCTGCTGGTGCTGCTGCCGCTGACGATGGCCGGAAGCCTCTGGTACAACACGCAGGTCCACTACGTGATGCCCAACGCGCACCTGTTCGTCGCCGTGATGAGCATCTGTGTGCTGCTGCTGGTCAGCCGGGTGCGGGTGCCGGAGACGTGGCGGCCGCGGCTGAAGAGGCTGGCCGGCGCCGCGCTCGGCGCGTACATGGTGCACGTGCTGTTCGTGGAGGAGATCGTCCGGCCCCTGGTGTCGCCGGACCTGAGCGGGCCGGTGGCGGGTCTCCTGCTGGCCGGTCTCGTGATCACGGTGATGATCCTGTCGTTCGCCACCAGTCTGCTGTGGGGCCGGCTGAGGCTGCGGCGCCTGCTCGGCTGACCGCGTTCGCCTGTTGTTCACCGAGCGGTCGCTCCGCGGGCCTTGGCCCCGGATGCCGCCGACCTAGCCTGGCTCCCGTGATCGGACCGCACCACTCCGACCGACTCCCGACGGATTGAGGTTCTCGGTTCCATGAAAAGCCGCTCCCTGCTCACCAGTCCGGCCTCCCGGCGCCTGCTGCGGCCGGTCGCCGACCTCATCGACCAGCGCATCGAACGGCGGCTGCGCTCCGCGGCGGCCCGGGACGCGGCGGACAGAGAACGGCTGCGGGAGGCCGTGGACCTGATGAAGCAGCATCAGCTCACCCTCGACCTGCTGCTCGGGTCGCGGGCGCGCGGCCTGTCGCGGATCGTGCACCAAGGCCCCCTGGACCGGCTGCAGAACGAGGTGGCCGCCCTCGTCGGGGACCGGGACGCCGCCGTCCGCAACGTCGCCACCGCGTTCCGGCTGCTGGTCGCGCTGGAGTCGCTGGGCGTCGGCCGGATCGCCGGCGGCACCATGAACATCTGCGGCAAGCTCGGCACGATCCCCCTGCTCGCGCCGCGGGACAACGACGAGATACTCGAGATCGGCACGCTGTACGGCATGTTCTCCACCGGGCTGATCCGGATGATGGAGCGCGACGGCCGCAGCCCCGGCGTGACGATCGTCGACCCGTTCGCCGGTGTGCAGCTCCAGCCCGGCACCCCGCAGCGGCCCGACCCGACCGGCGCGCCGGTCGACGAGCACGCCGTGCGCACCAACCTCGCCCTGGCCGGCCCGGCGGGCGCCGCCGCCCGGATCCAGCGCGGCTTCTCCGAGGACCCCGAGACCCGGGCGGCCGTCTCGGACCGCTCCTACGGCGTGATCGTCGTCGACGGCGACCACTCCGCCGAGGGCGTCCTCGCCGACCTCCAGTGGGCCGAGCGGATCGCCGCCCCGGGCGCCGTGATCGTCCTCGACGACTACGGCGACCCCAAGTGGCCCGGCATCAAGGAGGCCCTGGACAAGCACCTGGCGGGCGGGACGCGCTTCACCTACCTGGGGAAGGCCTCCCTGTCGGCGTATCTGCGCGCCGCGTGACAGGCGTCCGTACGAAGCGAGGAGCGTGAGGGTGACCGAGACGATCGTGAGCCCGGCCCAGGCGCGGCCGGGCACCACGGTGCTCACGGCCCCGCCGGCCGGACGCGGCCGGCTCCGGGCGCTGGACGGGCTGCGGCTGGTGGCCGCCCTGATGGTGGCGCTGTACCACTACGGCGGCCGGGGCGGCGAGATCGCCGAGGCGTGGGGCTCCTCGCCGAAGCAGCAGTTCCCCACCCTGCACACGTGGTTCGCCTACGGCTGTCTCGGCGTCCAGGTCTTCTTCGTGATCAGCGGTTTCGTCATCTGCATGAGCGGCTGGGGCCGGCCGCTGCGCTCCTTCTTCGCCTCCCGCGCGGCCCGGCTGATGCCCGCGTACTGGGTGGCCGTGGTGCTGGTGACGGCGGTGTTCGCGCTGCCGGGCGTGGCGTTCGCGGCGGTCTCGCCGAGCGACGCGCTGCTGAATCTGACGCTGCTTCAGCAGCCGCTCGGCGCGGACCGGGTGCTCGGTGTGTGCTGGACGCTGTGGGTGGAGATCCGCTTCTACGCCCTGTTCGCCCTGTGCGTGGTGCTGCCGGGCGCGAACCGGCGGCGGGTGGTGCTGTTCTGCGCGGTGTGGACGCTCGCGGCGGCGATCGCCGACGCCGCGGACGAGCCGCTGCTGGATCTGGTGCTGATGCCCGAGCACGCGCCGTTCTTCATCGGCGGCATCGGCCTGTACCTGCTGCACCGCGACCGGCGGGACGCCCTCGCCTGGGGCATCGTGGCGGTGAGCTGGCTGACGGGGCAGCACTACGCCGTGGCGGCGCTGTGGCACAGCCCGAGCCCCGGCCAGTTCTCCTACCGCTCGGCCTCGGTGATCGTCCTGATCGTCACGCTCGGCTTCCTCGCCGTGCTGGCGGTGGCGCTGGGGTGGCTGCGCCGGGCGGACTGGCCGTGGCTGACCACGGCGGGCGCGCTGACGTACCCCTTCTACCTCGTCCACGAGCACCTGGGCTGGGTGGCCGTCGAGGTCTTCCACCAGGAGCTGGCCCTGCCGTCCTGGCTGACCCTGACGGCCACGCTGGTGACGATGCTGGTGCTGGCCCGCCTGCTCAACCGGTACGTGGAGGACTGGGCGACACCGCGGCTGCGGCGGGCGCTGCGCTGAGGCGCGCGGGTCAGGGGCTCGCCAGGGACAGTTTCACGGCGAAGCCGAGGAACAGGGCGCCCGCCGCCGAGGTGGCGCCCGCGGCCAGGCGACGGCGGCGGCGGAAGGCGTCGGCGAGCCGGGTGCCGCCGAAGATCAGCAGTGTCAGGTAGAGGAAGCTGGCCGTCTGCAGCAGGGCGCCCAGGATCAGGAAGGACAGCGCCGGGTAGGCGTAGTCCGGGTCGACGAACTGCACGAAGAAGGAGATCAGGAAGAGGATCGCCTTCGGGTTGAGCAGGGAGACCACCAGGGCGCGGCGGTAGGGGCGCTCGTCGCCCGCGGGGACGGCTGCGGGCGAGCCGGCGGCCGCCCGCTCACCGCGCGTCTTCCACAGGGCCCGCGCCGAGCGCAGCATGCCGTACGCCATCCAGGCCAGATAGGCGGCACCGGCGTACTTCACCACGAGGAAGAGCAGCGGTGTGGTGGTGAGCACGGAGGCCGCGCCGAGCGCGGCCAGGGTCATCAGGATCGTGTCGCCGGTGAAGACGCCGGCCGCCGCCGCGTAGCCGGTCCGCACGCCCTTGCGCGCGGCCACGGACAGCACGTAGAGCGAGTTGGGCCCGGGGAGCAGGACGATCAGGACCAGGCCTGCCAGGTAGGTGGGAAGGTCGATGACACCGAACATGGAGAGGAGTGTGGCACGGGGGTACGACACTCCTCACGCGCGTTCCGTACGTCAGAACGCGTCCGACGGGACGTACGTCCCCCACACGTCCCGCAGGGCGTTGCACACCTCGCCGACCGTCGCGCGGGCCCGCAGGGCGTCCTTCATCGGGTACAGGACGTTGTCCTCGCCCTCGGCGGCCTTCTTCAGGGCGGCGAGGGCCGAGTCCACCGCGCGCTGGTCGCGCTCGGCGCGCAGCTTGGCGAGGCGTTCGGCCTGCTGGGCCTCGATGGCGGGGTCGACGCGCAGCGGCTCGTACGGCTCCTCCTCGTCGAGCTGGAAGCGGTTGACGCCGACCACGACCCGCTCGCCGGAGTCGGTCTCCTGGGCGATCCGGTAGGCGTTGCGCTCGATCTCGTTCTTCTGGAAGCCGTGCTCGATGGCGGAGACCGCGCCGCCGAGGTCCTCGACCTTCCGCATCAGCTCGATCGCCGCCGCCTCGACGTCGTCGGTCATCCTCTCGATGACGTAGGAGCCCGCGAAGGGGTCGACGGTCGCCGTCACGTCCGTCTCGTAGGCGAGGACCTGCTGGGTGCGCAGGGCGAGCCGGGCGCTCTTGTCCGTGGGCAGCGCGATGGCCTCGTCGAAGGAGTTCGTGTGGAGGGACTGGGTGCCGCCGAGGACGGCCGCCAGGCCCTGCACGGCCACGCGCACCAGGTTGACCTCGGGCTGCTGGGCGGTCAGCTGCACGCCCGCGGTCTGGGTGTGGAAGCGCAGCATCATCGACTTGGGGTTCTTCGCGCCGAACTCCTCCTTCATCACCCTGGCCCAGATCCGGCGGGCGGCGCGGAACTTGGCGACCTCCTCCAGGATCGTCGTGCGGGCGACGAAGAAGAAGGACAGGCGGGGCGCGAAGTCGTCGACGTCCATGCCGGCCGCGACGGCGGTGCGCACGTACTCGATGCCGTCGGCGAGGGTGAACGCGATCTCCTGCGCGGGGGACGCGCCGGCCTCGGCCATGTGGTAGCCGGAGATCGAGATGGTGTTCCACTTCGGGATCTCGGCCTTGCAGTACTTGAAGATGTCGGCGATCAGGCGCAGCGAGGGCTTGGGCGGGAAGATGTACGTCCCGCGCGCGATGTATTCCTTCAGCACGTCGTTCTGGATGGTGCCGGTCAGCTTGTCGGCGCTGACGCCCTGCTCCTCGGCGACGAGTTGGTAGAGGAGCAGCAGGAGGGCCGCCGGGGCGTTGATCGTCATCGACGTCGACACCTTGTCCAGCGGGATGCCGTCGAACAGCACCCGCATGTCGTCGATCGAGTCGATGGCGACGCCGACCTTGCCGACCTCGCCGTGCGCGATGGGCGCGTCGGAGTCGTGGCCCATCTGGGTGGGCAGGTCGAAGGCGACCGACAGGCCCATGGTGCCGTTGGCGATGAGCTGCTTGTAGCGGGCGTTGGACTCGACGGCCGTGCCGAAGCCGGCGTACTGGCGCATGGTCCAGGGCCGGCCGGTGTACATCGTCGGGTAGACGCCGCGGGTGAACGGGTACGCGCCGGGCTCGCCCAGCTTCCCGGCGGGGTCCCAGCCTTCCAGGGCGTCCGGTCCGTAGACCGGCTCGATGGGCAGTCCGGACTCCGACTCGCGCGCCATGGTGTTGCCTCCCGCCGAGCGCTCGCGCGCTCTGATCGCCAGTTGCTCGTTTGCCAGTTACTCGCCAGTACGTATCGACCCTCGCGACGGACTGTAGCGGCGGCCGGTGCGCCGGGTGGAGGGCCCCACGCTGGGACCTTCCTCACAACGATGCCGCGCCGTTCGCGAGGCGTCACGCGCGGGGAACATGACAGGTGACACCGGAGGGGTACCGGAACGCCGAGGGGGGCTGTCATGCGTACGACAGGGAGAAGGCGGGCGGTCGCGCCGCTGGCCGCGCTGGCCGCGCTGCTGGGGGCCGCCGGCTGCGAGCCGCAGACGACCGGCGCGGGCGGCGCGTCCGGCGGGCCGGTGCGCATCGAGGTGACCGCCACGGGGCCCGCGACGGCCCCGGCGTCCTCCCCCGCGCCCCCGTCCGCGCCCGCTTCCGGACCGGCGGGCGGTGCCGCCGCCCCCGAGGACGCCGGACCGGCCGCGCCGCCCGCCCCGGTGCTGTGGTCGCGCGGCGACAGCGGCCGGGACGTCCGCGAACTGCAGGCCCGGCTGCGCCAGGTGGCCTGGCTGTACGACGGGCCGACCGGGACGTACGACGACCTGACCGAGCGGGCCGTCAAGGGCTTCCAGGGCAAGCGCGGACTGCCGCGCACCGGGCGGACCGACACCGTCACCTGGGAGCGGCTGCTGCGGATGACCCGTGAGCCGGGCCACTGGGAGCTGTACCTGATGGGCGGCCAGCCCGCCGACGCGCCCGACCCGCGCTGTCTGACCGGCCGGGTGCTGTGCATCAGCAAGTCCAGCCGCACCCTGCGCTGGATGACCGACGGGCGGACGGTGACGACACTGCCGGTCCGCTTCGGCTCCGAGTACACCCCGACCCGCGAGGGCGAGTTCGAGGTCTACTGGAAGTCCCGCCACCACCACTCCACGCTCTACGACGCGCCGATGCCGTACGCGATGTTCTTCAGCGGCGGCCAGGCCGTGCACTACTCGGCGGACTTCGCCGCCCGCGGCTACGCGGGCTCCTCGCACGGCTGTGTGAACGTCCGGGACGAGGCGGCGATCGCGCAGGTGTTCGCACAGGTGCGGACCGGCGACAAGGTCGTCATCCACTGGTGAGACGAGGTTCGCCCTCCCGTGGGATCCAGTGGGATCCAGTGGGATCCCGTGGGACGCGGGAGCGCGCGTGGCGCGTGACACCGGGCGCGGACCGGGCGGCGGGAGGGGGATTGCGGGGCGCGGGCGGGACCGGGGGAACGTGTCCCGCCCGCGCCGTGTGCACGAGCCGTGGGTACGGGGGGAACCCCGGCTCCGTGCGACGGCCGATGACCAGTCGGCTCACTCTCTACTGCGCCATCGCGGCCGAAAGTGTCACACCCTCGCGGAAAAAAGTTGGGAACTTTGGAAAACCGCAGGTCAGCGGGTTGTGTAGGGAGGGGTGAGGGAGGGCTGGGGGGTCGGTGAGACGCGGCCCTGGGAGTCCTCGGGGGCGCGGGAGTCCTGCGGGTCCGGCCGGCGCTCCGGGTCCTGGAGGGGCTCCGGGTCCCGCAGGCGCCGGCTCTCCTGCCCGCCGGAGCCGTTCTGGCCCGCGCCGGCGCCGCCGTGACCGTTGCCGCCGGGGCGGCCCGTGCCATGGCCGTTGTCGTCGCCCTTGCCCTTGCCGTCGTCCTTGCCCTCGTCCTTGCCGTCGCTGCCCTTGCCGCCGGCGCCGTTGCCGCCGCCCGCGGAGTCGCCCTTGCCCTGGCCCTGTCCGGAGCCGGTGGTCCCGGCGAGGGCACCGCCCGTGGCGCCGGCGGGGGAACCGCCGGTGGCGCCCCCGGAGGCCGCGCCGCCGGTGCCCCGCAGCACGTTCTCGCAGTACCGGCCCACCCGCGAGGAGCCGCCCGCCACGCCCTCCAGCACCCGCCGGCGGTCGGCGTCCAGGCTCCGGCCGTCGCGCACCACCCGGCACGCCGAGGCGATCTCGCTCCACGAGCGCCCGGCACCGCCGGACGGCGTGGCCCGGTCCTCGCCGTCCCGGCCCTTCTGCGTGCCGTCCTCGCCCTGCTCCCCGGAGGCCGCGCCCGTGCCCGGCTTCGCGGCACCGGCGCCGCCGCGGGTGCCGTCCGGGGTGGCCGTGAGCAGCGGGCGGTCCGGGGTGGCGGCGGCGGACACCGAGGCGGCCGGTCCCGGCTCGGTGTCGTCGAACGGCGTCGGCAGGACTCCGGTTCCGGCCGCGAAAGCGACCCCGCCGACCATGCCGACGGCCAGCGTGGCGGCCAGCGCGAGGCGCAGCGGGCGGCCTCGGCGCGGGCGGCCGCCGTCCGTCGTACGGCCGTCCGCGCGGGCGCCGATGCGGAACAGGGCGGCGTCCGAGGAGCGGGTGCGGGCGGGTCCGGCGAGCGTCTCGTGGTGTTCGTCGCGCTCCGCGCGGGCCTTGCGGAAAGCGGCCAGCGCGGCGGCCTCACCGGGCAGCTCGTCGCTGGTCAGCGGGGGTGTCGCGGCCAGCGCGCCGAGCGCTTGGGCGAGCCGTTCGGCCTGGTCGCGGGCGTCCGGGCCGACGGCGTCCGGTGACTCCCCGCGCAGCAAACGCTCCGCCGTCTCACGGTCCAGCCACCTGTACTGCTCGTCGGCCATCACATGTCCTTCTGCGTCCGCGGGCGCGTATGCGTCACACTCGCGGACGTCACCGCGCGGCGGCGCGGTTCTCGCGGGGGCGGCACGGCGTCGAGCACGCCCGCGGATTCCGGATCGCCGCCGCTCTCGCCGAGGAGCTCGGCCAGCCGCTTCAGCCCGCGGTGCGCCGCCGTGCGGACCGCGCCGGCCCGCTTGCCGAGCGTCTCGGCGGCGGTCTTGGCGTCCAGGCCGACGACCACGCGCAGCACCACGGCCTCGGCCTGGTCCTGCGGGAGCCGGGCGATCAGGGAGAGGGTGCGGTCGGTGGTCAGCGCCTCGATGGCCTCGCCGGCGGTGTCCGACTCGGCGGGCTTGCCGGTCAGTTCCGTCTCGTCGCCGCCGATGGCGGGGCGGCGGCCGCGCATGCGTATGTGGTCCAGGGCGCGGTTGCGGGCTATGCGGGCGGCCCAGCCGCGGAAGCGGTCCGCGTCACCGCTGAACCGTTCGAGGTCCCGGGCTATCTGGAGCCAGGCCTCGGACGCCACGTCCTCGGCGTCGGGTTCGCCGACCAGCGTCCGCACGTATCCGAGCAGCCGCGGGTGCACCGCGCGGTACACAGTACGGAACGCGGTCTCGTCCCCGTCCTGTGCCGCAAGCACCGCTGCCGTCAACTCGGCGTCGTCCCCCAGCACCGCACTCCCTCTGCGCCTCACCGGCGCCGCCTGCGCGCGGGCGTCTGCCACTTCGCTCTGTCTTTCACCTGTCCGCGGTCCGGTGCGAATGGCACGTTACGACCTGAAACCGCTCCCCGTCCATGTCCCCGGAAGATACGTAGAAGATGCAACTAACTCGTGACGCGAGCGGAGTGCGCGGGGGTGGGTGCCGGGGTGTGACACGAAGCGCACCGGCGGCGCTGTAACTAGTACGGGCCGCCGCGCGGCCCGTGCCGCGCGACGGCCGGGGCCTCTCCTGTGGGGGGTGGCGGCCCCGGCCGTTGCCTCGGCGGGGTGAGCGGGGCGGCGGATGTGACGAGCCGCACAGGATCCGAGCCCCGCGTCCGAGCTCTGCGGGTGGCCCTGTCGCTGGTCGGCCCCGCAGGAACCGGCCTTGCCGAAAGCCCTGCGGCAACCGGCCCGGTTACGAGCCCTGTTTCCCCGTCGCCTTGTCCGGCCTGCTCTGCCGCGCCTGTCCGTCGGCGCCCGTCGGCCTGGCCTCGGGAGTGGGCGCGGCGTCCGGCGCGGGCGGGGCCTTGGGGCGCGTCCGGTCGTTCGGCACCCTCGTCCGGCCCGGCGCGCTCGGCGTGGCCGGGCTGCCCTGACGCTGCTGCCGCGCGCAGTACTCGGCGACCTTGTCCGCGCCGCCCGCCGCCTCGGTGAGCCGCTTCCAGGCCGTCGCCGCGAGGGCGTGGCCACGGCCCTCGACCCGCTCGTAGGCGCGGCAGTGGGCCTCGGTGTCCGCTGCGGTGATCGGGTGCTCGGGCCGGGCGGGGCCGGGGGTGGTGGAGGCCGGGGCGCTGGTGTGGCCGTCGTCCCGGGCGGGGGTGCTGTGGGTCGGGGCGCTGCGGCGCCGGTCCTCGCCGGACTCCTCCGGGCCGGGTTCACCCGAGCCGATCGTCGCGAACGCGACGCCGCCCAGCGTGAGGCTGACCGCGAACAGCGAGAGCACGCCCTTCACCGACCGCGCCAGGCCGCGCTCCCCGCGCGGTCGCCAGTCGTCGCGCCGCCGGGTCCGCGCGCGGTGCGCCCCCGCGTCCCGAGCGGCCCGGAACGCGGCCACGGCCCGGCTCTCCCCCTCGGCGTCCCACCGCTCCTCGCGGAGCACGGCGGCGAGCAGCTTCCGCATCCCGGCCTCGTCGAGGTCGCCGGGGCCACCGAGATCGGACACGGCGCCCGCGGGACGGCCGGAGGTCGTGGCGGCGGGGTGTGTGGGCCGACGGCGGTCGGGTGCCCCGTCGTCGCTCAGCCGTTCACCCATGTCCGCTTCCCGTTCTGTCCGGCCCCTGCCGCGCGTCCGGCCGGGTCTGTCGCTCTCACCGTCGTCGTCACGGTTCAATCCGGCGTTCATCGTCCGCTTCGCCGTTCTTTCCGACGTTCGTGCCGACGTGCCCGTCGACGTTCATTTCGACTCCCCCAGCGTCCCGGGGCCGTCATCCGTCACACCCCGGTCGCCGAGCTGCCGGGCGAGCCGCCTCAGTCCGCGGTACGCGGCGGTGCGCACCGCGCCGGGGCGCTTGCCGAGGACGCGGGCGGCGGCGGGGCCGTCGAGGCCGACGACGATCCTCAGCAGCACCGCCTCCGCCTGGTCCCGGGGCAGCCCGCGAACCAGCTCCAGGGCCCGCGCGGTGGAGATGGACTCCAGGGCCTGGTCGTGGGTGGTGTGCGCGGCGGGCAGTTCCAGTACGTCCTGCTCCAGCGCGGAGGAGCGGGGCCGTACCTTCTGCCGGCGCAAATGGTCCAGGGCCCGGTGCCGGGCGATGGTCGCGGTCCAGCCGCGGAAGCCCGCGCCGTCCCCCTTGAACCGTCCGAGGTCGCGGGCGATCTCCAGCCAGGCGTCGGACGCCACGTCCTCGGCGTCGTCGCCGACGAGTCCCCGCAGATAGCCGAGCAGCCCCGGCTGCACCAGCCGGTAGGCGACCGCGAAGGCGGTCTCGTCACCCTCCTGGGCCCGCGCGACGGCCGCGCCCAGTTCCCCGTCGTACGCCTGCGCGCGGCGGGGTTCCCCTCCCTGGCCCAAGAACTGTCCTCGCCCTAAACCGGTCTGTGGCGGATCGGCACCGGGGACACGACCGCCTCTGCCCGGCGTCCCCAAGGTCATCTGCGTCGGGCCGCACGGAAATGTCACAGCCGGTGAGGGCGGCACCGGCGAGCCGGGCCCGCGCCGCGCCGGGACCGCCTCCGCCCGGGCCACGACGCCGGGACCGCCCCCGCCCGGCCCACCAGGCCCGGACCACCACGCGGGACCGCCCCGGTCCGGACCATCCGCCCCCTCCGGGCCCTTACCGCCGCGCCGGAACCGCCGCGCCCGGACCACCCTCCCCGTCCGGACCACGTGCCCGGCCCACCAGACCCGTGCCGCCACGCAGGGGCCGCCCCCGACTCAGGCCACCGCCCGGCGCGCCCGCCCGTGCAGCGTGAGGTAGAAGGTCTGGAGCGACTCCTCCGGCCCGCCCGAGTCGAAACGGTTGTGGACCTTGCCGAGCGGGTTCCAGACCCGGCCGTCCGGCATCCGTACGCCGAGCGGCTGGCCGAAGTACGCGCGCTGCTCGGCGTCGAAGTCCACCCACACCGCGCCCGCGCGGCGCACCAGCACCTCGCCGACGTACGCGCCGAGCCCGAACAGCGTCTCGCGCAGCCGCTCCCGTTCGGCTCCGCCCTTGCGCAGCCCGTCGATGAGGAAGTCGACCACCCGCAGGCTGGCCACGGAGTAGTCCAGCGGCAGCCGGTTGCGGGAGGTGACGCGCGCCACGAAGGCCATGGTGTACGGGCGCATGTCTCTCGCGCATGGCCTCGTGGTGTTGTCCGCCCCGTTCATGAGCCCGTCCCTTCGCTCAAGCGGGAGAGCCCCTTCCAGCCCCCGGATGACCAAGCGGACGGACCCTCAGGAACATCACGGGGCGCGGGTGTGTCCCTTCGCACACAGGCAAATCACAGAAGTCGTACAACCTTTCGCCCGTTGGGCGTCGTCGATGGCATGCGCGAAGACCCGGTGACGTTTCGTGTTCCCGGCGCGCTGAGTGAGTGTTGCCTGTGTGACAGGTGATGCGACCGTGTCCGTTTTCTAACACCCTGACGCCGTAGCCCCACATTCGGCCATCGCACGAGAGTCCGGGGCCCTCGCCCACGCGGGGCGGCAGCTTCCCACATCCGACCCCGAGCCTGTCGGCCAGCTCGCTCCAAGAGGCTGAACCCCGCCTCCAGGAACCGGAGCGCCGCCTCTTCCGGCCGTACCGGCAGACCCGATGCCGGCGCCGGCATCGACGCGTCGTCCCCGCCGTCAGCCGCGCAGGGCCCGGTCCACCTCCAGTCGGCTCGCCAGGTCCGGACCGCTGTGTCCCTCGGGGTTACGGAAGCTGAGCTCGCCCTCACAGGTCCAGGCGCCGTCGCTGCCCGTGAACCACTCCGGCTCCTCCCACATCGTGCCGCCCTCGGTGAGCAGCCGGGCGAGATCCTCCGGGGCCCCGGCGGCCCCGACCTCACGCAGGGCACGGGCGAACCGCTCGGCGGCCTGATCCGTGTGGCGTCCGTCGGCGTACATGGGTGCGAGGAGCAGCATCCGCTGGGCCTGCTCCAGTGGGCCGGCGCCCGCGTTCGCGATGGCCTCCACCTCGTCCCAGGAGACTCCGGGACTCATGAAATGCCCTTCGACTGCCGCGATGCGCACGCAGTCCTTGGCCTGCCCGAGATCGACGACATAGTCGGTACCGTCGTCCTCCGGGTAGTCTCGGAAGACAACGACAACGCTCCTCCCGCCGAATGCGGGAATCCGGAACGTGGGCCAGGCGCCCTCGTCCCGCATTTCCTGGTGCACCTGAAGTGCGAAATTCCCCTCCCCCTCGAAGACGGGGAACACCAGGTCTTCGTCCTCGATGCCCTGCGACAGGAAACAGGCTGCCCAGAAGCCTTTCACGGCCAGGAACGGCGTTCCGTCCACCAGGTGGATACCGCCTTCCGGTTCGACGCCGAACCGCTCTTATCCTTGAAGTTGGTGCACGCTCACATGTTTCCCTTTCCGCCCGGCCGCCATTGCGCCCCGTGCCAGAACGGCACACGGCCGCACCGGTGACTGCGGTGCGGCCGTGCGACATTGCCGAATTGCGCCGGGCTGAGCGCTACTCCACCAGCCCCGTTCCGCGGAGCTCATTGAGTTCGGACAGTACCTGACCGATGCTCTTCGAACGCCGTGGGGCCACGGCGACGATCGAGTCCCAGGGACTCACCTCGAACCGACCGGCAACAATACCCGCATACACCGGCAGATCCGAATCCCGGGTCCTCCGACGACCCTCTGAGGCCGGAAGGCAGTCGAATCGATTTCGCCCACCGTCACCCCACTCCCGCCCGAACACCTCGGGTTCCGTGATTTCCTGGGACCGGAGGCGTGTCCGTGCCGGAAATCGGCACCGACCCGCCGCACTGGGCGATCGGCTTTCCCGTCCGGAAGAAACGGTCAGGCCACGGTGAGCACGGCCCTACCCATGACTAGTACGGGCGCGTCGGTGTCGAAGAACGAGACACCCAGACAGAAAGGTCGGCCGGCGAGGCGCCACTCCGACCACTCCATGAGACTGAGGTCATCGAATGACAGCTCGCTCGACGGCACGGTCTCGACTCTTCGGCCGATGTCCCCGAGCAGTTCGTCCCGCAGGGAATGGAGGTAGGGAACCTGCCCCGCCGCCGCTTCCTCCAGGGCTTCACTACCCCGTTCATCGACGTCTTCGGGGAAGAACTCCCGGAATACGAAATCCGCGAGCCACTGACGCTCCCCCTGGGAGAGGAAAAGCCTGACCCCGCCGGACTCCCATTGCTTGCAGTAAGGCGGTGCGGTAGATCCCGCAGGCGCCCATCCCAGACCTTCCAGCGTCTGATTCAGACCCTCGAGGGTATCCGGGAATCCGCCCTCGGCTGCGGTGATGAGCGTGGCGCTCACTGTTTCCAGCGTCATCTACATCCCATCTCCTGGAACATGCCATACGGCCAGTCTGCCGCTGGCCATTTCATCCGGGAATCGCTCCCGCAGAACAGCCCGGAAGAATGCCGCACCTTCAATGTTGGACACGGCATACCTTACGCCCTTGCCCTTCAGAGCCGCATCCAGTGCGAGCAGCCGCTCGGCCTGGTCGACGACCTTGCTCTCGTTGAAGAACTTGCCCGGGTCGTAAGGGCTTGTGTCCCAGGCGGCCGAGTTCCGGCCCGTCCACTTGGCTTCGACGATGAAGCCGTCCTGCGGGCCACCGTCCACCTCGACGCGCCACCCGGCGTGCGGGCGCTATTGAGCTTCCAGACCTGCTCTTATTCCTGCCCCGTCACATGGCGCTGGTACTTGCAGGCGGCATCCGCATCGGAGCATCACGCCGCATTCCAGGAGTGAATTCGCACCATTTGTCCAGCCACTGGAAAAGCCAGCCTGCCGTGCGCTATAACCACCCGGCTCACCATCGGGTATTCACCTCCGAATCACCTGATCCGGCGGAATGACGGAGAAAGTCCAGGCCCATGTCAGCAACCGAAACCAAGAAAGCGGGAAGCGATTGCGGCGCCCTCGTCGTCGGCGGCGCCGTGCCGGCCGCCTGCCTCGGTCTCGTCCTGTTCGGCGTGTTCGGCGTGTTCGGCGGCTTCGGCGGCGAGGCGGAGAAGCCGGAGCGGAAGGTGCCCACCGCGGCGGTGACCTACGAGGTCACCGGCAAGGGCCGCGTCGAGGTCAGTTACCTCGCGCGCAGCGAGGAGGGCCGGGCCACCGTGGAGAAGAACGTCGAGCTGCCCTGGAAGAAGACCGTCCGGGTCCCGCTCGGCCGGCCCCTACCGTGAACAGCGTCCTGGACGGCAACGATGGCGGAGCCCGGTGCGCCCTCGTCATCCGCGGCCGGCACGTGCAGACCGCCACCGCCTTCGACACTTACGGCCGCGCCACCTGCTCGGGCGAACTGCCCGCGCCCGAGACCACGGAAGAGGCCGCCTCCTGATGCGTCTGCTGCTCCGCACCGCCGTCGCCACCGCCCTGGCGCTCGGCACGATCGGTCTGATCTCCCCCGCCGAGCGGGCGCACGCCGCGCCCACCGGCACCGTCCAGGTCACCCTGAACCGGATCTCCGGCCACCGCGACGGCTGCCCCACCGAGTGCCCCGGCAGGAACCTGTACGCCGACCTGCCCGCGATCCGCGCCCTCGCCGCGAACGCCAACAAGCCCGCCGCGTCCGGTGACGTCAACCGCGAGGGCCACGCGGACCTCGCCGTCGGCGTCCCGCGCGCCAACCGGGTGTCCGTGGTGCCCGGGGCCACGCCCGGCCCCTACGGCGCGAACAAGCCGGTCGTCACCCAGGAGAGCACCGGCGTGCCCGGCAGCACCGAGGCGGGCGACGCGTTCGGCGCCGCCACCGCCTACGGCGACCTGGACGCCGACCGCGACGCCGACCTCGCGATCGGCGCACCCGGCGAGGGCGCTACCGACGCGGGCGCGGTGACCCTGCTCGACGGCACCGTCACCGCGCTCGCCCCGAGGGCCGCGGCCGTCTCCCCGGGCGTAGCCGGTGAGCCGTTCGGCGCGGCCCTCGCGAGCGGCGACTTCGACGGGGACGGCGACGCCGACCTCGCCGCGGTGGCCCCGGGCGGCGGACGCGCCTACCCGGTCGACGGCCGCACCGGCGCCCTCGGCACCCCGCTCGCCCTCGCCGACGGCCCGGTCGAGGACCCGGCCGCGGCGGCCGGCGACTTCGACCGGGACGGCTACACCGACCTGGCCGTCACCTTCCGCACCGCGGACGGCGCCACGCCGCTGGTGGTGGCGCGCGGCTCGGCGGCCGGACTGACGGCACCGACCGCGCTCCCGGGCACCGGGGGCCGCTCGCTCGCCACCGGCGACCTGAACGGCGACGGCTACGCCGACCTGGCCGTCGGCCGCCCCGCCGCCGGGGAGGTCGGCACCTTCCACGGCTCCGCCGACGGCCTGACCGGCACCGGCGCCGTCCTCACCCAGGGGACCGGCACCGAGGCGGGCGACGGCCTCGGCACCTCGGTCGCCGTCGGGGACACCGACGCCGACGGCTACGCCGACGTCCTCGCGGGCGCTCCCGGCGAGGACCTGACCGTCGCCGGGACCGAGCAGGCCGACGCGGGCGCGGTCACCCTGTTCCGCGGCGGCGCGGGCGGCGCGACCGAGACCGGTGCGGCCACCTGGCACACCGACCTGGCGGGCGTGCCGGGCGCGGCCGAGGCGGGCGACCGGCTCGGCTCGGCGGTCGCCCTGGCCGACGTCACCGGCGACGGCCACGCCGACCTCGGCATCGGCTCCTCCGGCGAGAACGCGGGCGACGGGACCGTGCACGGGACCGTGCTCACCCTGAACAGCGGGCCGGCGGGTGTGATCGCCGCGAGCGGCCTGTACTTCGGTCCGGGCACCCTCGCCGTACCGGCCGGGCAGGGCATCGGGGACGTGCTGGCCCCGTAGCCCGCGCCGCTCGGAACCGCTCAGTGCCGGGGCGCGTCCGCGGTCGCGTCCCGGCACAGCAGGCGCAGCGAACCGTGGCCCGCGAAGCAGCGGCGGGCCTCGTCGATGGGGTCCCACAGCCGGCCGTCCGGGGTGCGCACCCAGTGGTCGCCGCCGCTCGCCCACCACTCGGCGCCGGTCTGGCGCACGATCACCTCACCGGCGTACGCCCCGAAACCGCGCAGCACGTGCTCCGCGGCCGGGTACGGGGTGTCCTCTCGGCGCAGCTCGTCGATGAACCGGTCGACGCGCCACAGGCTCTGCGCCGAGTAGTCGAGGCGCATCCGCGCCCCCTCCCGCATCGCCGCGACCGCGTCCGCCGCCCACCGCGCCGGCTTGCTCGCGGCGGAGGGCCTGCTCTCCTGCTGTGTCGTCGTCACATGGGGTAGAGCGCGCCGGACCGGTGAACCGTCACGCGGATCCGGCGGCTCCCCCGAACCGGCGCAGGACCTCCCATCCGCCCGCGAGACGGTCACAGGATTCTCGCGCCCGCGCGGGTTTACGCCGCGCGCCCCCGCTCCCGCGTGCCCCGCCCCCCGCGTGCCCCCGCTCCCACGTGCTACCGCCCCCGCGCGGGTCACGCTCCCGCGCGGCTCACGCGTGCCGGGCCCGCCGTGAGACGACCGCCCGCAGGACCCGGCGTCCCTCGGTGGAGACGTCGAGCGCGCGGCGCAGACCGCCGGCGCCGTGTTCGGCGAGGAGTTCCAGCACGGTGATCTGGCGGCGCAGTTCGGCGGCGACGAGCGGGGACATGCCGGCGGCCCGGCTGGTCACCAGGGTCCCGCCGGCCGGCACCGAGTGGAGGGCGCCGCGCAGCGACTCGATGGAGTCGGCGTCCTCGCCGGGGTCGAGCAGCCGGTGCACCTGGAGGGCGGCGACGGAGCAGGCGTCGGCCCATGCCCGGGCCTCGGGGGCGGACCGGACGGCGGGGGCGGCGGCCAGCATGCGCCGCACGAGCAGCGCGGCCTCGTCCTCGGCGTCCTCGGCGGCCACGACGTCCGCGACGCCCAGCTCGGCGCGCACCCCCTCCAGCAGTCCGCCCCACGCGCCGGCGTCCCCGCCGTCCACGAGGTTCGCCCACAGCGGGCGCAGCACGTCGTCGTCCCCGCCGAGCAGCGGCACGCACCGATCCAAACAAGCCAGTCCGCTGGCGGCCAGTCCGCGTTCGTCGGCCTGCGCGATCAGTTCCACCAGGCTCATCCACGTCTCCCTGTCCGGGCCTGTTCCAAGGCCTGCCGAGGCCTGCGATGGGCGCCGACCTCTACGGAGCCCGCACTTCCCCTTACTGCGTGCAACCGCCCGGTTGTGTCACAGCGGCACACCACCGAGCCGGCCGAGGGGCCGGGAGAAGAGGTTTTCGGCCAGGGGATCGGGGTCGCCGGTCAGTCCGGTCAGTCCGGTCAGTCCGGTCAGTCCGGTCAGTCCGGTCAGTCCGGTCAGTCCGGTCAGTCCGGTCAGTCCGGTCAGTCCAGCCTGTCCGCCAGCGCCCTGAACTCGGACCAGGAGAGCGAGGGCTCGCCCGGGTTCCAGAGCTTCTGCACGGTGGCCCGCAGCGGCATCCGGATGCCCGCCGCGACCTGCTCCTGGGTCTGCGATCCGGCGAGGTCGCACCAGACGGCGAACACCGCGCCCAGGATCTGCCCGTCGTAGCGCGCGGGCACGGCCTGCGTGCCGCGCAGCACCCGCGGTGTCCACTGCTCGTAGATCCGCTGCCCCGTCGGGTAGACGAAGGTCTGCGGCTGCCCGAGCACGTAGTACAGGAACTCGTCGTTGTAGTTGATCACCTGGCGTCCGGCGCTCAGATACTCGGCCGGCGGCCGGGCCCCGATCTCCTTGCCGGTCCAGTAGGCGACCTGGATCCGCTCGTCGGCGCGCACGGAGGTGTTCCGGTAGAAGCCGTCGTTCCACGCGCGCGGGGCGGACTTGCCCTGCACCCGGACGGTCTCCGCGCGGTCGTTGAGCCAGCCGGTGGCGAGGTCGGCGACGGTGCCGCCCTCGCCGTGGGCCCGCCGCGCGGCGGCGGCCAGTCGCGGGTACGACGCCTCGGGGTCGGCCGCGGTGAGCGCCCGGTACTCGTCGCCGCCCAGATGCCAGGGGGTACCGGGGAACAGCTCGGCGTACTCGTTCAGCAGGTCGTCGACGATCTCGGCGGCGTCCGGGTTCGAGATGTCGACCGCGCCGGTCGCCGCGACCCCTTGCGCGTTCCGCAGCTGGAGACCGGGGTGGGCGGCGATGACGGCCCCGAGGTGCCCGGGCGAGTCGATCTCCGGTACGACGGTGATGTGCCGGCTCTCGGCCAGCTTCACGATCCGCCGCACCTGCGCCTTGGTCAGGTGGTCCTCCGACACGACCTCCGGGTGGGTGTCGGACGCGATCCGGAACCCCTGGTCGTCGGAGAAGTGCAGGCCCAGCTCGTTGAACTTCAGGTCGCCCAGCTCGCGCACCCGGTCCTCGATCCAGGCCGCGTCGAAGTGCTTGCGCGCGATGTCCAGCATGAACCCGCGGCGCGGCTTGGCCGGGTCGTCGCGCACCACGCCCTCCGGGGCGCTGCCGCCGCCGCGCACGGCCTGCTTCAGGGTGCGGGTGCCGTAGAAGACGCCCGCGTCGTCGGGCGCGGTGATGGTGACCCGGCCGCCGCGCACGGTCATGGTGTACGACTCCGGGTCGGCGCCCTCGTCGTCGTTGAGCGCCAGCCGGACGTCCCCGGCGCGCAGGTCCGCCTTCTGTCCGCCGTACGCCATCCCCAGCTCACCGGCGATCAGCCGCCCCTCGTCGGCGAGGTCCGCGTCGCTGACCACCACCCGGTGCCCGCGCTCGGGCCGCCAGCCGGGCCCGCGCGCCGGCGTGTGCGCCCGTACGGCGGGGATGGTGCGCGGCGCGGAGGAGAGCGGGTGGCTGGGGCTCGGGGTCTGCCGGTGCTCCGGCGCGGCGGGCGCCCGCTCCTCGGGCCGCTCCGCCGGGGTCCGGGCCGCCGATCCCGCCGGCTCCCCGCCACCGCTCTCGCCGCCCCCGTCGGCCCACAGTCCCAGCCCCACGCCGGTCAGGGCCACCACGGCGGCGGCCCCGGCGGCCGTCGCGGCCACCCGCCTCCGCCTCGCCTGAGTCGCCGACACGCGGCGCCTGTGCTGGCTCACGCCGCCAACGTAAGCCCGAAGCGGACGGCGTACGTCGACGAGAGGCCCTTAAACCTCCCCGTCCGGGTGACATTCGGGCATCCGTCGGACACACAGTGACCACTCTCGATAACGTGAGGGCACAACTTTCACACCTTCCTTCGAGGACCCACGCTGCCCGCGCCCCGTCTCCCCGACCGGCTCGCCCCACCGGGACAGTCCCGCGGCACCTGTGCCCCGCTGGACGCCTTCAACACCGCCCCTGCGGAGTCCGCCCGGCAGACCCTGCTCACCTGCCTGCACAGCCGCCACTGGGCCACCCGCGTCACCGCCCACCGCCCCTACCCCGACCTGGACTCCCTCCTGGCCGCGGCCGACGAGGCGGCGTACGACCTGTCACCGGGCGAGGTGGCGGAGGCCCTGGCGGCGGAATCCCTGCCGGTCCTCCCGGAGGGGACGTACGAGGCGGCACATACGGCCCTGAACGCGGCGTACGCCGCTTACGAGGCGCGATTCGGACACGTATTCATCATCCACGCGAACAACGCGTCTCCGGACGAAACCCTCAATCACATCCTGACGGCCATCCGGTCACGATTGACGAACGATCCGGAAGAGGAGCGGGTCGTGGTCGTGGACGAACTCCGGCGCCTGGCGAAGGGACGCCTGGTCGAGCTCCTGAGGGGCGCGAGGCGGTAACCGGCATGCGGCCACCGCCGCATGGGCGCGACCAGCCACAACGGCACCGCACGCGGCACATAACAGCACCCACCACCCCAGAACCCCCAGACCTCACCCATCCGCGTGCCAGTTTGATCACACCGACAGGCCCCGTGTAAGCGCCACAGGCAACCGTCGCTACGATGCTGGGGGCCGGTGGACCGTACCCGGCCGGGCCCGTCCGACACCGAAGCCGGCAGGCCCCAATCCCGCTCCCGGAGGGTTCTTCCGTGCCGGCTGGAACGCTGTACCGCGGACGGGAAGGAATGTGGTCCTGGGTGGCTCACCGAGTCACCGGCGTCCTCATTTTCTTCTTCCTGTTCGTGCACGTGCTGGACACCGCACTCGTCCGTGTCTCCCCCGAGGCGTACGACAAGGTCGTAGCCACCTACAAGACGCCGATCGTCGCCGTGCTGGAGTACGGCCTCGTCGCCGCCATCCTCTTCCACGCGCTCAACGGCCTCCGCGTCATCGCCGTCGACTTCTGGTCGAAGGGACCCCGCTACCAGAAGCACATGCTCTGGACCGTCGTAGGCATCTGGGTCGTGCTGATGATCGGGGCGATCTACCCCGTCCTCGGCCACGCCGCTCGTGAACTGTTCGGGAGCTGACGCCCATGTCCACCACTGAGACCACCGCTTCCGGCGTCGGCCCTGTCGAGGGCGGCTACAGCGTCGACAACCCCGCGCCGTACATCGAGGCGCCGCGCAAGCGCACCAAGAAGACCCCGAAGTCCACGCGGGGCAACTTCGAGCTGGCGGCCTGGCTCTTCATGCGCCTGTCCGGCGTGGTGCTGGTCGTCCTGGTCATCGGCCACCTGCTGATCCAGCTCGTGCTGGACGGCGGCGTCTCCAAGATCGGCTTCGCCTTCGTGGCCGGCCGCTGGGCCTCGCCGTTCTGGCAGGTCTGGGACCTGCTGATGCTGTGGCTGGCGATGCTGCACGGCGCCAACGGCCTGCGCACGGTCATCAACGACTACGCGGAACGCGCGAACACCCGGCTGTGGCTCAAGGGCCTGCTCTACACCGCCACGGTGTTCACCATCCTGCTGGGCACGCTGGTGATCTTCACCTTCGACCCGAACATCCGCTAGGCACGGGGCTGCGAGAATCATGAAGATCCACAAGTACGACACCGTCATCGTCGGCGCCGGTGGCGCCGGTATGCGCGCGGCCATCGAGTCGACGAAGCGCAGCCGCACCGCGGTCCTGACCAAGCTCTACCCCACCCGCTCCCACACGGGCGCCGCGCAGGGCGGCATGGCCGCGGCGCTGGCCAACGTGGAGGAGGACAACTGGGAGTGGCACACCTTCGACACGGTCAAGGGCGGTGACTACCTGGTCGACCAGGACGCCGCCGAGATCCTGGCGAAGGAGGCCATCGACTCGGTCCTCGACCTGGAGAAGATGGGCCTGCCGTTCAACCGGACGCCCGACGGGACGATCGACCAGCGCCGCTTCGGCGGTCACTCCCGCAACCACGGCGAGGCACCGGTCCGCCGGTCCTGCTACGCGGCCGACCGCACCGGCCACATGATCCTCCAGACGCTGTACCAGAACTGCGTCAAGCACGGCGTGGAGTTCTTCAACGAGTTCTACGTCCTGGACCAGCTGATCACCGAGGAGAACGGCGTCAAGCGCTCCGCCGGTGTCGTCGCCTACGAGCTGGCGACCGGCGAGATCCACGTCTTCCAGGCGAAGGCCGTGATCTACGCCTCCGGCGGCTGCGGCAAGTTCTTCAAGGTGACGTCCAACGCGCACACGCTGACCGGTGACGGCCAGGCCGCCGTGTACCGGCGGGGCATCCCGCTGGAGGACATGGAGTTCTTCCAGTTCCACCCGACCGGCATCTGGCGCATGGGCATCCTGCTGACGGAGGGTGCCCGCGGTGAGGGCGGCATCCTGCGCAACAAGGACGGCGAGCGCTTCATGGAGAAGTACGCGCCGGTCATGAAGGACCTCGCGTCCCGTGACGTCGTCTCCCGCTCCATCTACACCGAGATCCGGGAGGGCCGCGGCTGCGGTCCCGAGGGCGACCACGTCTACCTGGACCTCACCCACCTGCCGCCGGAGCAGCTGGACGCCAAGCTCCCGGACATCACCGAGTTCGCCCGTACGTACCTCGGCATCGAGCCGTACACGGACCCGATCCCGATCCAGCCCACCGCGCACTACGCCATGGGCGGCATCCCGACCAACGTCCAGGGCGAGGTGCTGGCCGACAACACCACCGTCGTGCCGGGTCTGTACGCCGCCGGCGAGGTCGCCTGCGTGTCGGTGCACGGCGCCAACCGCCTGGGCACCAACTCGCTGCTGGACATCAACGTGTTCGGCAAGCGGGCGGGCATCGCCGCCGCCGAGTACTCCCAGAAGGCGGACTTCGTCGAGCTGCCGGAGAACCCGGAGGCGTTCGTCGTCGAGCAGATCGAGCGGCTGCGCACCTCCACCGGCAACGAGCGGGTGTCCACCCTGCGCCGTGAGCTGCAGGAGACCATGGACGCCAACGTCATGGTGTTCCGCACCGAGCAGACGATCAAGACGGCAGTCGAGAAGATCGCCGAGCTCAAGGAGCGCTACAGGAACGTGGCGATCCAGGACAAGGGCAAGCGGTTCAACACGGACCTGCTGGAGGCCATCGAGCTGGGCAACCTGCTCGACCTGGCCGAGGTCATGGCGGTCTCCGCCCTGGCCCGCAAGGAGTCCCGCGGCGGCCACTACCGCGAGGACTACCCGAACCGCGACGACGTCAACTTCATGCGCCACACCATGGCGTACCGCGAGGTCGGCGCCGACGGGTCGGAAACCGTCCGTCTCGACTACAAGCCGGTCGTCCAGACCCGCTACCAGCCGATGGAGCGTAAGTACTGATGGCTACCCCTGTCCTGGACAAGGCGGAAGCGGCCTCCGCCGCCTCCCCCTACATCACCGTCACCTTCCGGGTCCGCCGGTTCAACCCGGAGGTCTCGGCGGAGGCGACCTGGGAAGACTTCCAGCTGGAGATCGACCCCAAGGAGCGCGTCCTCGACGGCCTGCACAAGATCAAGTGGGACCTGGACGGCACGCTCACCTTCCGCCGCTCCTGCGCCCACGGCATCTGCGGTTCGGACGCCATGCGGATCAACGGCAAGAACCGTCTGGCCTGCAAGACGCTGATCAAGGACATCAACCCCGAGAAGCCGATCACGATCGAGCCCATCAAGGGCCTGACGGTCCTGAAGGACCTGGTCGTGGACATGGAGCCGTTCTTCCAGGCGTACCGGGACGTGATGCCCTTCCTGATCACGAAGGACACCAACGAGCCGACGCGCGAGCGCCTGCAGTCGGCCGAGGACCGCGAGCGCTTCGACGACACGACCAAGTGCATCCTGTGCGCCGCGTGCACGTCGTCCTGCCCGGTGTTCTGGAACGACGGCCAGTACTTCGGCCCGGCCGCCATCGTCAACGCGCACCGCTTCATCTTCGACTCGCGTGACGAGGCGGGTGAGCAGCGCCTGGAGATCCTGAACGACAAGGACGGCGTCTGGCGCTGCCGTACGACCTTCAACTGCACGGACGCCTGCCCGCGCGGTATCGAGGTCACGAAGGCCATCGCCGAGGTGAAGAGGGCGCTGATCACGCGCCGCTACTGAGCCCGGCGGGCCGGCTCGGCCGGCACACGGCACCGTGGGCCCCCGTTCCCTTCCTGGGAGCGGGGGCCCACTCGTGTGTCCGGCCGGGCGCCAATCACCCGGTATGCCCGGTCGCTCTCCTATTCTGACGGTATGTCAGATGACCAGTCGTACGAGCTGCTCGGTTTCGACAACGTGCTGCTGCCCGTCGGGGATCTCGCCGAGGCGGTGGCGTTCTACGAGCGGGCCGGGTTCGCGGTGGGGTTCCGGCTCGACGAGGCCGGTATCGCGCTGCTGAAGGCCGGCGGGGAGACGCCCGGGATCCTGCTGCGGCAGGAGGAGGGGCTGGGGCACCGGCCGCCGCCATGGCCGTCGCCGCGCGTCTGGCTGGAGGTGCCGGACGCGCGGGTCGCGGCGGAGTGGCTGCTGGGCGCGGGAATCACGCCCTGGGAGGGGCCCTTCGCCACGGCCACCGGGTGGACGGTCGAGATCGCCGACCCCTGGGGCAACGTCATCGGCCTGACGGACTACGGCAAGCGGCCGGAACTGGGGCGCCGCCCCTGAGGCGGGGGTCACACCGGCAGGGCTGCCCCCACTGGTTGAACACGTTCAAAAACAGGTCTACAGTCTCTCCTGTCAGCGTTTTGAACGCGTTCAAGAAAGGGTGGGGGGACATGGACCGTACGGTCGTCGCCTACGTCATCTACCTGCTGGTGAGCATCGCCCTGACCGTCTGGGTGGCCCGCACGCTGAGCCGCAACGGGCGGGTCTTCCTCGCCGACGTGCTGCACGGCAACGAGAAGCTCGCCGACGCGGTCAACCACCTGCTGGTGGTGGGCTTCTACCTGGTCAACCTGGGCTTCGTGGCGCTCTACCTGGGCGGCGACGAGACCGTCACCGACACCCGCGGGATCTTCGAGACTCTGTCGACCAAGCTCGGCGTGGTGCTGCTGGTGCTGGGCGTCCTGCACCTGGGCAACGTGTACGTGCTCAGCCGCATCCGGCGGCGCGGGGTGATGGAGCGCGAGCAGGTGCCGCCGGTCGCGCCGCAGGGCTGGGCCGCTCCGACGGCCGGGGCGTGACGGCGGTGACCGCCGTGACCGCCCCGACCGGGGGCGCGGGCGGCGCGGGTGGCGCGGGGGACGCGGGGGACGCGGGGGACGCGGTGGGCGCCCCCGCCGCCGGCCGGGACGCCGCGCGCGTCCCGGTCCGCCGGCTGACCGTGCTGTACGACGCCGAGTGCGCGCTGTGCGCCTTCCTGCGCGACTGGCTGGTCCGCCGACCCCAGCTGGTCCCCCTGGAGCTGCTGCCCGCCGGGTCGGCCGAGGCGCGGCGCCGCTACCCCACGCTGGACCACGGCGCCACCCTGGAGGAGATCACCGTCGTCGGGGACGCCGGGCAGGTGTATCAGGGGCCCGCCGCGTGGATCGTGACGTTGTGGGCGCTGCGCGAGTACCGGGGACTCGCGCATCGCCTCAGCACCCCGACGGGGGCGCTGCTGGCCCGCGGCGCGGTGCTGGCCGCGGCGAAGTGGCGGGGTGCGCAGTGGGGCGGGGCGCAGTGGGGCGGGGTGCAGCGGGGCGGGAGGGCCTACCGCCGTGCGGACGGCTGGGTGTACGAGCCGGGCCACGGCTGGTCGTACCGCCCGCCCGGCTGCGCCGGCGGGGCCTGCCCCACCGGTCCGTAGGGCCCCCGCCCACTGGTTAGGCTCCTTGCGTGCCTGCGAAGAACGACAGCCCCGGTGCGGGCGACGCGCCCAGCAAGTCCGAGCAGACCCGCGCGCTCATCCTGGAGACGGCCATGCGGCTGTTCCAGGAGCGCGGCTACGACAAGACGACGATGCGGGCCATCGCCCAGGAGGCCGGGGTCTCCGTCGGCAACGCCTACTACTACTTCGCCGGCAAGGAGCACCTGATCCAGGGCTTCTACGACCGGATCGCCGCCGACCACCAGGCGGCGGTGCGGCCCGTCCTGGAGCGGGAGACCGACCTGGAGGCGCGGCTGGCGGGGGTGCTGAAGGCGTGGCTGGACGTGGCCACGCCGTACCACGAGTTCGCGGTGCAGTTCTTCAAGAACGCCGCCGACCCGGACAGTCCGCTCAGCCCCTTCTCCCCCGAGTCGGAGCACGCGCGCGTGGAGGCCATCAGCGTCCACCGGCAGGTGCTGGCCGGGGCCACGAAGACCAAGGTCCCCGAGGAACTGCGCGAGATCCTGCCCGAGTTGATGTGGCTGGCCCAGATGGGCCTGTGCCTGTACTGGATCTTCGACCGCACCGAGGGCCGCGAGCGCAGCTACCGCCTCGCCGAACGCGGCGCCCGGCTCACCGCGCGCGGTGTCTACCTGGCCCGCTTCCGCGTCCTGCGCCCCCTGGTGCGCGAGGTCCACGAGCTGTTCACGGACTTCCTGCCGGGGATGACGCGGGTGCTGCCGGATCCCGGGGGCGCCGGGCGGGGGCAGTGACCCACTTCCGGGTGAAGGGGGCGGAACGGGACGTCCAGCGTCCGGCCTGCCTACGATGATGCTCTCGACACCAGCCCACGGGAGGCACGTGATGTCCGCAGCATCCGTCGAGCGGCCCCATGAGAACCGACCGCTGATCGCGGAGGCCAACCGGCTCATGGACCGCAATCCGGGCTACCGCGTCGAGATCATCGGAGGCCAGCTCGTCGTGACCCCGCCACCGGACGGTCCCCACGGGGATGTCTTGATGGACCTCGCGCTTCCTTTCGCCGCAGCAGGCCTGCACGGGGTCGAATCCAGAGTCATCCCAGGCATCGGCCTCTGGCTGCCGACGGGCAACGAGGACTACGTGATCCCGGACCTCTCCGTGGTCGACGCCGACTACCGGGACCACTGCGTCGAGAACAACTGCTACGACCCCGCCTGCTTCCGCCTGGTCCTGGAGGTCACCTCCAGCAACTGGAAGACCGACCTGCGCGACAAGGTCAGAGCCTACGCGGGCGCCAAGATCCCGGTCTACGTCATCGTCGACCGCACACACCAGCGCCTTCACGTGCTGACCGACCCCGCCGGGGACGACTACGAGAACCACCGCCCGCACTCCGCCGGGGAGATCGTCACCTTGCCCGGAGTCATCGGCGCTGAGGTCGCCCTCGACGTCGGCCACATCCTGAAAACAGGCTCACCGGGCTGACGCCAGCTCCACCACCGTGATGTCCGACGGTGCCCCCACCCGGGTCGGCGGTCCCCACGCGCCCGCGCCCCGGCTGACGTACAGCTGGGTGTCGCCGTAGCGCTCCAGGCCGGCCACCGTGGGGTTCGCGGCGGCGGCGAGGAGATTGCCGGGCCAGAGCTGGCCGCCGTGGGTGTGGCCGGAGAGCTGCAGGTCGACGCCGTGTTCGACGGCGTCGTGGATCTGCACCGGCTGGTGGGCGAGCAGGACGCACGCGCGCGCGGTGTCCCGGTCGCCGAGCGCCTTGCCGAAGTCGGGGCCCTGGCCCTCGTCCTCGCCGGCCACGTCGTTGACGCCCGCGAGGTCGAAGTAGGGCAGTTCCGTACGGTCGTTCTCCAGCGGGCGCAGCCCGAGGCGCCGTACCTCCTCGACCCACTGTTCGGCGCCGGAGAAGTACTCGTGGTTGCCGGTGACGAAGTACGCCCCGTGCCGGGCTTCGAGACCGGCCAGCGGTGCGGCCGCGGGGCCCAGGTCCTTGACGCTGCCGTCGACCAGGTCGCCGACGACCGCGATGAGGTCGGGCTGGGTCGCGTTGATCGTGTCGACGACCTTCTGGGCGAAGCCGCGGCCGAGCACCGGGCCCAGGTGGATGTCGCTGACGACCGCGATCCGGAAACCGTGCGCCGCGCGCGGGAGCTTGGCGAGCGGCACGGTGACCCGCTTCACCCGCGGGCCGCGCAGCACGCCGTAGGAGCCGTAGCCGACCGTGCCGACGGCCGCCGCGGCGGCGGCGCCTGCGACCACGCGGGAGACGAACAGGCGGCGGGAGGGAGCGGCGGGACCGGGAGCCGGGGAGTCCTCACGGGGTCCGCGGGGCCGCTCGGGTGCCTCATTGTCCTGGGCGGATGCCTCGGTGTCCCGGGCGGATGCCTCGGTGTCCCGGGCGGATGCCTCGGTGTCCCGGGCGGGTGCCTGGGGGTCCCGGGCGGGTGCCTGGGGGTCCTGGGTGGGTGCCTCGCGGGGCTTGCGGGGTGCGCCGGCCGCGTCGGTTTCCTGGGCCGGGGCGCCCGCCGGTATCGGCTGCGGATGGCGGACGTCCGGCGCGGCGGGCGGCTGCGCCGCGCGGTCGCGGCGCTCCAGCCAGCGGCGCAGCAGCGGCCGTACGGCCTCCCCCACCACCAGGGCGAGCAGCAGGTAGATCGACAGCGCGAGCCACAGGAAGCCCGGCCAGGCGAGGGTGCGCTGGAGCCAGAACGGCACGCCGACGCGTCCCGCGAGCAGGGCGGCGACGGCGAGCGCCCAGCCGCCCGCGATCAGCACCGCGCCCGCGCGGCGGACCGCTCCCGGGGCACGGGTGGTGTCCCGGAACAGGCGGCGCCACAGGTACCAGTTGGCCGCCACGAGGACGCTCACCGTGACGAGCAGGAAGACGATCACCATGCCGTTGCTCTCTCCTGGAGTCGGGAAGACCGCGGTGCTATGACGTTCGGCGCATCGCGCGCAGACCGCGCAACCCGATGACCCCGATGACCGTCCCCCATACGAAGGAGACGACGGCGAGCAGCAGGTGGACCCAGAAGTAGGTCGTCGGCTCGCCGTCGTCGAACGCCAGCCCGCTGCTGTCCTTGATCAGGTTTTTGACGAAAGTGACCCAGATGACCCAGCTCCAGACCCCGAAGGCGAGCAGGAACCAGGAGATCGGGCGGCTGAGTTTCATGCGTTCAGTATCGCCGCCCGCCGTCCGGAGCCCCGGCCGGGGTGGGGAGGGGCACGGGACATCCCGGCGCGCGCCCTGTACGTTCTCGCTCGTGCCCGCACCCGAGAAGACCGTGCAGCGGTCCCTGTTGCTCGCTTCCGCGACCCTGTTGTCGCTTTCGCTGACCGCTCCGGCCGCGCTGGCGGCGCCGAAGCCGACGCCGACGCCCACGGCGGCGCGCAAGCCGGCACCGTCCGCCTCGGCGAGCCCGTCGGCCACTCCCCCGGCGAACATGTCGACCGTCGGCGGCGAGCGGCTCGGGCAGCCGGGCACCCAGGTGAATCTGGCCCCCGGCGTGCCGGTGCTGCCGAAGGACGTCACCGCGCGGTCGTGGATCGTGGCCGACGCCGAGTCCGGAGAGGTGCTCGCCGCGCACAACGCGCACTGGCGGCTCGCCCCGGCCTCCACGCTGAAGATGCTGTTCGCGGACACGCTGCTGCCGAAGTTCCCCAAGGACATGAAGTACAAGGTGGCGGCCGAGGACCTGGCGGACATCGGCGCCGGCTCCTCGATGGTCGGGATAAAGGAGAAGGAGACCTACTCGGTCCACGACCTGTGGCTCGGTGTCTTCCTGCGCTCCGGCAACGACGCCGTGCACGTGCTGTCGGCGATGAACGACGGCGTCGACAAGACCGTCCGGGAGATGAACCGGCACGCCGAGGAGTTGCAGGCCCTCGACACGCACGTGGTCAGCCCCGACGGCTACGACGCTCCCGGCCAGGTGTCCTCCGCGTACGACCTGACGCTGATCGCCCGCTCCGGACTGCAGAAGAAGGACTTCCGCGAGTACTGCTCGACGCTCACCGCGAAGTTCCCCGGACAGACGACGAAGAACAAGAAGGGCAAGACGGTCCGCGAGACCTTCGAGATCCAGAACACCAACCGGCTGCTGACCGGCGACTACGACATCGACCAGTACCAGGGCATCGCGGGCGTGAAGAACGGCAACACCACCAACGCCGGAGCGACCTTCACGGGTGTCGCCGAGCGGGGCGGCAAGGTGCTGCTCGTGACGGTCATGAACCCGCAGAAGAACGACCACAACGAGGTCTACAAGGAGACCGCGCGCCTGTTCGACTGGGGCTTCCAGGCGTCCGGGAAGGTGCAGCCGGTGGGCGAGCTGGTGCCGCCGAAGAGCGCCGCGCAGCCCGGCGCCGAGCCGGGTGCCACGGCCTCCGCGCCGGCAGGCGCGGGCGAGGCCGGGGGCGCCGCGGGCGGGGGTACCGCGAAGAAGCCGGTGGCGAGCGCCACGGCGGAGAGCGCCTCCAGCGGCATGGGCGTCGCCCTGGGGATCGCGGGCGGTCTGCTGGTGCTGCTCGGCGGCGCCGCGTTCCTGGTCAACCGCCGCTGGCCGCTGCCGGACCTGGTGCGCCGCCGGGGACGGTGACGCCGCCGCCCGCGCCCGTCCCGCCGCCGGTGCCGACGCCGGTGCCGACGCCGGTGCCGCCACTGGTGCCGCTGCCGACGCCGGAGCCGCTGCCGTCGCCGGCGATGGCCCCGTCGGCGTCCTTGGCGGGCGTCGCCGTCCAGGAGGCGCAGAACAGCACCAGCTTGCAGGTGAAGTTGATCCACAGCAGCAGGGCGACCGGCACGCCGAAGGCGCCGTACATGCTCTTCGCGGCCACGCCCTGCATATAGCCGCTCAGCAGCAGCTTCAGCAGCTCGAAGCCGATCGCGCCGACCAGGGCGCCGACCAGCAGCCGGTGCCGGGTCGGCTCGACGCCGGGCAGCAGCGTCAGGACGTACAGCAGCAGGAGGAAGTCGGCGAGCACGGCGACCGCGAAGGCGGCGATCCGCAGCAGCGCGCTGCCCCAGCCCTGCTCCTCCAGGCCGAGCTGGCGGGCGGTCCAGCCGACGGCCGCGGAGGCGACGGTGGACGCGGCGAGGGTGACCAGGACCGCGCCGCCGAGACCGACCAGCACACCGCCGTCCTTGACCTTGCGCAGGATGGGGTTCTCCTCGTCGTCCGGCAGCTCCCACACCGCGCGCAGGCACTCGCGCGTGGAGCCGACCCAGCCGATCCCGGTGAACAGCAGCAGGGCGCCCGCGATGATCCCGACGGTGCCGGCGTTCTGGACCAGTCCGCTGATGTTCATCTGGTCGGCGATGCCGGGGATCTGCTCGGCGACCTTGTCCTCCAGCTCCTTCTGCCGGTCCGCGCCGAGCGTGGCGGCGCCGATCGCCGCGGCGACCGTCAGCAGCGGGAACAACGCGACGAAACTGGTGAACGTCATCGCCGCGGCCAGCCGGGTCCAGTGCACGCGGTCCAGCCGCTCGTACGAGCGCCACGCGTGCGTGACCATCAGCCGGGCTGCCCACGGTCCGACGACCGGGAGCCTTTTCAGCCAGTCCATGAAGCCAACCTGCCCTCCGCGCGGAAGACCCATGTCCGGGTGCCCCAGAAGCGCAGGAGTGTCGCCAGTGCCATGCCGACTCCGGCGCCGGCGACGGTGTCCGCGCGCTGCGAGGTGTAGCCGAGGCCGTAGTGGCTGACGGCGAGACAGAGCAGCTGGACGAGGGCGCCCGCGGCGTTCACCGCGAAGAACAGCGCGTACCGCCGCCACGGGGCGCCCGTCGCGCGGTTCCGGTAGGTGCCGAGCGCGTTGCCCGCGTAGGCCACCGTGCAGCCGGCCACGAAGGACAGCGCCTTCGCGGTGAGCGGGTCGAGGTCCAGCGGGCCGCGCAGCCAGGTGAACAGGGCGAGGTCGGTGGCGTAGGCGAGCAGGCCGACGGCGGCGAAGGAGAGGACTTCCCGGCAGTCCAGCCGGAGCCGGAGCCGCGCGCGCAGGGGCGCCCACGTCACCAATCGGCCACCGCCAGGCCGTACATGGCGAGCCACACCAGGCCGATCAGGGCCAGCGCGCGGTCCCGCAGCACCACCTCCTCGGGTTCGCCCGCGGTGCCCCGGTCGGCGAACACGGCGTACCGCAGGATCGCCAGGATGAAGGCCACCATGGACAGCTGACGCCACGGCAGCAGCCCGGTGTGCGGGTCGCCGCCCGCCTCCAGCGCCCACAGGCAGTAGCCGAGTACGGCGACGCCGGCGGCCAGCTGCCACACGAAGCGGAGGTAGCCGGTGGTGTACTCGGTGAGCAACGCGCGCGTGGCGCCCCCTTTCCCGGCCATCTGGACGGCCTCGGAGTAGCGCTTGGCCGCGACCATGAACAGCGCCCCGAACCCGGTCGTGATCAGGAACCAGCGCGACAGCGGGATGGACAGCGCGAGTCCGCCGGCCGTCGCCCGCATCAGGAACCCGGTGGTGACGATGACGAGATCGACGACCAGGACGTGCTTGAGGCTGACGCAGTAGGCCAGTTGCATGCCGAGGTACGCCGTCAGCAGCGCCGCCACCGACGGGGAGGCCAGCCAGGCCGCGGTGGCCGGCGCGAGGACGGCGAGCGCGCCGCCGACCGCGTAGGCGACCGGGACGGGGACCTGTCCGGCGGCGACCGGGCGGTGCCGTTTGGTCGGGTGCGCGCGGTCGGCGTCCGCGTCCCGCGCGTCGTTGATCAGGTAGACGGCGGCGGCGCAGGCGGTGAACAGGACGAAGACGAGCGGCAGTCGGGTGAGCGCGGCACGGGAGAACAGCTCGCCGGCGGCGGCCGGGGCGGCCACGACGAGGAGGTTCTTGACCCACTGCTTGGGCCGCGCGGTCCTCAGCAGGCCCTTGAGGAGGCCGCCGAGGGGCGTGCCCGCGCGGGGCTCCTCGGGCGGGCGGGGGCGGGGGGTACGGGCGCCCAGGAGGGCCGGTCCCTGGGTGCGGGTGCCGTTCGCCATGGGCGCTGCCTCAGTCATGCCCGCTCCCTGTCATGCCGTACGCGGCCGTGCCGTACGCGTTCCTGCCGTACGCGGTGGTGCCGTACGCCGTCCCGCCGTTAGCCGTCATGCCGTACGCGGTGCTGCCGTACGCCCCGCCCTGTGCGCCCCGGTGGATCCAGCGCGCCCCGAGGCGTGCCGTGAGCGCCCCCAGGGCCGCGCCGGCCGCCACGTCGGAGGGGTAGTGGACGCCCACGACCAGGCGGGAGAGGCACATCGCGGCGGCGAGCGGCGGGACCAACCGGGCGCCGGCGGTGCCGAGCGCGCCGTAGGCGACGGCCGCGGCGGCGGCGGAGGCGGCGTGGGAGCTCGGGAAGGAGTGCCGTCCGGCGGTGCGCACCAGGGGCTCGACGTGCGCGGGGCGCGGACGGCGCACGATCCGTTTCACGCCCATGCTGGCGAGGTGCGCGCCCGCGATGAGCGCGGTACCGCGCAACCAGGCGCCGCGCCGGGCGCCGTCCACGGCGGCACCGGCGAGACCCCCCGCGAGCCACAGCGCCCCGTGCTCGCCGGCCCAGGACAGGGCACGCGCGGCGGCCGCGACGCGCGGGTCGGAGCCGTGGGCCCGGAGCGCCGAAAGGATTCGGTGGTCCATGTCGTCGAGGTCGTCCATGTGGACTCACTGTTCACGCCGACACGGCCGGAACTCCGGCAATATTGAGCGACATCCCATTAATCACCCATTTCGGGGAGGGGTGCGATGTTTCACAACCAACCGCCTACATAGGAACGATACGGTCACCGACATGCCTGCCGAGACCGTCTCCGTCACGGGATGGGGCCGCACCGCCCCCACCACCGCCCGTCTGATCCGCCCACGGACCTACGAGGAGGCCGTCGCCGCCGTCCGGGACTGCGGGGCCCGGGGAGGCATCCCCCGGGGCCTGGGACGGGCGTACGGGGACGCGGCGCAGAACGCGGGCGGAGCGGTCCTCGACATGACCGGCCTGGACCGGATCCACGCGATCGACGCCACGAACGGCACGGTGCTGTGCGACGCCGGCGTCTCCCTGCACCGGCTGATGCGCGTCCTGCTGCCGCTCGGCTGGTTCGTTCCGGTGTCCCCGGGCACCCGCTACGTGACCGTCGGCGGCGCGATCGGCGCCGACATCCACGGCAAGAACCACCACATCTCGGGGTCCTTCTCCCGGCACGTGCTGTCCATGGAACTCCTCACCGCCGACGGCGGCGTCCACGGGGTGAGCCCCGGCACCCCGCTCTTCGACGCCACCACCGGCGGCATGGGGCTGACCGGCGTCATCCTCACCGCCACGATCCAGCTCCAGCCCGTCGAGACCGCGTGGATGTCGGTCGACACCGAACGCGCCCGCGACCTCGACGACCTGATGGCCCGGCTGACCGACGGCGACCACCACTACCGCTACTCCGTCGCCTGGATCGACCTGCTGGCGCGCGGTGCGGCGACCGGCCGCGCGGTGCTCACCCGCGGCGACCACGCGCCCCTGGACGCGCTGCCCCGCACCGCCCGCGCGCGCCGGGACCCGCTCGCCTTCCACCCCTCCCAGCTGCCGGCCGCCCCCGCCTTCCTCCCCGAGGGCCTGCTCACCCGGCGAACGGTGGGCCTGTTCAACGAACTCTGGTACCGCAGGGCGCCCCGCGCGCGTACCGGCGAACTGCAGAGGATCTCCACCTTCTTCCACCCCCTGGACGGGGTGCCGCACTGGAACCGGATCTACGGCCGCGGCGGCTTCGTGCAGTACCAGTTCGTCGTCGGATACGGCCAGGAGGAGGCCCTGCGCCGGATCGTGCGCCGGATCTCCGAGCGCCGCTGCCCGTCCTTCCTGGCCGTGCTGAAGCGGTTCGGGGACGCCGATCCGGGCTGGCTCTCCTTCCCCTCCCCCGGCTGGACCCTGGCCCTCGACATCCCGGCCACGCTGCCCGGCCTGGACGCCTTCCTCGACGAGCTGGACGAGGAGGTCGCCGCCGCGGGCGGCCGGGTCTACCTCGCCAAGGACTCCCGGCTGCGGCCCGAGCTGCTCGCCGCGATGTACCCGCGGCTGGTCGAGTTCCGCGCGCTGCGCGCGGAACTCGACCCGCGCGGGGTGTTCGTCTCCGACCTCGCCCGCCGGCTCTCCCTCTAGACACCCACCCCCAAGCACCCAGCCTTAGACACCCCGCTCCAGACACCCAGACACCCTTAGGAGCCGCCGTGAAGGACGCCTTCGGCCTCCCCCAGTCCCTGCTCGTCCTCGGCGGTACGTCCGAGATCGCGCTGGCCACCGCGCGCCGGCTGATCGCCCGCCGCACCCGCACGGTCTGGCTGGCCGGCCGCCCCTCCCCCGGCCTGGAGCAGGCCGCCGAGAGCCTGCGCGCGCTCGGCGCCGACGTGCGCACCGTCGCCTTCGACGCGCTCGACCCCGAGTCGCACGAGACCGTCCTCGGGAAGGTCTTCGCCGAGGGCGACATCGACATGGTGCTGCTCGCCTTCGGCATCCTCGGCGACCAGGCGCGCGACGAGCGCGAACCGGTGAGCGCGGTGCGCGTCGCGCAGACCAACTACACGGGCGCGGTGTCCGCCGGACTGGTCAGCGCCCGCGCGTTGCAGACCCAGGGCCATGGCTCGCTGGTCGTGCTCTCCTCGGTCGCCGGGGAACGCGCCCGCCGCTCCAACTTCATCTACGGCTCCAGCAAGGCCGGCCTGGACGCCTTCGCCCAGGGCCTCGGCGACGCGCTGCACGGCACCGGCGTCCACGTCATGGTCGTACGCCCCGGCTTCGTCCGCTCGCGCATGACCGCCGGACTGGACGAGGCGCCCCTCGCGACGACCCCCGAGGCGGTCGCGGCCGCCATCGAACTGGGCCTGCGCCGCCGGTCGGAGACGGTCTGGGTCCCCGGGGCGCTGCGCCTGCTGATGTCGGCGGTGCGGCATGTACCGCGCGCGGTGTTCCGCAGGCTGCCGATCTGAGGCACCGCGGGGGCCGGTCGGGCGGGCTCCCGGACGCAACGGTCACCGCGCGGGCGCGTGCCCGCGCGGAGGCGGGTCAGTGGAGGGTGCCCTGTTCCTCGGCGGGGGCCGCGGCCTGGGGCGGCACCGTGGTGCTGCCGAAGGTGAACTCCCGCAGCTTGCGCCACACGCCGTCGGCGCCCTGTTCGTAGAGGGCGAAGCCGGTGCACGGCCACTCGGCCTCGTAGTCGGCGAGTTCCTCGAACGCCCGGTCCATCGCCGCGTCGTCGATGCCGTGCGCGACGGTCACGTGCGGGTGGTACGGGAACTGCAGTTCGCGTGCCACCGGCCCGGACGCGTCACGGACCTGCTTCTGCAGCCACGTGCACGCCTCGGCACCCTCGACCACCTGGACGAAGACGACGGGCGACAGCGGGCGGAAGGTGCCCGTGCCGGACAGCCGCATCGGGAACGGCCGTCCCGCCGCCGCGACCTCCGCGAGGTGCGCCTCGATGGCGGGCAGCGCGCTGTCGTCGACCTCGGTCGGCGGCAGGAGGGTGACGTGCGTGGGGATGCCGTGAGCCGCGGCGTCGCCGAAGCCCGCGCGCCGCTCCTGGAGCAGGCTGCCGTGCGGCTCCGGGACCGCGATCGACACACCGATCGTTACGGTCCCCACGTCGTCTCCTGTCGTCGTGTCGGTACGTCTGTGCGGTACGTCTGTGTGAGCGCGGACGGCCGCGGGGAGCAGCCGTCCGGCTATCGACTGTACGGCCCCGGCGCGGCCGTGGGCAGGCGCAGCCGTAGTGATGTGCAGCGCTGTGCGTGGTGCGGACCGAACCGGATCTTCCGCGCACGACCCGCGAGCCGCTCGGCACTCCCCCGGTACGCGGCGCACTACGCGCCCGCACCGGCCGGGCGCCCGGTTCCCTGCCGTGCCCGGTGCCCGGCTCGCCGCCGTGCGCAGTGCCCGGTTCGGAGCCGTGCCTGGTGCCCGGTCAGGGGCCGTGCCTGGTGCCCGGTCAGGGGTCGGGATCAGTGCTTGGCCGGCAGGAAGCCCACGCGGTCGTAGGCCTGCGCCAGCGTCTCCGCGGCGACGGCGCGGGCCTTCTCCGCGCCCTTGGCCAGGATCGAGTCCAGCGTCTCCGGGTCGTCCAGGTACTCCTGGGTGCGCTCCCGGAACGGCGTCACGAACTCGACCATGACCTCGGCGAGGTCGGTCTTGAGCGCACCGTAGCCCTTGCCGGCGTACTTCTCCTCCAGTTCGGCGATTCCCGCCCCGGTGAGGGTCGAGTAGATCGTCAGGAGGTTGCTGACGCCCGGCTTGTTCTCCGGGTCGAACCGGATGACGGTGTCGGTGTCGGTGACGGCGCTCTTGACCTTCTTCGCGGTGGTCTTCGGCTCGTCGAGCAGGTTGATGAGGCCCTTCGGCGTGGACGCCGACTTGCTCATCTTGATCGACGGGTCCTGGAGGTCGTAGATCTTCGCCGTCTCCTTGAGGATGTACGGCTTCGGGACCGTGAACGTCTCGCCGAAACGGCCGTTGAAACGCTCGGCGAGGTCGCGGGTCAGCTCGATGTGCTGGCGCTGGTCCTCGCCGACCGGCACCTCGTGCGCCTGGTAGAGGAGGATGTCCGCGACCTGGAGGATCGGGTACGTGAACAGGCCGACGGAGGCCCGCTCGGCGCCCTGCTTGGCGGACTTGTCCTTGAACTGGGTCATGCGGGAGGCCTCGCCGAAGCCGGTGAGGCAGTTCATGACCCAGCTGAGCTGCGCGTGCTCGGGGACGTGGCTCTGGACGAACAGGGTGCAGCGGTCCGGGTCGAGCCCCGCCGCGAGCAGCTGGGCGGCGGCGAGCCGGGTGTTGGCGCGCAGTTCCTCCGGGTCCTGCGGGACCGTGATCGCGTGCAGGTCGACGACCATGTAGAAGGCGTCGTGGGACTCCTGCAGGGCCACCCACTGACGGACGGCGCCGAGGTAGTTGCCGAGGTGGAACGAGCCTGCGGTGGGCTGGATTCCGGAGAGCACGCGCGGGCGACGCTGCATGGCGAAGCCATTCCCCTGAGGGTTGTGGGCGACGGGTGGGCGATCAGAGGCCATGCACACCATTCTCGCAGAGCGCGGGCGCCGCTCCGGAACTGGTCGGAAACAGGTGGGAACCGATCCGCCTCCCGCGGTGTAACAAGGATGTGAGGACGCGGGAGGGGGGCCGCATCGTCGATGAGGCCGCGGTGATCGCACGCGTACGCGCCGGGGAGCCGGAGGCGTACGCGGAGCTGGTGCGGGCCCACACGGGCATCGCGCTGCGGGCGGCCGCCGCGCTGGGGGCGGGTGCGGACGCGGAGGACGTGGTGCAGCAGGCCTTCGTGAAGGCGTACTGCGCGCTGGGCCGCTTCAAGGAGGGCTCGGCGTTCAAGCCGTGGCTGCTGTCGATCGTCGCCAATGAGACGAGGAACACAGTGCGTACGGCGGCGCGCCAGCGCACGCTCGCCGGCCGGGAGGCGGCCTACGCGGAGGCGGAGCCGCTGATACCGGAATCGGCGGACCCGGCGGTGGCGACGCTGGAGAGCGAGCGCCGCACGGCCCTGCTGACCGCCCTGGACAAGCTGAGCGAGGAGCACCGCCTGGTCGTCACGTACCGGTATCTGCTGGAGATGGACGAGCCGGAGACCGCCCAGGCGCTGGGCTGGCCCCGGGGGACGGTGAAGTCCCGGCTCAATCGGGCACTGCGGAAACTGGGCCGGCTGCTGCCCGATTTCCAGCCTCGGGAAGGGGGTGACGAGCGTTGACGAGCGAGGGGCAGGGGCAGGAAGAGGGCCGGGCACAGGGCCAGGGACAGGTGCAGGGCCAGGGACCGGAACAGGGCCAGGGACCGGAACAGGGCCAGGGACTGGAACAAGGGCGGGGGCCGCGTCGGGAACGGGCCGGGGAGGCCGGTGCCGGAGGGCTGCCCGAGGAGCTGCGAGCCCTGGGACGGTCGCTGGATCCGCCCGGTGCGGCGGCCGGCGCCGAGACGATGGTCGAGCGGGTGCTGGGGCAGATACTGGCCGACCGCGTGCCGGTCCCGGTGCCCGAGCCCTCGGGTGCCGCCGGGCGGCTGCGGGTGGTACGGCGGTGGGCGCGGGAGCGCCGGCGTGCGCTGACGGCGACGCTGTGCGCGCTGCTGGCACTGCTCGCGCTCACGCCCCCGGTGCGGGCCGCGGTCACCGACTGGTTCGGCTTCGGCGGGGTCGAGGTGCGGTACGACCCGTCGGCGACCCCTTCGGCCGGTGCCCGGGTGCCGGGCTGTGGCCGCCACCCGGTGTCCCTGGCCGAGGCCGCGCGGCGGGCGGGCTTCGAGCCGCTGGTCCCGCCGGCGCTCGGCACCCCGGACGCGGTCGCGGTGACCGCCGAACCCCGGGGCCGCTATCTGGTGTCCCTGTGCTGGCGCGAGGACGGCCGGACGATACGGCTGGACGAGTACCGGGCGCGGCTGGACGTCGGTTTCGTGAAGAGGGTGCCGCGGCAGCCGGAGTGGATACCGCTGGCCGGCGCCGCCGGAGCGAGCGGGGTGCCGGATCCCGCGCTGTGGTTCGCCGAGCCGCACCTGCTGGAGCTGTGGCTGGTGGACCCGGACGGCAGCCGCTTCACGCGCGAGCAGCGCCCGGCCGGCCCGACGCTGCTGTGGACGCACGGAAACGGGCGGAGCACGGTGACGCTCCGGCTGGAGGGCGTGGCGGAGAGGAAGCGGGCGGTGGGGATCGCGCGGTCGCAGCGGGGGTGACGGTGTGACGGCGGCGACGTGGTGACAACGGCGACGGTGGTGACGGCGGTCCGGGACGGCCGGAGATCGGGCGCGGGCGCGGGAATCGGGCACGGTGCGGGGATCGGGCACGGGCGCGGGGATCGGGCGCGGTGCGGGGATCGGGCACGGGCGCGGGGATCGGGCGCGGCGGTGTGCACAGCACGCAGGCACGGCGAGCGGGCATGGACGAGGCACGAGAAGGGGCGCGAGAAAGTGCGCTGTGGGTGGGAACCCCGGCGGGCCGGGCGGTGTACCAGAAGTGACACGCGGCTCGGGGACGGGCCGCACGGGGATCACCGGGCTGGGGGTTCGGATGCGCGGACGGATGGAACGGGCGAGGGGCGGATGCCGTGGCCGCATGGCGTCGGCCGCGGCGGCGCTGGGAGCGGCGACCGCAGTGGCGTCGGCGGGAGTGGTGTGGAGCGCGCCGCCCGCGGTGGCCGGCGGGCCGACGAGCGTGCTGGTGGTCGCCCCGTCGACCACGGAGGCGGCCGGGCTGACCTACTCCGACGAGAAGTACGGCGAGCTGGACCGGCTGCTCGGCCGGCCGGGCGCGGGCAGCCGCACCGAGCCGCCGGAGGCCGACCTGACCGGAGCACGGCAGATCAACGTCACCTGGCTGCTGCACGACGTGGACCCCTGGCGCATGAACCAGGTCTTCGTGAACACCGGCTCCGAGACGGTCTGGATCCACACGGCGGCGACCCTGCCCCGCTCGGAGAACGGCTCCTGGCACCGCGCCGACCAGCCGGCCGCGCTGCGCGCGCTGCTGACAGAGCTGGGAGTGATGGGACGCTCCCTGTCGCACACCTCCGGGGAGCCCCGCGCGGCCGGTCCGGTGAGCGAGCCCGCGCCCTCCCCGGACCGGGCCGCCGCGTCACCGGGCACCGACAGCGGCTGGTCCTGGGCGCTGCCCGGGCTCGGTGCCGGACTGGCGATCGGGGCGGGCGGCTCCCTGCTGATACGCCGCGCGGCGGCCCGGCAGGACGCCGGACCGCCGCGTGAGGAGCCGCGACAGGAGCTGGTCGACCGCTGAGCCCGGCGGGAGCCGGTGCGCGGCCGCGCCCGGTCAGCCGAGGTCGATCTCCGGGTAGAGCGGGAAGCCGGCCACGAGGTCGGTGGCGCGGCGGGAGATCTCGTCGGCGACCTTCGGGTCGAGGACGTGGGCGGCCTTGGAGGGCGCGCCGGACTTGGTGGTGCCGGGCTCGGTGGTGGTGAGGACGCGGTCGATGAGGGCGGCGACCTCGTCCATCTCGGCGGTGCCCAGGCCGCGGGTGGTCAGGGCGGGGGTGCCGATGCGGATGCCGGAGGTGTACCAGGCGCCGTTGGGGTCGGCCGGGATGGCGTTGCGGTTGGTGACGATCCCGGACTCGAGGAGCGCGGCCTCGGCCTGGCGGCCGGTGAGGCCGTAGGAGGAGGCGACGTCGATCAGGTTCAGGTGGTTGTCGGTGCCGCCGGTGACCAGGGTGGCGCCGCGCCGCATCAGGCCCTCGGCGAGGGCGCGGGAGTTGTCCACGATGCGCTGGGCGTAGTCACGGAAGGAGGGCTGACGGGCCTCGGCGAAGGCGACGGCCTTGGCGGCCATGACGTGCGGCAGCGGGCCGCCGAGGACCATCGGGCAGCCGCGGTCGACCTGGTCCTTGAGGGAGTCGTCGCACAGGACCATGCCGCCGCGCGGGCCGCGCAGCGACTTGTGGGTGGTGGTGGTGACGATCTGGGCGTGCGGCACCGGGTCGAAGTCGCCGGTGAGGACCTTGCCGGCGACGAGACCGGCGAAGTGGGCCATGTCGACCATCAGGGTCGCCCCGACCTCGTCGGCGATCTCCCGCATGATGCGGAAGTTGACCAGACGGGGGTAGGCGGAGTAGCCGGCGACGATGATGAGCGGCTTGAACTCGCGGGCGGTGGCGCGCAGGGCCTCGTAGTCGAGGAGGCCGGTGGCGGGGTCGGTGCCGTAGGAGCGCTGGTCGAACATCTTGCCGGAGATGTTCGGGCGGAAGCCGTGGGTGAGGTGGCCGCCGGCGTCCAGGGACATGCCGAGCATGCGCTGGTTGCCGAAGGCCTGGCGCAGTTCGGCCCAGTCAGCGTCGGACAGGTCGTTGACCTGGCGGACGCCCGCCTTCTCCAGGGCGGGCAGCTCGACCCGCTGGGCGAGCACGGACCAGAAGGCGACGAGGTTGGCGTCGATGCCGGAGTGCGGCTGGACGTAGGCGTGGCGGGCGCCGAACAGCTCCCTGGCGTGCTCGGCGGCGAGCGACTCGACGGTGTCGACGTTGCGGCAGCCGGCGTAGAAGCGGCGGCCGACGGTGCCCTCGGCGTACTTGTCGCTGAACCAGTTGCCCATGGCGAGCAGGGTGGCCGGCGAGGCGTAGTTCTCGGAGGCGATCAGCTTGAGCATCTCGCGCTGGTCGGCGACCTCCTGGCCGATGGCGTCGGCCACGCGCGGCTCGACGGCGCGGATCACGTCGAGGGCGGCTCGGAAGGCGGTGGACTCGGTGGAGAGGGGAGCGGACGCGTCAGACATCAGGACCTCCGGACGTGGCGTTCGGCGTACACGGTTCGGCCCAGGCGCACGGCACAGTTTCCCGTTCGGGCCGCTCCCCGATGGTCGGTCCCATCCCAAGCGCGCCAGTCACGGCCCTGGGCTCAGCCTACCGGGCGCGCCGGAGAGCGCAGTTCCCGCGTCCATCATGCGAGCGAGGATAGGAAGGAGGGCGTCCTCACGCTTCCGGTTCACCTTCTGGAGGGGCCATGACCGCCACGGACGACCTGATCGCGACCGCCGAGGCCCACAGCGCGCACACCTATCACCCGCTTCCGGTGGTGGTCGCCAGTGCGGACGGGGCGTGGATGACGGATGTGGAGGGGCGGCGCTATCTGGATCTGCTGGCCGGGTATTCGGCGCTGAACTTCGGGCACGGCAACCGGCGGCTGGTCGAGGCGGCGAAGGCGCAGCTGGACCGGGTGACGCTGACGTCGCGGGCGTTCCACCACGACCGGTTCGGTGCGTTCTGCGCGCGGCTGGCGGAGCTGTGCGGGATGGAGATGGTGCTGCCGATGAACACGGGGGCGGAGGCGGTGGAGACGGCCGTGAAGACGGCGCGGAAGTGGGGCTACCGGGTGAAGGGGGTGCCCGCGGAGATGGCGAAGATCGTGGTCGCGGGCGGCAACTTCCACGGGCGGACGACGACGATCGTCAGCTTCTCCACCGATCCGGAGGCGCGGGCGGACTACGGCCCGTACACGCCGGGGTTCCAGATCGTGCCGTACGGGGACGTGACGGCGATGCGGGAGGCGCTGACGGAGAACACGGTCGCGGTGCTGATCGAGCCGATCCAGGGCGAGGCGGGGGTGCTGGTGCCGCCGGCCGGTTATCTGCCGGCGGTGCGGGAGCTGACGCGGGAGCGGAACGTGTTGCTGATCGCGGACGAGATCCAGTCGGGGCTGGGGCGCACGGGGCGGACGTTCGCGTGTGAGCACGAGGGGGTGGTGCCGGACGCGTATGTGCTGGGCAAGGCGCTGGGCGGCGGGATCGTGCCGGTGTCGGCGGTGGTGTCGTCGGCGGAGGTGCTGGGGGTCTTCCGGCCCGGGGAGCACGGGTCGACGTTCGGCGGGAATCCGCTGGCGTGCGCGGTGGCGCTGGAGGTGATCGCGATGCTGCGGTCGGGTGAGTACCAGGCGCGGGCGGCGGAGCTGGGTGAGCATCTGCACCGGGAGCTGGCGGCACTGGCCGGGACCGGGCGGGTGACGCAGGTGCGCGGGCGGGGGCTGTGGGCGGGGGTGGATGTGCATCCGCGGTACGGCACGGGGCGGGAGGTGTCGGAGCGGCTGATGGACCGGCGGGTGCTGGTGAAGGACACCCATGGGGCGACGATCCGGATCGCGCCGCCGCTGGTGATCGGGAAGGAGGACCTGGACTGGGGGCTGGCGCAGCTGCGGGCGGTGCTGGACATCGCCTGACGTCCGGGCGCGCTACAGGATCACGTGGGGGAGGAAGCGGGCGTACTCGTCGGTGATCAGGCCGGAGGACTCGCGGATGCCGAGGCCGGCCGCCTGGCCCTCGACGACCCAGGTGCCGAGGACGACGTGGTTGCCGTCGAAGGCGGGGAGGGGGGCGAGCTGCTGGTAGCAGCAGGGTTCGTCGCGGACGGCGGGCGGGGTGCCGGGCGGGTGGACGGTGACGCCGGCGCCTTCGCGGCCGAGCAAGGGCTTGGCGACGTAGCCGGTGGTGGCGGCGAGGTCGCGGGGGCCGTCGAGGTGGGCGGGGAGGAGGTTGGGGTGGCCGGGGTACAGCTCCCAGAGGATGGCGAGGAGTGCCTTGTTGCTGAGGAGCATCTTCCAGGCGGGCTCGATCCACAGGGTGGTGCCGGTGCCGCCGCCGTTGTCGAGGGTGTCGAGGACGTGGCCGGCGAAGCGGTCGGTGGTGAGCCATTCCCAGGGGTAGAGCTTGAAGCAGCTGCGGATGAAGCGCAGCCGCTGGTCGACGAAGCGGCCGGAGAGGCGGTCGAAGCCGATCTCCTCCATGGAGATCCAGGCGGTGTCGAGGCCGGCCTGGTCGGCGGTCTCCTTGAGGTAGGCGACCGTCATCAGGTCCTCGCCGAGTTCGTCGGCGCTGGAGTGGGCGAAGTAGAGGGGGCTGCCCGGCGGCAGGAGGCGGGCCTGCCGGCGCCAGGCGTCGATGAGGCGTTCGTGGAGGGAGTTCCACTGGTCGGCGCCGGGGAAGCGCTCCTCCATCCAGAACCACTGGGGGGAGGCGGCCTCGACGAGGGAGGTGGGGGTGTCGGCGTTGTACTCGAGCAGTTTGGCGGGGCCGTGGCCGTCGTAGCGCAGGTCGAAGCGGCCGTAGAGGGAGGGGAGTTCGGCGCGGCGGTGCCAGGCCTCGGCGACGGCGGCGGCCACGCGGGGGTCGGTGATGCCGAGGTCGGCGAAGCGGTCGGCGGTGACGATGTGGTCGGCCGCGGCGAGGCACATGCGGTGCAGTTCCTCGACGACCTCTTCGAGGGCCTCGATCTCCTCCAGGGAGAAGACGTAGTAGGCGCTCTCGTCCCAGTAGGGGCGCAGCAGGCCGTCGGGGTGGCGGGTGAGCGGGTAGATCAGGCCCTGTTCCTCGACGGTCTGCTGCCAGCCGGGGCGGGGCTCGGTGGTGCGGCGTTCCATGGGGCGGGGGCGCGCTCAGCCGCCGCCGCTGCCGGAGCCGGAGCAGCCGAAGCCGCCGCGGTCGACGGCTTCCTCGCGGCTGAAGGTGCCGTTGTCGGCGTAGCCGCCGCTGACGTCGGCGTCGTAGTACCAGGCGGCGTCGGCGTCCCTGCCGCGGCCGGTCTTCTTGCCCTTGCCGCCCTTGCCCTTGCCGTAGGAGGAGGAGCCGGAGGAGCAGTTCTTGTCGGCGATGACCTTGTAGCCGTTGAGGTAGTCGTAGCTGTCGCGGTCGACGCAGCGGCGGTCGGGATCGGAGCCGCAGGAGGTGAGGGCCGCGGCGATCACGCCCATCCCGCCGAGTACGACGGTGCTGGAGCGCAGCCGCCGCCGGTTGTCCGTCATATGGTTCTTCTCCCCGTCGTCCCCATCGTCCCCGTCGTCCGGGTCGTTCGCGTCGTTCGCGTCGTTCGCGTCGTTCGCGTCGTTCCCATCGCGACCGTCGTCCTCGCGTCGCCGGGCCCGTCGCACCGGCCCGTGATCATACGGTGCGTGATGGAGCATGGTCACATCAAGGCAGGACGTTGCACAGGGCTTCCAGGGTTCCCGCCCAGGCGTGGTCGGGCGGGGTGCCGTAGCCGACGACCAGGGCGTCGACGGGGTGGCCGACGGCGGCGGGGTGCCGGTAGCGGGCCAGGCCGTGCAGGGCGAGGCCGTGCCAGGCGGCCGCGCGGACCACGGACTGTTCGGTGCCGGGCGGGAGGCGGAGCACGGCGTGCAGTCCGGCCGCGATGCCGGTGACCGTCACCTCGGGGGCGCGGGCGGCGACGGCGGCGACCAGGGCGTCGCGGCGGCGCCGGTAGCGCAGCCGGGCGGCGCGCACGTGCCGGTCGTAGGCGCCGGAGGTGACGAACTCGGCGAGGGTGAGCTGGTCGAGGACGGGCACGGCGGAGCCGCCGAGCGCGCGGACCTCGTCCACCAGCGGCGGGGGCAGCACCATCCAGCCCAGGCGCAGCCCGGGGGCGAGGGATTTGCTGGCGGTGCCCAGGTAGACGACGTGCTCGGGGCCGAGGTCCTGGAGGGCGCCGACGGGCTGGCGGTCGTAGCGGAACTCGCCGTCGTAGTCGTCCTCCAGGATCAGTCCGCCGGTGCGACGGGCCCAGTCGACGACGGCCGCGCGCCGCTCGGGCCGCAGGGCCACGCCCATGGGGAACTGGTGGGAGGGCGTGAGCAGGACGGCTCCGGCGCGGTCCAGCCCGTCGAGCACGGTGCCGGACGCGTCGAACGGCAGCGGTGCGGTGCGCAGCCCCGCCCGCTCGACCAGGTCCCAGTGCACGTCGAGGCCGTACGACTCGACGGCGAGGGTGTCGAGGCCGCGCGCGTGCAGCAGCTGGGCGAGCAGGTGCAGCGCGTGGGCGAAGCCAGCGGTGACGACGATCCGGTCGGGGTCGGCGCGCACGCCGCGGGCGCGGGCGAGGTAGCCGGCGAGGGCGGTGCGCAGTTCGGCCCGGCCGCGGGGGTCGCCGTAGCCGAGGGCGTCGTTGGGGGCGGCGGCCAGGGCGCGGCGGGCGGCCTTGAGCCACTGGGCGCGGGGGAAGGAGGCGAGGTCGGGGGTGCCGGGGACGAGGCTGTACGCGGGGCGGCCGGTGCGGCTCGGGGTGGGGGCGGGGCGCCGCGCGGGCGGTGGCACGGGGCGGTCGGCGACGCGGGTGCCGGAGCCCTGGCGGGCGGTGAGCCAGCCCTCGGCGACCAGGTCGGCGTAGGCGCCGGCGACGGTGTTGCGGGCCAGGCCGAGGTCGGCGGCGAGGGAGCGGGAGGAGGGCAGCCGGGTGCCGGGCGCGAGGCGGCCGGTGCGGACGGCGTCGCGCAGGGCATCGGTCAGGCCCCGGCGCACTCCGCCGCCGGCCGGTTCGAGGTGCAGGTCGATGCCCAGAGTGGCCCACGGTTTCGGCATGGAAATGGACCATACGCCTGGGCAGCTTTCTTCCTAGGGTCGAGGGCATGACCACCGACACCGTGACCTACGCCCCCGCAGCCGCCCCCCGTCTGGAGTGGGCGAAGCTCGTCCCCGATGTCTACAAGGCGATGATCCGGCTCGACGCGGCCGCCCGGCAGGGCCTGGACCACACGCTGTACGAGCTGGTGAAGATCCGCGCCTCGCAGATCAACCACTGCGCGTTCTGCATCGACATGCACACCAAGGACGCTCTCGCGGCCGGTGAGAGCGTGGAGCGGATCGTCCAGCTCAGCGCGTGGGAGGAGTCCCGGCACTTCTACACGGAGCGGGAACTCGCCGCGCTGGAGCTGACGGAGGCGGTGACCGTCCTGACGGACGGGTTCGCGCCGGACGAGGTGTACGAGCGCGCGGCGCGGCACTTCGAGGAGACGGAACTGGCGCAGCTGATCGCCGCCATCACCGTGATCAACGCCTGGAACCGGTTCGGCGTGACCTGCCGGATGACACCGGGGCACTACCAGCCGGGCGACCACAGGTGACCACGGCCCGCTCCACCTCCCCGGCCGCCCGCCGCCCGGCGGGCGGCCGGGGACGGCGCCTTCGAGGAGCGTGAGCGGGCCGCGCTCGTGCTGACCGCGGCGGTCAGCGTCCTCACGGACGGGTTCATGCCTTGCGGGGTGGCAGCCAGGCCCGCCAGGTCGACTCGTGCCGCTCCGCCCACTTCTTCGCCGCCGTCTCGGGGCTGAGCCGCTGCTCGGCGATCATCAGGGAGACCTCGTTCTGGTCCTCGGTGGTCCACCGGAAGTTCTTCAGGAAGGCCGCCGCCGCGCCGCCCTTCTCGGCGAAGTCGGTGTTGAGGTACTTCTGCAGCGGCGTGTGCGGGTAGGCGCAGGCGACCTTCGCCGGGTCCGCGTCGCAGCCCTCCTTGTGGGGCGGCAGCTTCACCTCGGTCATCGGGACCTTCTCGAACAGCCACTGCGGGGAGTACCAGTACGTCAGGAAGGGCTTCTTCTCGTTGGCGAACTGCCTGATCTGGGTGATCTGCGCGGCCTCGGAGCCGGCGAAGACGACCTTGTAGTCCAGGCCGAGGTTCTTCACCAGGGCCTTGTCGTTGGTGACGTAGGACGGGGAGCCGTCCATCAGCTGGCCCTTGCCGCCGCTCTCCGCGGTGCGGAACTCGTCGGCGTACTTGTTGAGGTTCTTCCAGTGGGTGACGTCCGGGTGCTTCTTCGCGAAGTACGTGGGGACGTACCAGCCGATGTGCCCGGTCACCCCGAGGTCGCCGCCCCGGGTGACGGTCTTCTTCTCCTTGACGTACCGCTGTTCCTGCTCGGGGTGGCCCCAGTCCTCCAGGAGCGCGTCGACGCGGCCCTGGCTGAGGGCGTCCCAGGCGGGGATCTCGTCGACCTGGACGGTGTCGACGCGGTAGCCGAGTTCGTGCTCCAGCAGGTACTGGGCGACGGCCACGTTGGCCTGGGCGCCCACCCAGGACTGCACGGACAGGGTGACGGTCTTCGCGCCCCGGGCGTTCGCGAACGGCGAGGCCTGCCGGGTCATGTCGGCGGCGCCGCAGCCGGTGGCCAGCGTCAGCACGGCCGCCGAGGCGATCAGGGTGGTACGGCGGAACATGTCACGCTCCCTTCGTCGTGCGGCGGTCGGTGGGCTGGGTGACCCGGTCGAGCGTCAGCCCCAGGCAGACGATGGCCGCGCCGGCGACCAGGCCGGTCGCGAGGTCGCCCTGGGCGAGGCCGAACACGACGTCGTAGCCGAGCGCGCCGCCGCCGACCAGACCGCCGATGATGACGACGGCGAGGACGAGCACCACGCCCTGGTTGACCGCGAGCAGCAACGAGCGGCGGGCGAGCGGCAGTTGCACCTGGCGCAGCTGCTGGCCGCCGGTCGCGCCGAGCGAGCGGGCCGACTCCAGCGCGGCCGCGTCGACCTGGCGCAGGCCCTGCGCGGTGATGCGAACGACCGCGGGCAGCGCGTAGACGACGGCGGCGGCGACGGCCGGGGCGCGGCCCACGCCGGCGAGCGCGACGACCGGGATCAGGTACACGAACTGCGGCATCGTCTGGCAGACGTCCAGAACCGGCCGCAGCAGCCGTTCGACGCGGTGGTTGCGCGCCGCCGCGACGCCGGTCGCGACACCGAGGACGAGGGTGACGGCGACCGCGGCCAGCACCTGCGAGAGCGTGTCCAGCGACGGCTCCCACACGCCGAGGACGCCGATCGCGGCCATGGCGAGCACGGCGGTCAGGGTGGTGCGCCAGGTGCCGATCAGCCAGGCCAGCGCGGCGACGATCAGCAGCACCGACCACCACGGCAGCCACTGGAGGCCGTCGCGCAGCGGGTCGAGGACCCAGGTGGTGAAGCGGGCCGCCCAGTCGGCGGTGCCGCCGATGACGGGCACCCCGGAGTACAGGTGGGCGGTCATCCAGTCCACGGCCCGGTTGACCGGCTCGGCGATGTTCACCGTCCAGGCGTCGGGCCAGTCCGTACGGTCCGTCAGGGGCCCGGCGACGGCCACGGCCGCGGTGGCGCCCAGCGCGTACGGCCACAGCCGCCGGCCGGACGGGGCGGCACCGTCCGCGCCCGCCGCGGCGGCGCCCGCCGCGCCCGTCACGCGGTCCAGCACGACCGCGAGCAGCACGATCGGGATGCCCGCCGCGAGCGCGGCGCCCACGTCGACCGAGGCCAGCGCCTGGTAGACGCGGTCGCCGAGGCCGCCGGCGCCGATCACCGAGGCGATCACCGCCATGGACAGCGCCATCATGATCGTCTGGTTGACGCCGAGCAGGAGTTCCTTGCGGGCCAGCGGGATCCGGGCGGTCAGCAGCCGCTGCCGCGCGGTCGCGCCCAGCGACTCCACCGCCTCCAGTACGCCCCGGTCGGCGCCGCGCAGGCCGAGCGCGGTGAGCCGGGCCATGGGCGGGGCGGCGTAGACGACGGTGGCGAGGACGGCGGCGGGCACGCCGATGCCGAAGACCAGCACCACCGGCAGGAGGTAGGCGAAGGCGGGCAGCACCTGCATGGTGTCCAGCACCGGCCGCAGCAGGCGGTCCATGCGCGCGGACAGTCCGGCGGCGAGTCCCAGCAGGGCGCCGACGACGACCGAGGCGAGCACCGCGACCACCATCAGGGCCAGCGTCTGCATGGTCGGTACCCACATGCCGAGCAGGCCGCAGGCGAGGAACGCCGCCGCCGTGCCCAGGGCGAGCCGCGGGCCGGCGGCCCGCCAGGCGAGGAAGGCGCCGAGTGCGGTCACGCCGGCCCAGCCGAGGGTGAGGAGGGCGAGGTAGACGGCGCGTACGGAGAGCACGACGGCGTTGCTGACGTGCCCGAAGAAGTAGAGGAACAGCGGGTGGCTGTCCCGGTTGTCGATGATCCAGTCGCTGGTGCTGGTCAGCGGGCCGGTGAGGTCGACGGTGAGCGCGTCCGGCCAGGTGCCGCTGGACCAGCGGGCGTGGGCCAGGGGGACGAGGACCGCCGCGATCAAAGTGAGGGTGGCCAGCTTGACGGCGGGGCGGCTGCGCAGGAGGGCGGTGGGGAGGGTGCGTACGGGGATCGCGGTGAGCGTGGCCATCAGACGGCCTCCGAGTGGGGGCCGGCGGCGCGGCTGCCCGCGGCCGCGTGGGGACGGCTGCCCGAGGCGGCGTCCGCCCGGCCGCCCGCGGTCACGCCCCCGGGGCCGCCGCTTCCGGGGCTGTCGCCTCCGGGGCTGCCGCTCCCGGGGCTGCCGCTTCCGGGGCTGTTCTCCGCCACGCCCGCCACGACCTCCAGCAGGCCCTCGTGGTCGACGACCCCGAGACAGCGCGGGCCGTCCATGACCCGGGCGGGCGCGCCGCTGCGGGCCACGGCCTCGATGGCCTCCGCCACGGTCGCGCGCGGGGACACCGCCGGGCCGCTCCCCGCCTCCTCCACCGAGGCGGGGCGCATGGCCGTGCGGACGGTCATGACCTGTTCGCGGGGCACGTCGCGGACGAACTCGCGGACGTAGTCGTCGGCCGGGGAGCCGACGATCTCCTCGGGGGTGCCGAGCTGCACGACGCGGCCGTCGCGCATCAGCGCGATCCGGTCGCCGAGCTTCAGCGCCTCGCCGAGGTCGTGGGTGATGAAGACCATCGTGCGGCCCTCCTCGCGGTGCAGCCGGACGACCTCCTCCTGCATGTCCCGCCGGATCAGCGGGTCGAGGGCGCTGAACGGCTCGTCGAAGAGCAGCACCTCGGGGTCGACGGCGAGGGCGCGGGCGAGGCCGACGCGCTGCTGCTGGCCGCCGGAGAGCTGGCCGGGGCGCCGCTGTTCCATGCCTTCCAGGCCGACCTTGGCGACGACCTCGGCGGCCCTGGCACGCCGTTCGGCCTTCCCCACGCCCTGGATCTCCAGGCCGTAGGCCACGTTGTCGAGGACCGTGCGGTGCGGGAGCAGGCCGAAGTGCTGGAAGACCATCGCCGCGCGGTGGCGGCGCAGTTCGCGCAGCCGGGCCTTGTCCATGGCGCGGACGTCCTCGCCGTCGATGACGATCGTGCCGGCCGTCGGCTCGATCAGCCGGGTCAGACAGCGCACCAGGGTGGACTTGCCGGAGCCGGACAAACCCATGACGACGAAGACCTCGCCCTTGCGGACGTCGAAGGACACGTCCCGCACGGCCGCCGTGCAGCCGGTGCGCTCGCGCAGGTCGGCGGGCGGGAGGGCGGCCAGCTCGGGGTCGGCGGGGACGCGGTCGGCCTTGGGGCCGAACACCTTCCACAGGCCGTCGACCGAGAAGACGGGCGGGGTGAGGGTCTCGGGGGCGGGGCGGGCGGTACTCATCGGGCGTCACCACCGATCAGGTCGACGGCGCGCTCCCCGACCATCAGCACCCCGATCATCGGGTTGACGGCGGTCATGGTGGGGAAGACCGACGCGTCGGCGATCCGGATGCCCTCCAGGCCGCGGATGCGCAGCTCGGGGTCGACGACGGCCAGTTCGTCGTCGGCGGCGCCCATCTTGCAGGTGCCCGCGGGGTGGTAGACGGTGTGCGCGGCCTTGCGGGCGTACTCGCTCAGCTCGGCGTCGCCGACGACCTCGGGGCCGGGGCACACCTCGCGCTTGAGCCAGCCGGCCAGCGGCGCGGTCTTCGCGATCTCGCGGGCGATGCGGATGCCGTCGACGAGGGTGCGGGCGTCGTAGTCGTCCTCGTCGGTGAAGTAGCGGAAGTCCAGGGCGGGCTTCACGGCCGGGTCGGCGCTGGTCAGGTAGAGCCGGCCGCGGGACTTCGGCTTGGGGATGTTCGGGGTCATGGACACCCCGTAAGGGGGCCGCTCGTAGCCCAGGCGCTCGGGGTTGTCCGTGAAGGGGATCTGGTAGAAGTGGAACATCAGGTCGGGGCCCTGGTGGCCGGGGTCGCGGCGCACGAACAGGCCCGCGTCGGAGTCCATCGCGGAGTTCTCCGGGATGGGCCCGTGGGTCTCCCACACGATCACCGACTCGGGGTGGTCGAGCAGGTTCTCGCCGACGCCCGGCAGATCGTGGACCACGGGTATGCCCAGCGCCTCCAGGTCGGCCGCCGGTCCGATGCCCGAGTGCAGCAGCAGCCGCGGGGAGTCGATCGCGCCCGCGCACAGCACGACCTCGTTGCGGGCGCGGATCAGCAGTTCCTCGCCGTCCTTGGTGCGCACGTGGACGCCCTCGGCGCGGGTGCCGGCCAGCTCCAGCTTGTACGCCCAGGTCTCCAGCCAGATCGTGAGGTTGGGCCGCTCGTCCATCACGGGGTGGAGGTACGCCACCGACGCCGACGAGCGCTTGTTGTCCTCCGGGTGGTAGGCGAGGTCGAAGAAGCCGACGCCCTCGGTGAACGGCTTCTTGTTGAAGCCCTCGACGCGCGGCACGCCGAGCGCGGCCTGCGCGGCGTCGACGAAGTCGCGGGCGATGGCGTTGCGGTCCTTCTCGTCGACGGGAACGATGTTGTTCTTCAGGCGCGCGAAGTACGCCTCCATGGAAACCGCGCCCCAGCCCTTGGCGCCGGCCTCCTCCCACTCGTCCCAGTCGGACGGCAGCGGCTTGAAGGCGATCAGCGTGTTGTGGGAGGAGCATCCGCCGAGGACGCGGGCGCGGCTGTGCCGGATGTGGGAGTTGCCGCGGGGCTGTTCGACGGTGGGGTAGTCGTAGTCCAGCTCGCCGCCGAGCAGGCCCATCCAGCGGCGCAGGGTGAGCACGTCGTCGCGGCCGACGTCGCTGGGGCCGCCCTCGATGACGGCGACGGTGACGTCCGGGTTCTCGGTGAGGCGGGAGGCGATGACGGAGCCTGCCGTGCCGCCTCCGATGACGACGTAGTCGTAGACGTGGTTGTTCTCGGACATGGGGGTACTCCAGGTGGGGCTGGCAGAGCGTGCGGGGAAGGGGGAGGTCAGCCGGCGAACCAGCGGACGGGCTTCGGGGCGAGGTTCTGGTAGACGTGCTTGGTCTCGCGGTACTCGGCGAGCCCGGCGGGGCCGAGTTCGCGGCCGGTGCCGCTCCTGCCGAAGCCGCCCCACTCCGCCTGCGGGAGGTAGGGGTGGAAGTCGTTGATCCAGACGGTGCCGTGCCGCAGCCGTCCGGCGACCCGGCGGGCCCGGCCCGCGTCGGCGGTCCAGACGGCGCCGGCGAGGCCGTACTCGGTGTCGTTGGCGAGGGCGACGGCCTCGTCCTCGGTGCGGAAGGTCTCGACGGTGAGGACGGGACCGAAGACCTCCTCGCGCACCACGCGCATCTCGCGGTGGCAGTGGTCGAGGACGGTCGGCTCGTAGAAGTAGCCGCTCTCGGGCCGGATCTCGCTGGGCTCGGGGCGCTTGCCGCCGCAGCGCAGGACGGCCCCCTCCGCCAGCGCGGAGGCGACGTACGCCTCGACCTTGGCCCGGTGCTGCTCGGAGACCAGCGGGCCGCACTCGACGCCGTCCGCCGTGCCCCGGCCGAGCCGGATCCTCTGCGCACGGCGGGCGAGTTCGGCGACGAAGCGGTCCCGGACGGACTCCTCGACGATCAGGCGGGCGCCGGCCGAGCAGACCTGGCCGCTGTGGATGAAGGCCGCGTTGAGGGCCTGGTCGACGGCGGTGTCGAAGCCCTCCTCGGTGGCGCAGGCGTCGGCGAAGACGACGTTGGGGTTCTTGCCGCCGAGTTCGAGGGCGACCTTCTTCACGGTGGGCGCCGCGGCCTGGGCGACCTTGACGCCGCTGGCCAGGCCGCCGGTGAAGGAGACCAGGTCGACGTCGGGGTGCTCGGCGAGGCGGGCGCCGACCGTGTGGCCGGGGCCGGTGACGAGGTTGGCCACCCCGGCGGGCAGCCCGGCCTCCTCCAGCAGCGCGATCAGGGCGATCGTCGTCATCGGCGTGATCTCGCTCGGCTTGACGACGAAGGTGTTGCCGGCCGCGAGCGCGGGCGCGATCTTCCAACTGGCCTGGAGCAGCGGGTAGTTCCAGGGGGTGATCAGCGCGCAGACGCCGACCGGCTCGTGGACGACCACGCTGTGGATGTCGGGCGAGCCCGCGTCGACGACCCGGCCGGGGGCCTCCGCGGCGACGAGGTCGGCGAAGTAGCGGAAGGCGTCGGCCACGCAGTCGATGTCGACGCGGCCCTCCTCGACCGTCTTGCCCGCGTCACGGCTCTCCAGCAGGCCCAGCTCCTCGCGGTCGCGCACCAGCAGGCCGGCGACGCGGCGCAGCAGGGCGGCGCGCTCGGCGGCGGGGGTGCGCGGCCAGGTGCCGGCGCCGCCGTCGAAGGCGGCGCGGGCGGCCTCGACCGCGAGGTCCGCGTCCTTCTCGTCGCCCTCGGCGACCACGGCGAAGGGTGCGGCGTCCGCGGGGTCGAGAATCGCGCGCGTGGCCCCGGAGACGGCGTGCCGCCACTCGCCTGCCGCGTGGATGCTCTTCCGAGCCTGGAGTTCCGTACTGTCCGCCATGCCTGGTGATGCCTCTCGTTCCTGTGTGTCCCCCCGCTCAGGACCGTGAGCACCTGCCCTTGCCCCCCGGATGCATGCGCAATCCCTGTCCGAAAGTGCGCTGCGTCACTGAGGATGCGGACATTCGGGACAACTCGGCGGCGTGACGTGACGGGGACCACCGGAACGCCGAAGGCCCCGCCCGGGGAACCGGGCGGGGCCTGCACAGCGTGCGGGGAGCGAGGGCTCAGATGAGGCCGAGGCCGCGGACCGCCTCGCGCTCCTCCTCCAGCTCCTTGACGGAGGCGTCGATACGGGCGCGGGAGAACTCGTTGATCTCCAGGCCCTGGACGATCTCGTACTTGCCGTCCTTGCAGGTGACCGGGAAGGAGGAGATCAGGCCCTCCGGGACGCCGTAGGAGCCGTCCGACGGGATGCCCATGGAGACCCAGTCGCCCTCCGGGGTGCCGTTGACCCAGGAGTAGATGTGGTCGATGGCGGCGTTGGCGGCGGAGGCGGCCGACGAGGCGCCGCGGGCCTCGATGATGGCGGCGCCGCGCTTGGCGACGGTCGGGATGAAGTCCTCGGCCAGCCACTTCTCGTCGTTGACGACCTCGGCGGCGTTCTTGCCGCCGACGGTGGCGTGGAAGATGTCCGGGTACTGGGTGGCGGAGTGGTTGCCCCAGATGGTCAGGCGCTTGATGTCGGAGACCGTGGAGCCCGTCTTCTTCGCGAGCTGGGTCAGCGCGCGGTTGTGGTCGAGGCGGGTCATCGCGGTGAAGCGCTCGGCCGGTACGTCCGGGGCGGCGGCCTGGGCGATCAGGGCGTTGGTGTTGGCCGGGTTGCCGACGACGAGGACGCGGATGTCGTCCGCGGCGTGGTCGTTGATGGCCTTGCCCTGCGGCTTGAAGATGCCGCCGTTGGCCTCCAGCAGGTCGCCGCGCTCCATGCCCTTGGTGCGCGGGCGGGCGCCCACGAGGAGGGCGACGTTCGCGCCGTCGAAGGCCACGTTCGGGTCGTCGGTGATCTCGATGCCCTGGAGCAGCGGGAACGCGCAGTCGTCCAGCTCCATCGCGGTGCCCTCGGCGGCCTTCAGGGCCGGCGTGATCTCCAGGAGGCGCAGCTTGACCGGCACGTCCGCGCCGAGCAGCTGGCCGGAGGCGATGCGGAAGAGCAGGGCGTAACCGATCTGGCCGGCCGCGCCGGTGACGGTGACGTTCACGGGAGTGCGGGTCATGGCGTTCTCCGTATGACAGCTGGCGGTGGGGCGTCCCTGCCCCGGGGGTTCGGATGATCGATCTCTTGGCGTCAAGAGATAATCCGCGGGTCAGGCTATCGCGCATCCGGCATCCCGGACCCCCGGTCCGGTGTGGCCCAGCCCACAGACCGCCCGGGTGCCGCAGCGGGCCGAGGGTTCGCGGAGAACGCGTGCGGCGTCCGGCCCGTCTTGCGGGAGCTAGTTCGGGATGCGGCCTGTCCTGCGGGAGCGAGTTCGGTGTCCGGCCCGTCTTGCGGGAGCTAGTTCGGGATGCGGCCCGTCTTGCGGGAGCGACTGCGGCGTACGGCCCGTCTTGCGGGAGCGAGTGCGGCGTACGGCCGGCCCTTGCGCAGGCGAGTGCCGCATCCTGCCCGGCTCTTACGAAGAAAGGCGGCCGCCCGTCCGGGAGAGGGGGAGACGGAGGCGGCCGCCGTGCGGGGGTTCCGATGCGTGCCGGACTCCCGTGGGGGTACTTCCCGCCTGCCCCGGATCCGGCCGGCCACACCTGCGTTCCCGGCTTTTCCGGAACCGGATTCCCGGCCCCGTCGCCACGGCCCGGCCCCACCCCGGTCCCCACGCCGGTCCCGCCGAGCGGACTGCTGCGGCCGGAGTTTCACGCCAACCCACCGCAGCCGCTTGCCCCGACCGGCTGCCGAAGTGTTCTCACCGGCCGGCCGTCGGGGCTGCTTCCACCAACCGCGGCTGCGACGGCGGCCCTTCACCCAACGGCCGTCGCGGCGGCCTTTCGCCCAGCGGCCGTCCCGGCTCTCGCCGACCGGCTACCACGACCGAATGTCACGGCCCAATGCCACGGCCGGTCGCCAGTCGGCCGCCACGGCCGGATCGACCCGGCCGACCGGCGCAACTGCCTCCTTGAGCGACCGTCACCGCCCAGCCCTCGGCCCGGCCACCGCACCCAGCCCTCGGCCCGGCCACCGCACCCGGCCCTCACGCCCGCCCCCACGCCCGGCCGCCACCGCCGGATCGTCCCGGCCGGGCAGCCTGAGCGGCCGACCGGGCAAGCCTCACTGGCCGACCGGGGGGCCTCCGTGGCCCACCAGGGAACCTCGCGGCCAACCAGGGAACTTCGTGACCCACCAGGAAGCCTCGTGGTCGACCAGGCAGTTCCGTGGCCGACCAGGGAGCCTCCGTGGCCGCGCGAAGAGGGCGACGCTGTCCGGTGCCGGCGGTCACAGCCGTCACGGCTGCTGGGTGCAGCCCTGCGCGCCCGAGGCCAGCGCGGCGCAGGCGATGGCCTCGCCGGCGTCCTTGACGGCCACCATCGGGGTGTACGCGACGGTGTCACCGGCCAGGGTGATCGAGCCGTTCTCTCGGGCCTTGCCCGCGCTCACCTCGACCTTGTCGCCCTGCGCGGCCTGGGTGATCCGGCCCCAGGCGGCGGCGCAGACCTTGCTGTAGCGGACCTCGACGACCGTGGTGCCGACGGTGGCGGTCTGGGCGGTGGTGACCAGGTCGCCGCTGCACCCCATGCTCTCCGCGTCCTTGCCGGTGCAGCTGTCGCCGCTGCACTTCACCCCGGGCGGGAGTTCGGCGCCGGTGGTGACGGAGGGCGAGGGCGAGGCCTTCGCATCGCCCTCACCGTCGCCGCTGCCGCCGAGGTAGACGGCGCCGGCCGCCACGACCAGCACGCCCACGAGGCCCACGGCGAACATCATCATCCGCCGCTTGCCGCCGCCGACGGGTGCGGGGGCCGCCGCGCGCCGGCGGCCGGAGCCCCTGCCGCCGGCCCCCGCGCCGCCGCCCGTGCCGCTCGCTCCGGCCCCTCCGGCCGCGCCCGCCGATCCGGCCACTCCGGCGGCGCCGGAACGGCGGCCGCTCGCGGGGGACGGTCCGGTGTAGCCGGCCATGTTCCACGAGTTGGCCGCCGGCGTCCGGCTGTCCGCGTCGGCGGCGGTCGGCTGCGGCGGCACCGTCGGGGCGACGCCGGCCGGGCCGGCGATGCCGGGCACGGCCGTGGCGCTGCCGCCGCGGCGGGCGGTCCTGCCCTTGGCGTTCGCGGGCGGCGGGCCGAACTCGCTGAGCGCGGCGCGCGCCTGCGAGATCCGGATGGCCTCCATGGTCATGTCGTGGCGCATCTCCGAACGGCTCCAGGCGCGTTCGGCGAGCTCCCACATGGTGGTCAGATGGATCGGATTGGTGCCGGTGACCTCGGCCAGGGCCACGATCGCGCCCTTGGGTGCGAGCAGCCGGCCGCCCAGATAACGCTCCCAGGACGTCTTGCTGTAGCCGGTGCGGTCGGCGAGCGCGGCGACGCTCAGGCCGCTGCGGTCCACGAGCCGCCGCAGCTGACTGGTGAACTCCCTGATCTGCGGATCGAGTTCATCCGGCAAAGCCTTCCAACGAGGCATTGCTTCCCCCCTCTTCCCCCCGGGTAGTGCTGGCTTTTCCCCCGCCCACGGGGATGCGCGTCGCCAGGATCTCAGTTCCCCCGGCGGCGGCGCACCCCCGCACTGTCCTGATTGCCCGGCCTTATGGCCCGATGGGACAGATTAGTCCCGCTGTGCAGTGCCTTGACCGCACATCCCCGAACTTGTCAATACATCGACACAACGGGGGCACATGGCCCGTCTCGTCCGCATCAGGCGCTGTCAGGCCGCTCACCGGCACCGTCGTGCGGTGATGCGACAGCGCGCGGACACGGTAGCGGAACGGTCACTTCCGTGCCACAGCGAACGGACAGACGTTGAACGGGCCCTGCGGGTGCGAAAGGTTGGTCGTGGGCGGCGGCCCGTCCTTCCTCGGGGGAGAGGACGGGCCGTCTACCTGCCGCCGTACCGCCGTGTCCGGCGCTCAGCCGCTGACGGTGAAGTGCAGCGTGTCCTTCAGGAACGGGATCTCCAGCTTGGGATCCGGCTGCGCCATCAGCGCCAGCAGGACGATCACCGTGCCCAGCGCGCCGTACGTCGCGATGTCCGTGAACCTGGACCGTACGGCGAGCATGCCGACGCCGGGCAGCAGCCAGCGCAGCACCGCGCCGCCCAGCAGCGCCACGCCGACCAGCAGCGTGCCGGCGCGGAACGCGTCGAACGCGGTCAGCAGCAGGCCGAGGCCGACCGTGGCGAGCACGGCGAGCATCGGCCACTGCCGGGCGGGCGCCGGAGCGTCCCCGGACGCGGCCCGGCCGCCGCCCTCCGGGCGGGCGGTGTCCCGGGTGAACAGCGGGAAACGACGGGTGACCCGGCGCGGCCTGCCCTCGGCGTCGGGCGCGCTGATCGCGTCGCGCACCTCGACGGTCTCGGGGGTGTCACCCGTGATCCGCGGCTCCTCGCCGTCGGCCCCGGGTGCCGCGCCGTCCCGCTCAGCCGACACTGCGCTCCGCCGCCTCGACCACGTTGACCAGCAGCTGCGCCCGGGTCATGGGGCCGACACCGCCCGGGTTCGGGGAGATCCAGCCGGCCACCTCGGCCACGCCGGGGTGGACGTCGCCGACGATCCTGCCCTCGGCGTTGCGGGAGACCCCGACATCGAGGACGGCCGCGCCGGGCTTGACGTCCTCGGGGCGGATCAGGTGGGCGGACCCGGCGGCGGCGATGACGACGTCCGCGCGGCGCAGATGGGCCGCCAGGTCACGGGTGCCGGTGTGGCACTGGGTCACGGTGGCGTTCTCGCTGCGCCGGGTGAGCAGCAGCGGCATCGGGCGGCCGATGGTCACGCCGCGGCCGACGACCACGACCTCGGCGCCCTTCAGCTCGACGCCGTAGCGGCGCAGCAGGGTGAGGATGCCGTTCGGGGTGCAGGGCAGCGGGGCCGGCTCGTTGAGGACGAGGCGGCCGAGGTTCATCGGGTGCAGGCCGTCGGCGTCCTTGGCCGGGTCCATCAGTTCGAGGATGCGGTTCTCGTCGATGCCCTTGGGCAGCGGGAGCTGCACGATGTAACCGGTGCAGGCCGGGTCCTCGTTCAGCTCCCGGACGACCGCCTCGATCTCCTCCTGCGTCGCCGTCGCCGGCAGTTCGCGCTGGATGGAGGCGATGCCGACCTGGGCGCAGTCGCGGTGCTTGCCGGCGACGTACTTCTGGCTGCCGGGGTCGTCCCCGACCAGGATCGTGCCGAGGCCGGGCGTGACGCCCTTCTCCTTCAGCGCCGCCACGCGGGCGGTCAGATCGGACTTGATCTCGGCTGCGGTGGCCTTGCCATCGAGAATCTGGGCGGTCATGGGCCCATCCTCCCGGATGACCGGCCCCCGGTTCCAATCCGGGGCCGCGGCCGGCGGTGGTCACCGAGGGTTGTTGCACTTGCACAACGCCTGGGAAACCCGGCTGGACAATCCGCAGGTGGCTGAAGAACGATTGAGCCGCAGTGCCGCGGGGCAGTACCGGGGGGACGAACCGCATCCAACAGAAACCTTCCTCCGCATCGCGCCGCGCCTCGTCCCCGCATCCAGGCAACGGAGGAAAGACCGCCATGAGTTTCGGCGACCCGAACAACCCCTACGGGAACCCGCCCCAGCAGCCGGCCCCCGGCGCTCCCGGCTACGGCTACCCCCAGCAGCCCCAGGCCCCGGCGGGCTACGGCTACCCGGCCGCGCCGCCGGCCGGATACGGCTACCCGCCGGCCGGCCCGGTCCAGATGCCCGGCATCACGCGCGCCGCGCAGATCATGCTCGGCATCATCGTCCTGGCGCACGCGCTCATCGCGGGCCTGTACGGCTACACGCTGAGCCAGTGGGACGAGACGATGGCCGAGGCCGGCATATCCGGCGACTCCCAGGCCCAGGAGTTCGCCGACCTCGGCAAGGGCATCGTCGTCTTCTTCCTCGGTCTCGCCGCGGTCTTCGCGCTGCTCGGCCTGGCGCTGCTGTTCCAGTACGCGAAGGGCGGCAACGGCGTCCGGGTGTGCTCCATCGTCTACGGCTCGTTCGCGATCGTCACCGGCATCTTCATGATCGCCGCCTGGGGCATCGGCCTGCTCATCATCGCCGTCGCCATCCTGCTGATCGTCTTCGCGGCGAAGCGGGCCAGCGCCGAGTGGTTCAAGCGCCCGCGCTACTGAGCGCCCCGCCGCGCCACCCGCGCGCCGTTCACACCCAAGGGCCGTGTCTCACCCGATCGAGGGGGGACACGGCCCTGGTGCGTCGCCCTAACCTGGCCTGAGCAGCTGTCGTGCCCGACGGGCGCCGGCCGGGTCGTCGGCCTCCGCGTCCGGCCGGCGGGCACGGGCCGGGCACGGGAGACGCACCTTGTACAGCATCATCGTGGTACCTCCGCCGACCGGGGAGGACCCGCGCGGCGACCGCCGCTTCCGGCTCGCCCCCGGCGAGCGGCTGGCCTTCGGGCGCGGCGCCGGGAACGACCTGGCGATCGCCCACGACGGGGTCTCCCGCAGAGCCGGCCTGATCGCCGCGCAGGGCGCGTTCTGGCTGCTGAGCAACCTCAGCCGGGAGCAGACGTACGTCGTGGAGAACCCGGAGGGGGCCGGCGAGCACATCAAGGTCGGCCCGGGGCGGCTGGACGCGCCGGTGCCGTTCGAGTTCTCCCGGATCGTGCTGCCCGCCGCGGGCGATCTGCTGCCGGTCGAGGTGTGGGCGCCGCGCCACGACTATCTGGGCCCCGGGTCCGGGCTCGACGGCGCGACCACCGCGCCCGCGTTCTGCCTGGACCGCACCAAGCGCTACTTCGCGGTGCTGGCCGCCCTGTGCGAGCCCCGGCTGCGCGGCGCGCCGCACGCCCCGCTGCCCACCGTCGACCAGGTCGTGGACCGGCTGCGCCCCGGCTGGCCGGCCGCGTCGCGCACCTCGGTGCAGTGGAACATCGACTACCTCGCCGTGAAGCTCCGCCTGAAGCCCGGCCCCGACACCGCCGACACCGGGCCCCGCCTCAACGGCAAGAAGGAGTCCCTAGTGTCCCTGGCGCTCCGCTTCGACCTGGTCCGGGAGGAGGACCTGGGCGTCCTCGCCGCGGAGCGCCCGCCCGCGCGGCCGCCGTCCGCGGGCTGCCCGCAGGGCACGCGGCGGCCCGCCGTCGCCCCGGCCCCGCCGCCCCGCAGCGCCCTCGACCGGCCCGTCGGGTGACCGGACGGCAGGAGCCGTACGCGGTCCCGGTGCCGCGCGGGTACCGGGTCGGCGGCTGGGAGGTGCGGGGGCCGATCGCGACCGGGGCGTTCGGCAGCGTGTACGAGGGGCGGCGGACCGCGGCGGACGACGCGCTGCCGCGCACCGTGGCGCTGAAGTTCCTGCCCACCGGCACCAGCACCCCCCGTCAACTGGCCCACCTGCGGGAACTGATCGACCGGGAGGTCGAGTTGCTGCGCCGGGTGGCGCGGCCCCGGCTGATCCGGATGTACGAGACGCTGACCGTCGACGACCCCGCCCGCCCCGGGCTCGACGGCGCGACCGTCCTGGTCCTGGAGAAGGCGGAGGGCTCCCTGACGGCTCTGCTCGCCCAGACCCCGCGGCCCGCCTCGGGCCCCGCTCTGCTGGCGCAGATCTGCGAGGGCCTGCACCAGCTGCACACGGCGGGCTGGGTGCACGGCGATCTTAAACCGGCCAACGTCCTGCTGATGCGGGACGGTTCGGCCCGCCTCGCCGACTTCAACATGGCCGCCGAGCTGGAGGGCACCCACGCCTACACGCCCGCCTTCTCCACGCCCGACTACACCCCGCCCGAACTGCTCTGGTCGGAGATCGGCGAACGCGGCCGCCGCATCCGCCCCTCCGCCGACGTCTGGGCCTTCGGCGTCCTCGCCCACCTGGTCCTCACCGGCGCCTTCCCGCTGCCCGGCGCCACCCCGACGGCCCGCCGTGACGCGGCCGCCGCGTACGCCCGCGGCACGGACGAGCTGCGGCTCTCCCCCGGACTGCCGGAGCCCTGGCGGGAGATCGTGCGGTGCTGTCTGACCCGGACGCACGAGGAGCGGATCGCCGGGGAGGCGCTGCTGCGCCGGGTGCGGGAGGCGGCGGGCGAGACCGGCCCGCGCCGCCTTCGCCGCCGTACGGCCGTGGCGGCCGCGGCGGCGGTCACGGCGGCGGCCGCCGCGCTCGGGTACGCCTTCGGCCCGTGGGCGGGCGACGGGGGCGGGCCGGGTCCGGGCCGCGCGGGCGCCACCGCGCCGACCGCGGCGGCCGCGGCGTACGGCGCCGCGGAACTCCGTACCGACCAGGGCATCCCGGTCGCCTACCGGCGCCTCATCGTCGACGCGGCGCACTCCTGCGTCCAGCCGGAGGTCTCCCCGGCGCTGATCGCGGCGATGCTGAAGGCGGAGAGCGACTTCGACCCCGAGCTGTCGGACCCCGCGCGCGACGAGTACGGCATCGCCCGCTGGACCCCGCGCGTGCTGCGCTGGTGGGTCCGCGCGGACGGCCTGCCCACCGAGAAGACCCCGCGGCCGCCCTTCTCGCCGGCCGAGTCGATCCCGGCGATGGGCCGCTACCTCTGCTTCATCGAGCCCCGGCTGAAGTCCTCCCTGACCGGCGACCGGCGGGTGCTGATCGCCGCCGCGTACCGGACGTCGTACGACACGGTGAACGACGCGGGCGGCGTCCCCCCGAGATTCCGGGCCTACGCCGACGAGGTCGCCCACTACCTCCAGGAGTACACGCCGCTGCGCGCGAGGCGACCCTGAGAGTTCCGAGGTACCTGGGCGCCCCGGCAGGCGGCACGGTGGAACACGACCGAGGGCGGTCCCGGCTCTCCCGGGGGAGAGCCGGGGCCGTCCGCCGTACCACCGCGCGCCACGCGCATCCCGACTGGGGGAACAGTCATGACCACCATGCTCCGCAAGGCCCTCGCCCTCGGCGCCGCCACCGTCACCGCCGGCGCCGCGTTCACCCTCACCACCGCGGGCGCCGCCCAGGCCGCCGCGCCCTGCTGGCGGGACGGCTCCGTCTGGTACTGCAACAACGCGACCGGCGCCAACGTCTACGCGGGCGCGAACAGCAACCGCGTCGTCGGCCGGATGTACTCCAACCCGTCCTTCTTCGTCTGCAAGTTCGACGGCGGCCAGAACCACGGCGGCCCGCACCCCACCCGCTGGGTCTACACCCAGGCAGACAACGGCGCGTGGGGCTGGATGAGCGACAACGACATCATCTCGGAGACGGACCCGCTGCCGTCCTGCTGACAACACGGTGAAAGGGCCCGCCGGTCGTGACCGGCGGACCCTTTCACCGTGCGGGTGGCGCGGCTCAGTGGAAGAAGTGCCGCGTCCCGGTGAAGTACATCGTGATGCCCGCCTTCCGCGCGGCCTCCACGACCAGCTCGTCACGGACCGAGCCGCCCGGCTGGACGATGGCCTTCACGCCGGCGGCGCCCAGGACGTCGATGTTGTCGGGGAAGGGGAAGAAGGCGTCGGAGGCGGCGTACGAGCCGCGCGCCCGCTCCTCGCCCGCCCGCTCGACGGCCAGCTTGCAGGAGTCGACGCGGTTGACCTGGCCCATGCCGACGCCGACGGACGCGCCGTCCTTGGCGAGCAGGATCGCGTTGGACTTCACCGCGCGGCACGCCTTCCAGGCGAACGCCAGGTCCTTCAGCTCCTCCTCGGACAGGGCCTCGCCGGTCGCCAGGGTCCAGTTGGCCGGGTCGTCGCCGTCGGCCTGGAGGCGGTCGGTGTGCTGGAGCAGGACACCGCCGTCGACCGGCTTGATCTCGACGGGGTTCGCCGGGGCCTCGGGGCAGCGCAGGACGCGGATGTTCTTCTTGCGCGCCAGGATCTCGACCGCGCCCTCCTCGTAGCCGGGCGCGACGATGACCTCGGTGAAGATCTCGGCGACCTGCTCGGCCATCTCCTTGGACACCGGGCGGTTCACGGCGATCACACCGCCGAACGCGGACAGCGGGTCGCAGGCGTGCGCCTTGCGGTGCGCCTCGGCGACGTCCGCGCCGATCGCGATGCCGCACGGGTTGGCGTGCTTGATGATCGCCACGCACGGCGCGTCGTGGTCGTACGCGGCACGGCGGGCGGCGTCCGTGTCCGTGTAGTTGTTGTACGACATCTCCTTGCCGTGCAGTTGCTCGGCCTCGGCGAGACCGCCGCCGGCGCCGGTGACGTAGAGCGCGGCGGGCTGGTGCGGGTTCTCGCCGTAGCGGAGGGTGTTCTTCCGCTCCCAGGTGGCGCCCAGGAAGTCGGGGAACGGCGACTCGTCGGCCGGGGCGTACTCGCTCGCGAACCAGCTCGCGACCGCCACGTCGTACGCCGCCGTGTGCTGGAAGGCCTCCGCGGCGAGCCGCTTGCGGGCGGCCAGGTCGAAGCCGCCGTTCTTCGCCGCGTCGAGGACGTCGGCGTAGCGGGCCGGGCTGGTGACCACGGCGACCGACGGGTGGTTCTTCGCGGCGGCGCGGACCATGGACGGGCCGCCGATGTCGATCTGCTCGACGCACTCGTCGGGCGAGGCACCCGAGGCGACGGTCTCGCGGAACGGGTAGAGGTTCACCACGACCAGGTCGAACGGCTCCACGCCCAGCTCGGCGAGCTGCCGCTGGTGGTCCTCCAGGCGCAGGTCGGCGAGGATGCCCGCGTGCACCCGCGGGTGCAGGGTCTTGACCCGGCCGTCCAGGCACTCCGGGAAGCCGGTCAGCTCCTCGACCTTGGTGACGGGGACGCCGGCCGCGGCGATGCGCGCGGCGGTGGACCCGGTGGAGACGAGTTCCACGCCCGCCTCGTGCAGGCCGCGCGCGAGGTCTTCGAGGCCCGTCTTGTCGTAGACGCTGACGAGCGCCCGGCGAAGGGGCCGCTTGTTGCTCTCGGCGGTCACTGGATAACTACCTTTCGTCCCTCAATGCGATAGCCGTTGCGGGCGAGCCGCCCCACGACCTCGACGAGCAGCCTTCGCTCGACGTCCTTGATGCGCTCGTGCAGCGCGCTCTCGTCGTCCTCGTCCCGGACCTCCACCACGCCCTGCGCGATGATCGGCCCGGTGTCGACGCCGTCGTCGACGAAGTGGACGGTGCAGCCGGTGACCCTGACGCCGTACGCGAGCGCGTCACGGACGCCGTGGGCGCCGGGAAAACTGGGCAGCAGGGCGGGGTGGGTGTTCACGAACCGCCCGCCGAAGCGGGCCAGGAACTCCTTGCCCACGATCTTCATGAACCCGGCGGAGATCACCAGGTCGGGCTCGTACGCGGCGACGGCCTCGGCGAGCGCGGCGTCCCACTCCCCTCGGGTGGCGTGGTCCTTGACCCGGCACACGAAGGTCGGCAGTCCGGCGCGCTCGGCCCGGGCCAGCCCCTCGATGCCGTCCCGGTCGGCGCCGACGGCCACGATCTCGGCTCCGTACGCCTCGGCGCCGAGGCCGGCGATGGCGTCGAGCAGCGCCTGGAGGTTGGTGCCGGATCCGGAGACCAGCACGACGAGGCGCTTGACGCGCCGGGCCACGGGCTTGGCGGCCACGGTGGGGGCCTTTCTCGGGGGTACGACGGTACGGCCGGCCGCGTAGGGCGCCGCGTGTGGCGTCCGTATGTGCGTTCGTACGAATGCTTCGCGCCCCCGGATACGGGGAAGCCTACGAAGCAGCCGACCGTCAGCAACGATACCGGCACACCGGGCGGCCCCCTCGGGACGGGGGCGTGGCCGGAAGGTAGCGTCTGGGGAGAGCCGGGCCGGGAACGCTCGGCGCGCCCGACGCGTTGGTCGGGTGACGGGCCCGGGCCCGTCGTGTTCATCAGCCGTACTCACCAGGGGAAGACGCTCACTTGATGCCGGACCGCAGCCTGCGACGCCTCACGCTCACCCCGCAGTCGGCGCAGGGAGGGCGGGCCGGCGGCGTACTGCTGCGGGAGCGCCCCACCTCTCCCCCCTCTTCCCAGGACACCGACCAGCGTGCCGGGACGGGGCAGGAGGACAACCCGTTCGCGCCGCCGCCCGAGGGTGCGCCCGACCGCCCCTGGCAGCCGCGCCGGCCGGCCGACGGCGAGGGCCCGCAGGGCGACGGAGAGGGCGACGGACGCCCCCGGTGGGGCGGTCAGTGGAGCGACCGGCAGCCCGGCCGCTCCCCCGGCGGCTTCGGCGAGCGGCCCGGCGGCGGCCCCGAGAAGCAGGGCGGCCCCGGCCCCGGCTCCCCGCGCTGGGACCCCACGGACCCGGCCCAGCGCCGCGCGCGCTACGCCCTGCTGTCCGGCATGTGGGCGTTCTTCTTCGCCCTCTTCTCGTGGGCGTATGTTGCGTTGCTGCTCGGCGCGCTCGCCCTGTACTGGGGCATCAGCGCGCTGCGCGCCAAGCCCCGTACCCCCGCCCCGGACTCCCCGGCCCCCGTGTCGAACGCCCGCCCTCAGACCGCCGCCGCGATCAGCGGCCTCGTCACCGCGTCCCTCGCCATCACGCTGGTCGCGGCGTCCTTCACGGCCCAGCTGGTCTACCGCGACTACTACACCTGCACCAACGACGCCCTCACCAACGAGGCCAAGCAGGCCTGCACCGAGCTGCTCCCGAAGGAGCTGCGCGGGGTGCTCGGCGGCGACGGCTGAGGTCAGCGCGGCGCCGAGGGGCTGCCGCCCGGCGCCGCCTCGGGCTCGGGATGCTCGGCGGGCCGGAGGTCTTCGGTGTGCCGGGGGTCCTCGGTGTGCCGGAGGTCGTCGGTGCGCCAGGGTGCTTCGGTGCGCCATGACTCGGGCAGGAAGTCGTACTCGTACGGTTCGTACGCCTCGTACGGTTCGAAGGCGGGGTCGTCGGCGGTGGGCCGGCCGCCGGCCGGTTCGCCCTCGTCCGGGAGTTCCTGGTCATACGGCTCGTCGTACGGCTCCTCGTACGACGTCTCGCGTGGGTCGTCGTGCGGTGGTGGCACGGGTGCGGCGGGCGCCGGCACCGGCGGGCCGGATGCGGCAGACGTGGAGGGCGTGGAGGACGGGCCGGTGCGGGTGTCGTCGGGCTCCGGGCGCCGCGCGCGCCGGTCGCGCCAGGTCCGTACCGCCCAGGCCACCGGCATCCCGACGGCCGCCGTCCACACCGCCCCCGCCGCGCCGACCTGCCACCACACCGGGCCGAAGTGGGCCAGTCTGCCGACGCCGAGCGGTCCGCCCGCCAGCCCCGCCAGCAGGGCGAGCGCCGGGGCGCACAGCGCGGCGGCGCCCAGCGCGCACAGCGCGGGCCGGCCCCGCGACCAGCCGTCCCCGCCCGCCCGGCCCGCGAACCAGCCCACCGTCACCCCGGCCGCGACCGGCACCACGCCCGCCGCCCAGTGCAGCGGCGTGCCGGGACCGGGCTCCGGTACGGCCGCCAGCAGCGGGAACGGCGGCAACAGCGGGGCGGGCGCGGTGGACAGCGGGCCCGTGACCTGCCCGGCGCCGAGGGCGAAGCCGGGGCCCAGGGCGTAGGCCATGCCCCACACCGCGGCGTTCGGCACCAGCGCCAGACAGAGCAGGAGCACCGCGAACCGTCCCGACCAGCCCTCCGTCAGCTGCGCGAACGCCACCCGGGCCGCGCCCCCGTGCCATACCAGCGAGACCGCCACCAGCAGCGCGCCGCCCCCGACGTAGGTGGCGGTCCCGGCCGCGGCGGCCCGCGCCGCGAGTCGCAGGCGTGCCCGGCCCGGCCGCTCGGGGTCCGGGGGCAGGAGGCGGCGCAGGCCGCCCGGCAGCAGCGCGGGCGCGCCGTCCAGGGGGCCGCGGGGCCGGCCGTACGCCCTCCACACGCCGGCTCCGGAGGCCAGGATCACGACCAGGGGCACGGTCAGCCCGGTCCACAGCCAGGAGGGGCGCAGCGCGCCGCCCGCCGCGTACGCGGCGACGGCGCCGCCGACGGCCAGATAGCCGAGCACCACCCCGGCCCACGCGGTCCGTGCCCCGGCCCCCGGCCCGTGGGTCCCCTCCGCGCCGCCGATCCGGCCGGTCCCGTGGGTCCCGTCCGTGCCGTCGGTCCCGTCGGCGCCGTCCGCCGCGTCGCGTGCCGCGCGGTGCAGCAGCCAGGCGGGCAGGGCGAGCAGCAGCAGGGGCGTGACGCCGACCGGGGCGGGGACGCCGGAGAGGGTGTCGGTGCGGACCAGTTCCGCGCCGTGCGCCAGCAGCCACAGCGCGGCGACGACGTGCAGGGCGCCGCCGGGCCCGCTGTCGGGGTACGGCGAGCTGATCCACAGCATCATCACCAGGACGGCGAACGAGCCGAGGCCCAGCCCGGCCGCGAGGGCGCCGCCCGCCAGGCCGGCGGCGAATCCGGGCGAGCGGCCCCGCACCGGGGTGAGCAGGGGCGACGGTGACGAGCGACGGTCGGTCATCCGGTTCACGCCCGTCATGCTCCCAACGACACGCGCTTTTCCGGCGTAACAGGCGAACCCCCGCCGTGTCACTCAATATGTGCTTATGTGGTTTTTCGTACGGAGGCGCGACCGGTGACGCGGCATCCCGCAACCCCGCTCCCCCCGCCCAAGGAGCGCCGGCGGCTGCGCGAGGCCGGGGGGCTGACGCACGCTCAGCTCGCGGCGCGCGTCGGCGTCGGCCGGGAGACCCTGCGCGCGTGGGAGTCCGGCCGCACCGCTCCCCGCGGCCGCGGGCGCGAGACGTACGCCCGACTGCTGGCCGAGCTGGCCGAGTCGGGCCCTCCGCCGGCGCATGACGCGGCGGCCGGAGGGGAGGTGACGGCCGGTCACACGGGCCTGCGCGCCGGGGAACCGGCCGCGCTGCCCGACGGTGCCGCGCCCCTCACCCCCGCCCAGGCCTTCGACGCCCTGTACGCCTTCTGCGCGCCCGCGCTGGTCCGGCAGGCGTATCTGCTCACCGGGCGGCGGGAGCTGGCCCGCGAGTCCGTGGAACGGGCGTTCGAGCTGGCCTGGCAGCGGTGGCCGGAGGTGGCCGTCGACCGGGATCCGGCGGGCTGGGTGCGGGCGGCGGCGTACGAGTACGCGCTCTCCCCCTGGCACCGCTTCCGCCCCCGCTACCGCCATCCCGAGCCGCCGCCCGCGGACATGCTGGACCGGGCGCTGCTGGACGCCCTGCTGACGCTTCCGGCGCCGTACCGGCGCACCCTCGTGCTGCACGACGGGGTGGGGCTCGGGCTGCCGGAGACCGCGGCCGAGACGGAGGCCAGCACCCCGGCGACGGCGAAGCGGCTGCTGCACGCGCGGGAGGCCGTGGCCGAGCGGCTGCCCGAGCTGGCGGATCCGGCCGTGCTGCACCGGCGGCTCGCCGAGGTGGCGTCCAGCGAGCGGCTGCGCGCCGCGCGGCCCCCGGCGGTGCGCGGCGGCAGCGAGCGCCGGGCACGGTTCTGGACCCGGGCCGCCATCGCCTTCACGGTCACCCTGATCGGGGCGACCGCGCTGACGCTGCGGACGGCTCCCACGCGGTACGAGCCGCCGGTGCCGCCCGGTGAGACGGTCCGCGGGGTGCCGCCGCGGGCGGCGCCGGGGCCACTGTCGGAGCGGGAGCTGTGGGTGCGGGAGAAGCTGCGCGAGGAGACGGTGAACGGGCCGGAGCGGCTGGTTCCGCAGGCCTGGTGACGCGGGTCCGCGGGGTCGGTTTCGGTCCGCGGGGTCGGTGTCGGTCCGCGGGCTCGGTTTCGCGGGTCCCGCAGGCCCGGTGACGCCGGTCCGCAGGCCCGGTGACGCCGGTCCGCAGGCTCGGTGACACGGATCCCGCAGGCCCGGTGACGCCGGTCCGCAGGCTCGGTGACACGGATCCCGCAGGCCCGGTGACGCCGGTCCGTACGCCCGGTGACGCCGGTCCGTACGCCCGGTGACGCCAACCCCGCAGGGCAGGTGGGCGGAACGGCGGCAGGCCCGCCCCCGCGCGGGGGACGGGCCTGCCGATGTGCCGATGCGGGTCGGCGGACCTCAGCCGGCGAGGATCTCGCGCGCCAGCTTCGCCGTCTCGGTCGGGGTCTTGCCGACCTTGACGCCGGCGGCCTCCAGGGCCTCCTTCTTCGCCTGGGCGGTGCCGGACGAGCCGGAGACGATGGCGCCCGCGTGGCCCATGGTCTTGCCCTCGGGGGCGGTGAAGCCCGCGACGTAGCCGACGACCGGCTTGGTCACGTTGTCCTTGATGAAGGCCGCGGCCCGCTCCTCGGCGTCGCCGCCGATCTCACCGATCATCACGATGAGGTCGGTCTCCGGGTCCTCCTGGAAGGCGGCCAGGGCGTCGATGTGGGTGGTGCCGATGATCGGGTCACCACCGATGCCGACGGCGGTCGAGAAGCCGATGTCGCGCAGCTCGTACATCATCTGGTACGTCAGCGTGCCGGACTTCGAGACCAGGCCGATGCGGCCCGGCTTGGTGATGTCGCCCGGGATGATGCCGACGTTGGACTGGCCCGGCGTGATGATGCCGGGGCAGTTCGGGCCGATGATGCGGGTCTTGTTGCCCTTCTTGCCGGCGTACGCCCAGAAGGCGGCCGTGTCGTGCACGGCGATGCCCTCGGTGATCACGACGGCCAGCGGGATCTCGGCGTCGATGGCCTCGACGACCGCGTCCTTGGTGAACTTCTCCGGCACGAAGATGACGGAGACGTTGGCGCCGGTCTTCTCGATGGCCTCCTTGACGGTCCCGAAGACGGGTACCTCGGTGCCGTCGAAGTCCACGGTCTGACCCGCCTTGCGCGGGTTCACGCCGCCCACGACGTTGGTGCCGTCACCGAGCATGAGCTTGGTGTGCTTCATGCCCGTGGCGCCGGTCATGCCCTGGACGATGACCTTGCTGTCCTTGTTGAGCCAGATAGCCATGGTGTGTGGTGTCCTCGTCCTGAGTGCTTACTTGGCGGCGTGGGCCAGCTCGGCGGCCTTGTCGGCCGCGCCGTCCATGGTGTCGACGCGCTGCACCAGCGGGTGGTCGGCGTCCGTGAGGATCTGGCGGCCGAGCTCGGCGTTGTTGCCGTCGAGACGGACGACCAGCGGCTTGGTGACCTGCTCGCCGCGGTCCTCCAGCAGCTTCAGCGCCTGGACGATGCCGTTGGCGACCTCGTCGCAGGCGGTGATGCCACCGAAGACGTTGACGAAGACGGACTTGACGTCCGGGTCGCCGAGGATGATCTCAAGACCGTTGGCCATGACCTGGGCGGAGGCGCCGCCACCGATGTCCAGGAAGTTGGCCGGCTTGACGTTGCCGTGCTTCTCACCGGCGTACGCGACGACGTCCAGGGTGCTCATGACGAGACCCGCGCCGTTGCCGATGATGCCGACCTCACCGTCGAGCTTGACGTAGTTGAGGTTCTTCTCCTTGGCCGCGGCCTCGAGCGGGTTGGCCGCCGCCTTGTCGTGCAGCTCCTCGAAGTCCGGGTGGCGGAACTCGGCGTTGTCGTCCAGCGACACCTTGCCGTCGAGGGCGATGACGTCACCGGAGGCGACCTTGGCCAGCGGGTTCACCTCGACCAGGAGGGCGTCCTCCTTGATGAAGACGTCCCACAGCTTGACCAGCACGTCGGCGACCTTGTCGGCCACCTCGGCCGGGAACTTGGCAGCCTCGACGATCTCGCGGGCCTTCTCCGGGGTCACGCCGTCGATCGCGTCGATCGGCGTCTTGGCGACGGCCTCCGGACGAGTGGCCGCCACCTCCTCGATGTCCATGCCGCCCTCGACGGAGGCGATGGACAGGAAGGTGCGGTTGGCACGGTCGAGGAGGAAGGAGACGTAGTACTCCTCGACGATCTCCGGAGCGGTCTCGGCGATCATGACCTTGTGGACCGTGTGGCCCTTGATGTCCATGCCGAGGATGTCCGTCGAACGGGCGACGGCCTCGTCCGGAGTGGCGGCCAGCTTCACGCCACCGGCCTTGCCGCGACCACCGACCTTCACCTGCGCCTTGACGACGGACTTGCCGCCCAGACGCTCGGTGATCTCGCGCGCCGCCTCAGGCGTGTCGATGACTTCACCGGCCAGCACCGGTACATCGTGCTTGGCGAAGAGGTCCCTCGCCTGGTACTCGAACAGGTCCACGCGCTTCCGTCCCTATCAGTGATCTCGCGGTTCGTTGGATGCGTGGGCGTGCCGCGAAGGGCAACGTGACGTCCGCTGTCACAAGGGAGGCGCACACGGTGTCCGAGCGCGCGGCATGTCCGTCTCGCAGGTTATCGCCGGTTGCGGGGGCGTTCTAAATCGCGGGTCACACCCGAGCGGTGATACCTGTCACATGATGCCGCGATCTGTGGCACCGGGTGTCGGAAGTGGTGCGGGGCCGGTGCGGGACCGGGCCGGGACCGGGGCGGCCGGGGCGGAACCTCACCGGGTTGGGGCCGGCCCGGTGAGGTTCCTTTGTTCCGGCCCCGGCCGGGGCGCGGCACGCGTCCGGCCGGGGCTCGGGCCCGTCGGTCCCCGCCCCTACGGGGAGCGCGACGGGCCCTGTCCGCGGGGGTGCGGCCCGACCGGCCGACGGCTTTCGGCGGTACGGGCCGGGGGACCCGGCGGATCCGGGGTACGGCGGGGTCGTCAGACGCCGTACGTGTCGTGGGCGCCGCCGTACGTGTGGTGGGCGCCGTGGGTGCCGTGGGTGCCGTACGGGCCTTCGTGCGGGGTGGGCAGGTCGCCGGTGTCCGGGGCCCAGCCGGGGGTGGCGGATCCGGCCACGCCCTCGGCGCCCGTGACCGCGTGGCCGGCGAGCGAGCCGCCGGCGGAGTGCGCGGTCCCGGTGAGGTCGCCGGCGAACGGTGCCACGTCGCCCGCCACGCCGTACGCGAACGGGGCGGCCTCGCCCGCCACGCCGTACGCGAACGGGGTCACGTCCTCCGTGACGCCGTGGGCCAGGCCGGTGGCGCTGCCGCCGACGCCGTCGGCGACCGGCCGCGCGATGCCGTACACGGCGTCCACGGCCGGCCGGACGGCGTCCGTGACGCCCTCGGCGAACGGCGGCACCTCGTCGGTGACGCCCCGCGCGAAGTGACCCGCCTGCCCGGCGACCCCGTACCCGAACGGCGTCACGTCCGCGGCGACACCCGCCCCGAAGGAGTGCACGTCGCCCGTCACGCCGTACGCCAGTCCGCCCGCGTCCGCGACGGCCTGCCCGGCGACCGGCACGACGCCGTCCACGACGGTGTGCGCGAGCGGCGGGAGCACCGCCCCGGTGGCGTCCGCGACGGCCTGTACGGCGAGCCCGGCGGCGTACGGCGGGACGTCCGCGACCACGCCCGTCGCGTAGCCGGGCACGTCCGCGACGATCCCGCCGGCCACCGGCTGGACACCGGCCACGGCGCCCCCGGCGACCGACCGGACGTCGGCCACGGCACCGGCGGCGACCGGCGTCACCCCGTCGACGGCCTGCCCGGCCACCGGGATGACCCCGTGCACCGCGTCCGTGACGACCGGCTGGACGTCCCGCACGGCGTGGGCGGCGACCGGCCGCACGCCCTGGGCGACCCCGTGCGCGACGGGCTGGACGTCGGCGACCACGCCGTAGGCGAGTGCGGTGGCCGCGTCCGCGGCGTGCGACGCGGTGGCCCCGACGCCCGCGACGGCCTGGCCGGCGACCGGGGTGAGGCCCTCGACGGCGTCCGTGACGACCGGCGTCACCCCGTGCACGGCCTGCCCCGCCACCGGGGTCACGTCGTGCACCGCGCCCGTGACCACCGGGGTGGCACCGGCCACGGCCCGCCCGGCGACGGGGGTCACCCCGTGCACGGCGTCCGTGACGACCGGCTGGACGCCCCGCACGGCGTGGGCGGCGACGGGCTGCAGCCCGCTCACGGCGCCCTCGGCGACCGGTCGCACGCCCCGGACCGCGGAGGCGGCCAGCGGAGGGGTCGCCGAGGCGGCGGTCTCCTGGACGACGGGGGTGACCGCGCCGGGGAGGGCGGTGACGGTGGTGTGGGCCGTGTCGGTGGCGGTGTGGGCGGTCGTGTGCGCCGTGTCGGCGGTGGCGGACGCGGTGGCGCGTACGGTGCTCACCTTGCCGGAGACGGTGCTGACCGTGCCGACGACCTGCTGCCGGACACCGTCGGCGGTGCCGGTGACATGGCTCGGGACGGCGGAGACGGACGCCTCGACGGCCGTACGCACCTTGCCCGCCTCGGCCTGGACGGCCGTCGCGGCGGCCGCGGTCCGCGCCTGGGTGCCGTGCAGCGCGGCTTGGGCCGTGTCCTGCGCGCCGCCGGCCGTGCGGCCCGCGCCGGCGACCGCGTACACGGCCTTCGTCCGTACGACGCCGTCGACGCCCTGCGCCTGGGCGCGCGCCGCCGACTGCGTGCCCTGGAGGCGGGTCTGGGCGGCGGCGAGGGCCTTCTCCAGCTCGGGCGCGAAGGCGGAGAGGGGGCCGAAGAGGTAGTCGATCACGTCCTGGGGGGAGGTGGGCACGTCCGGGAGCGCGTCGGCGGCGGCCGCCGTCTGGGACTGCGCGGCGGCGCGGGCGGCCTGGGCGCCCTGGATGGCCTCGGCGCCGCGGACCTTCGTGGACTTGGCGGCCTTGGCGGCCTTGGCGGCCTGGTTCGCCTTGTCGGCCTTGCCGGTCTTCGGGACGGAGACCTCGGCGTCGATGTAGCGGCGGGCCTGGTCCTCGGGGGAGACGGCCGGGGTCTTCTGGGTGGCGGTGGTGGTGGCGGTGGCCGCGTTCGCGGTGTTCGTGACGGTCGTCGCGGTGTCCGAGACGGTTCCGGTGAGGGTGGAGGCCGTGCCCCCGGCCGTGTTCCGGGCCGTGCCGAGGGTGTCCGACAGGGTTCCTTCGACCGTGTCGGTGACGTCGCCGGTGACCGCGGCGAGGGTGCCCTCGGCGTCGGCCGCGTCCGGGGCGGAGAGGGAGGAGGCGGGCAGCTCGTCGGCGCTCGCGTACGTGGAGCCGAGCGCCCAGGCGCCCGTGACGCCGGCGGCTATGACGATCGATCGGCGGATGTGCTTGTTCATTGCGTGCGTCTGATCCTTTGGGCTTCCGAGACGCCGGGGAATCCGTCGGGACTCCGGGCTTGGGGACATTCCGGAGGTGGGGACTCCGGGTGAGTGGGCAGACCTGTTCCGCCCCCGCGCGGCAGGTCAGGCGGGAGAAAAGGCCTGCCCTAGCCCGGGAATTCGGGAATGTCCTGGTACCGGTCCCGCGACTCGCCCGCGTCGGCCCAGGCCGCGACGCCGGGCAGAGGCCGCAGCGGAGCCGTGTGCTCCACCGTCACCGCGTACGCGTCACCGTGCCGCGGACCGCCGTTGTCCGCGGCCGTGCGGCTGCCGAGCACACCGCTGTCGCCACCCGCGGGCTCGGGGTGGGCGGGGGCGTGACCGGTGCCGGTGGAGTGGTGCTGCGCGGGGGCCGCCGCGCGTGCGGCCGTGAGGGCCGCCGCCGAGGTGGGGGTGGCAGGGGCCGTGGGGGTGATCCGCTGGGGCTTGTGCTGCGAGGCCGCCTTCGGCGTGCCGGGGGTGGCCGGCGTCGCGGAGGGCGCGTCCTCAGCGCCGCCCGGGAGGGCCGCCGGGGCCTGCGCCTCCGGCAAGGGCCGGGGCAGGGGCTCGGGGTGGGGCCACGGAAGCGGGAGGGGCAAGGGCTTCACGCCGTCCGGTGCCGGGAGGGTCTGCTCCGGGAACTGGGGCAACTGGGGCAGGTCCGGCAGGGGCGGGTGCTCGGGGAGACCGGGACGCGAGGGCAGGGAGGGCCGTGAGGGCAGGGACGGCGTCGTCGTCTGCCCGCCGGACAGGCGGTCGGTCACGGACGTCACGGTGTCCGACACGGGCCGCACGACATGACCGGACACGGCCTCGACGGCCGACTTCGCCTCGGTGAGGGGCTCGGCCCCGGCGCCGGCCGGCGACCTGGTGCCTGTGCGCGGCTCGTTTCCCGTGCGCGGCTCGCCTCCGCTGCGCGGCCCGGTGTCCTCGGGGGCCGTGGCGAGCGGGGAGTCCACGTCCGGCAGCGTGTCCGTGACCGCCGCGGTCCTCGACCCCAGGGGCGATCCCTGCGCCGCCGCCTCGGCTCGCGCCCCGCAGACCGTCCCCAGCACGAACAACCCGCCCACCAGCAGGGCCAGCTGGAGCGCACGCCGCCCGGCCGCCGCGCGCAGCACACGCACAGCGGCACCGGGCAGGGCTGCTGACCAAGTCAAGAGGGGGAGGTTCCTCCCGTGCGGCGGGACGAGGCGGGACCGGGCATGAGAAGCCGGCGGGCGGCGTCGATCCTTGCACGGGACTCCCGAGGTTACGCAAGCCCCCTGTTACCGATGGGCAGTCATGTCCCGTTTCAGCCCGGTCTCCTCCCCTGGTTCCCGCTCCTCACGCCATGTCCGGTATCGGCAGCGGGCGCTTCTCGATCGCCGCCGCCATCACCTCCGGGAACAGATCGGGCGTACAGGCGAAGGCCGGTGCGCCGAGCGCCGCGAGCGCCGCCGCGTGATCCCGGTCGTACTCGGGCGCCCCCTCGTCGGACAGCGCGAGCAGCGTCACGAACCGCACCCCCGCCGCCTGCATCGCCGCGACCCGCTTCAGCATCTCGTCGCGTATCCCCCCTTCGTAGAGGTCGCTGATCAGCACGACCACCGTCTCCGTGGGCCGGGTGATCCGCGACTGGCAGTACGCCAGCGCCCGGTTGATGTCCGTGCCGCCGCCGAGCCGGGTGCCGAACAGCACGTCGACCGGGTCGTCGAGCTGGTCGGTGAGGTCGACGACCGCCGTGTCGAAGACGACGAGCCGGGTGCTGATCGAGCGCATCGACGCCAGCACCGCCCCGAACACCGCGGCGTGGACGACGGATGCCGCCATCGACCCGGACTGGTCGACACACAGGACGACGTCCTTCTGCACGGAGCGCCCCGCCCGCCCGTATCCGATCAGCCGCTCGGGCACGACCGTGCCGTGCTCCGGCAGATAGTGCTTGAGGTTGGCCGCGATCGTACGGTTCCAGTCGATGTCGTGAGGGCGCGGCCGGTGGACCCGCGCGCTGCGGTCGAGCGCGCCGGTCAGGGTGGCCCGGGTGCGGGTGGCGAGCCGCTGCTCCAGGTCGTCGACGACCTTGCGGACGACCGCCCGAGCCGTCTCCTTCGTCTCCTCCGGCATCGCCTTGTTCAGCGACAGCAGCGTGCCGACGAGGTGCACATCGGGCTCCACCGCCTCCAGCATCTCCGGCTCCAGCAGCAGCGTGGACAGCCCGAGCCGGTCGATGGCGTCACGCTGCATCACCTGGACGACGGAGGCGGGGAAGTACGTCCGGATGTCCCCCAGCCACCGCGCCACGGCCGGCGCCGACGCCCCGAGCCCCGCCGTGCGTTCCCTGCCCGCCGCGGGTCTGTCGCCCTTCCCGTACAGCGCGGACAGCGCGCCGTCCATCGCGGCGTCCCGTCCGGTGAGGGCGTGTCCGGTGCCGTCGGCCGCCTCGCCGCCGAGCACCAGCCGCCACCGCCGCAGCCGCTCCTGGGCCGCGTCGCCCGGCTGCGTCGTCATGCGTCCACCTCCACGAGCCGGTCGTCCCCGGCGTCTGTTCGGCTGCCGTCCTCGGCCAGGCCCAGCAGCAACCGCACCACCGGCACCACGGCGTCCGCCCGCGCGAGGTCCCATTCCGCGGCGAAGCCGGGCAGACCGGCGCCCGTCCCGGCGACGCTCCCCCGCGCGCCGGGCCCGCGCTTGACCAGCTCGCCGAGGGTTCTGCGCACCCCCGCCTCGTACGCGGAGAAGGTCCGCCGCAGCAGCGGCAGCACATCCGTGAACGCGTCCGCCGGCACCCGGGTCAGCCAGGTGTCGACCAGGCCGAGCAGCCGCTCGTCGTGCACCAGCAGCATTCCGCCACCGCCGCCCCCGATGAAGCCCTCGATCCACGCCGCCGCGTCACCCGGCGGCGTCCCCGGCGACAGGGCGAGCCCCATCAGCCGTGCCGCCTCCCCCGGATCCAGCACCCCGTCGTCCAGCAACAACCGCACCGCCCGGCCCCGAATGACCCCCGGCACCCTGTCCCGCCCGGACAACACCCGCAGCACGGCCTGCCAGCGCGGACGAAGACCGGTGGGGGCCGGGGACGGGTCGACAGGGGCTGGGGACGGATCGACGGGGGCCGGGGACGGATCGACAGGGGCTGGGGACGGATCGACGGGGGCCGGGGACGGATCGACGGGGGCCGGGGACGGATCGACGGGGGCCGGGGACGGATCGACGGGGGCTGGGGACGGGTTGGCGGGGGCTGGGGACGGGTTGGCGGGGGCTGGGCGTGGTGCCGGGTCGGTCGTTCCCTGGGCCTCGGTCGTGGAGCCGCTCGCGGCGGGCCGTCGGGCGGCCGTCTCGGCGAGCAGTCCCACCGCCCCGTGCACCGCGTCCAGATGGCGCCGCATCTCCTCGGCCGCGTCCGCGTCGAGCGCGGCGCAGGCCGGGGGCAGGCCGACGAAGACACGGTCGGCGAGGCCGGCGGCGACCTCGGCCAGCGCCCCGGTGTCCGTGCCGCGCACATCGCCGTACCGCAGGGAGCGGACCAGGGCCGGAAGCGCCTCGGCGAGACGGCCCACGTCGGTGTCGAGCGCCGCGCGGTCGGCGAGTATCCGCATCACCGCGGGCAGCGCGTCCGGCAGTCCGGCCAGCAGGCAGTGCTCGGCGAGCGCGGTGACCTCGGCGAGGCCCTGTGCGGCGACGGCGTCGGCTTCCGCCTTCGCGGTCGCCGCGCCGAGCACCGTCGTCCCCCACACGCCCGCCTCGGCGACCCGCACCGCCAGCTCCGGCTCCCAGCGCAGCCGCCAGGTCTCGCGGAAGGTGCCGGTGCCGCCGCGCGAGACGGCCGGCTCCCCCCAGGGCACCCCCAGCAGTCGCAGCCGGTGCAGCAGCCGGCTGCGGCCGGCGTCGGTCTCCTTGCGCAGGTCCAGCTCCAGCTCGCGTTCCTGCGCCTCCGGCTTGAGCCGCAGTCCGCGCTGGAGCCGGGCGAGGTCCCGCTGCAACGGCACCGCGGGAGCCGCCGGCGGCACCTCCCCCATGGCGTCCCCCACCACCAGGCGGTCACGCACCAGCGCCAGCGGCACGTCCGAGCCGTCGCACATCACCGCGCGCACGGCGTCGGTCGTCTCGCCCAGTCCGGGCAGCGGGCGGCCTCGCAGCGCGGCGAGCGTGTCCGCCAGCCGCACCGCCTCGATGACATGCGCCGCCGAGACGATCCGGCCCTCCTCGCGCAACAGCCCCGCCACCTTGGTCATCCACCGTTCGACGGGCCGGTCCGGCGCGGCGAACAGATGCCCGTACCACCCCGGCGAGTCGATGCCCGCCCCGTACCCGCCGGCCCTCGCCAGCCGGCGGTACGTCCACGGCACCCACGTCAGATCCGCCTTGACCTTGGGCAGCCCCTTCAGCAGCGCCCGGTCGGCCGTGACCGTGGACCTCCGGCGCAGCGCGGGCACGTGCCAGGCCCCGCAGACCACGGCCACGCCGCCCCCGAACTCGCGCTGCGCGGCGCGCACCTGGAGCCGCATGTACGCCTCGCGCATGAGGTCCCGGTCGTGGCCTCCGCTGCCGTACACCTCCCGCAGCGACCCCATGGCCTCCTCCAGCGCGGTGAACGGCGCGAAGGGGTCCCCCTCGGCGCCGGCTCCCCGGTGCTCGATCACGTCCTCCCACCAGCGCTCCGGGTCGTCGTATCCGGCGACCCCGGCGAGCACCGCGAGCGGATCGACCCGCACATCCGCGCCGGGCGTGGCCGTGGGCACGTCAGCGGGCGCTTCCGCGGATGCGTCCGGCGGTACGTCCGGCGGCGGTACGTCCGCAGGCGCGTCGTCCGGCGGTACGTCCGTGGACGCACTCGACGGGACGTCCGCGGGCGCGTCCGGCTGCTCCGCCGTCCGCCGCTCGGCCGTCTCCGCGCCCTCGGGACCCTCCTCGCTCTCCGCACCCTCGTCGCTCTCCTCGCCCTCCGCGCTCCACGCCAGGGTGTGCGTGGCCGGCAGGTCGATGAAGCGGGCGGGGACGCCGTGGTCCAGGGCCCAGCGGAGGGCGACCCACTCCGGGGAGAACTCGGCCAGCGGCCAGAACGCCGACCGGCCGGGTTCGTCCACGGCGTGGGCGAGGAGGGCGACCGGCGGCCGCATCTCCTCGTCGGCGGCCAGCGGGATCAGCGCGTCCGCCTCGGGCGGGCCCTCGATCAGCACCGCGCGGGGCAGCGCCGCGTCCAGCGCCGCCCGTACGGCCCGTGCCGAGCCGGGGCCGTGGTGCCGTACGCCGAGCAGCAGCGGCTCGGCGGCAGCGCCCCGCCTTCGCCGGCCGGTCCCGGCCCGCCGCTCAGTCTCCTCGGCGCCCGGCATTGCGTCCCCCTCGCCGCCGCGGCCATCCCAGGTCGTCGTCGGGCACCGCGCACACGCTCACCCGGTCCGTTCCGCCGCCGTGCACGGCGTTCCACCCGCTGTCGTCGCCGCCGTCGCCCTTGCCGTTGATCCCGTTGCTCCCGTTGCGGTTCACGCGCTCACCTCCCGGCACGCCCGGTAGAAATCGGTCCAGCCCTCGCGTTCGCGCACCACCGCCTCCAGGTACTCCTGCCAGACGACGCGGTCGGCCGCCGGGTCGCGGACGACGGCGCCGAGGATGCCCGCCGCGACGTCCCCGGGCCGCAGCACGCCGTCACCGAAGTGGGCGGCGAGCGCGAGACCGCCCGTGACGACGGAGATCGCCTCGGCGGTGGACAGCGTGCCGCTCGGCGACTTCACCTTCGTACGGCCGTCGGCGGTGACCCCGTCGCGCAGTTCGCGGAAGACGGTCACGACGCGGCGGATCTCGTCGATGCCGTCGGGCACGGCCGGCAGGTCGAGGGAGCGGCCGATCTGGTCGACGCGCCGGGCGACGATGTCGACCTCGGCCTCGACGCTTGCCGGCAGCGGCAGCACCACCGTGTTGAAGCGGCGGCGCAGGGCGCTGGAGAGGTCGTTGACCCCGCGGTCGCGATCGTTGGCCGTGGCGATCACGTTGAAGCCGCGGACGGCCTGCACCTCCTCGCCCAGTTCCGGTATCGGCAGGGTCTTCTCGGACAGGATCGTGATGAGGGTGTCCTGCACGTCGGCCGGGATACGCGTCAGCTCCTCGACGCGGGCCGTCATGCCCTCGGCCATGGCCCGCATGACCGGGCTGGGGACGAGCGCGTCGCGGCTCGGGCCGCGGGCGAGCAGTTGCGCGTAGTTCCAGCCGTAGCGGATCGCCTCCTCCGGTGTGCCGGCCGTGCCCTGCACCAGCAGGGTGGAGTCGCCGCTGACCGCCGCCGCCAGATGCTCGGACACCCAGGTCTTGGCGGTGCCGGGCACGCCGAGCAGGAGCAGGGCGCGGTCGGTGGCGAGCGTGGAGACGGCGACCTCCACGATGCGGCGCGGGCCCACGTACTTCGGTGTGATCACCGTGCCGTCCGGCAGGGTGCCGCCGAGCAGGTACGTCGCGACGGCCCACGGCGACAGCTTCCAGCGGGCGGGGCGCGGACGGTCGTCCTGTGCCGCCAGCGCCGCCAGTTCGTCCGCGAAGGCGTGCTCGGCGTGCGGACGCAACGCCTCGCCGCTCTGGCCGCTCTGGCCGGTCCGGCCGGTCTCGCAGGTCCGGCCGGTCTCGCCGGTCCGGCCGGTATCTCCGCTCTGACCGGTCTCGCCGCTCTGGCCGGTCTCGCTCTCGGTCGGTCGCACGGATGAAGGTTCCACGGACACAGGCATGGCCAATCCCCCTCCAGCTCTGCCGTTTCGGTCTGCCCACAACCGTGCACCACGCCACTGACAATCCGTTGCGACCTGCGCAAACGCCCTCGCGGCGGCGCTCGCGGGACCGATTGTCAGTGGGGGGATCTACCGTCGGTGGCATGACTCAGCAGGGGGTGCGCTGGACGGCGGACCAGGTGCTGGCACTGGCACCTGATCCGGCGTCACGCGAAGCGGGCGGCAGGCTCGGGGCGGCCGGGCCGTGGTCCGGGACGGGGACGGACGAGGGGATGGTGTGGGGGCTGTGCAAGGGGAGCGGGAGCACGCCGTACCGGACGGTCGTGGATGTCGCGGACGCGTCCGGTCCCGCGTACGCGTGCAGTTGTCCGAGCCCGAAGTCCCCCTGCAAGCACGCGCTGGGGCTGATGCTGCTGTGGTCCGCCGGAGAGGTCCCGCAGGCGCCGGGGCGGACACCGGACTGGGCCGCGGCGTGGTCGGCGGGGAGAGGGGAGCGTGCGGCGCGCCGGCGCACGGCGGACGCGGACGGCTCCTCGCCCGGCGTGACCGACGCGGCCGGCGCGGCCGGTCCGGAGGCGGCGCGGCGGCGGGCGGAGCGCCGGGCCCAGCGGATCACCGCGGGGGCCACCGAGCTGGAGCAGCGGCTGGCGGATCTGCTGCGCGGCGGCCTGGCCGCGGCCGAGGAGGCGGGGTACGGCCTGTGGGAGGAGACGGCGGCCCGGATGGTCGACGCCCAGGCACCGGGGCTCGCCTCGCGCGTGCGGGAACTGGGGGCGATCCCGGCGTCCGGTCCCGGCTGGCCGGTGCGGCTGCTGGAGGAGTGCGCGCTGCTGCACCTCCTCGACCAGGGCTGGCTGCGCCGTGAGCGCCTGCCGGACGGACTGGCGGCGACGGTCCGCTCCCGGGTCGGCCTGACCGCCCCGGCGGACGGCCCGCCGGTGCGCGACAGCTGGCTGGTCCTCGCCCAGTACGACGTGGCGGACACCCGTCTGACCACCCGCCGCATCTGGCTGTACGGGACGCGGTCGCACCGCACCACGCTGCTCCTGTCGTACGGCGCCGCCGGCCGCGCCCCCGACCTGGCGCTGCCGGTCGGGCTCGCCCTGGAGGCCGAGGTGTCCGCCTATCCGGGCGCCGGCCGGCTGCGGGGCGCCCTGGGCGAGCGGTTCACGGCACCCGAGCCGACGGCGACCCGCCCGCCGGGGGTGACGACCGGCGAGGCGGCGGCCCGGTACGGCGAGGCGCTGCGGGACGATCCGTGGCTGGACGCCGTCCCGGTGACCCTGGACCGGGTCGTGCCGATCCCGGACGGCGGCTCCTGGCAGCTGGCGGACGCGGACGAGGACACGGCCCTGCCGCTGACCCCCTCGGCCCGCTCCCGGCCGGGCCTGTGGCGTCTGGTTGCCCTCTCGGGCGGAGCCCCGGTGACGGTCTTCGGCGAGTGCGGCCACCAGGGCTTCACCCCGCTGACCGCTTGGCCGCAGGGGGCGGGCGAGGCGGTGCCGCTGTCCTGACCACACGGCTCCCGACGCCCCGCAGACGTCCTCGCTCCACGCCAGACGTCCTCGCCCCTCGCGGACGTCTCGCCCTTCGCTGACGTCTCGCCCTTCGCTGACGGTCTCTCTCCCCCGCCGCAGGCAGGCATCCGTCCCGCGCCGCGGGATACCCGACCCGGCCCCGACCCCGACCCCGCCCGCGTCCTCTCCGACCCGGCCCCGACCAGACCCCGCCCTGCGTCATCGCCGCTCCGACCCGCCTCCGCCCCCGTCCTCTGCCACTCCGCCCCGCGCTCGGCCGAAAGGAACCTCGTGACCAGGACTTCCGCTCCCGCGCAAGCGCCCGCACCGGGCGTCTGGGAGGAGCTTGTCACCGCCGCGCTGCTCGGCACGGAGCGGCGTACGCCACCCGGCATCGCCGCGGGTCCGCAGGCACCGGCGGCGCTGCTGGACGCGGCGGCGGTGGAGACCGTACGGCGGCGTGCCGGGCTGCGACCCGCGCGGGCGGCCGAGCGGCCGGAGCCGGCGCCCGAGGACCCGCGTCCCGCGCTGCCCGCGGCGGCGGCGCGCAGGCTCACGATGCTGCTGGCCGACCGTTCCGGCGCGGCGGGCGGCGGACGCAGGGGCACCGCGCCGGATCTGATGGAGCTGCTGCCCCAGTGGCTGGCCATGGCCAACGCCCGTGGTTTCGCGGCGCCCCCGCAGGCGCTGCCCGCGCTGCTCGACGCGGCGCGGGGCCGGACGGATCTGCGGCCGGCGGCGCTGACGTTCGCGGGCCCGCGCGCCCTGTGGCTCGCGCGGCTCAACCCGGACTGGCGGTTCGTGCTGCGCTCCGCACCGGGCGGCGACGCGGCGCTGCCACGGCCGGAGGAGACGGACCGGGTGCGGCGGCTGTGGCAGGAGGGCCTGTTCGCGGAGCGGGTCGCCCTGCTGGCGGCCATACGCGCGCAGGACCCGGCGGCGGCCCGCGACCTGCTGTCCGGCACCTGGCCGGCGGAACGCGCCGAGGACCGGCTGATGTTCCTCGACTCGCTGCGCACCGGACTCGGTCCGGACGACGAGCCCTTCCTGGAACAGGCGCTCGCCGACCGCAGCCGCAACGTCCGGGCGACGGCGGCGGAACTGCTGTCCGCGCTGCCGGGCTCCGCGCTCGCCGGGCGGATGGCGGTCCGCGCGGCGGCCTGCGTCGCCGTCGACCACACCGGGGACGGTCCGTGCCTGGTCGTCGAGGCCCCGCACGAGTGCGACGCGAGCATGGAGCGCGACGGTGTGGTCGCCAAGGCACCCACGGGACGGGGTGAACGGTCATGGTGGCTGGGACAGTTGGTGGAGGCGGCACCGCTCGCGACCTGGCCCGCGCGGCTGGGCGGCCGGACACCGCGGGAGATCCTGGCGCTGCCGGTGGCCGACGACTGGCGGAGCGAGCTGCACGCGGCCTGGTGCCGGGCGGCGGTGCGGCAGCGGGACGCCGAGTGGGCGCGGGCGCTTCTCGGTACACCGTCCTCGCCCGAGGCGGGCGGCCCGGGGGCGGTGTCCCTCGCCGAGCGCGCCCAGCTGCTGGGCACGCTGAGCGCGCGCGAACGGGCCGAGTGGGTGGCCGGGTTCATCGCGGCACACGGTCTGTCGGAGGCGTTCCAGCTGCTCGGCGTGTGTGCGGTGCCGTGGGCCCCGCCGCTGGGGCGGGCGGTGGTCGATGCGCTCAACATCGCCCGGGACGCGGGCAGTTATCCGTGGAGTTTCAGCGGGGTGATGGGGCTGGCCGAGCGCTGCCTGGACCCGTCCGAGGCGAGCCGCCTCGACGCTCTCCTGGCCGCACCGGAGGAAGCGGAGGATGCCTCGCCGGGGGCGGGCGGGTACTGGGCCGAGGCGTTCCAGCGGCTGGTGACCACGCTGCGGCTACGGGCCGCGATGGCCGAGGAGCTGGGCCCGGGACCGGCCGGCGACTGCGGCCCGGACGGCGACCGCGGCCCGAGCGGTGCCTGAGTCCCAGCCCGGTCGGGGCCTGGGCCGGGGCCGTCGCAAGAGCGAGGGCGTGGCTCTGGGGGGCGGCCGCCACCGAACGGCGGCTCGCGGCGCCCCCGGCGCGCGCGGACCCCGGCCTCGGCGACCCCACCGGCCGGACGGATGGCACTGACGTGACCGGCCGCACGGAGCGCGCGGACGGCACTGAAGACACCGGCGGCACAGAAGACGCCGACGGCAACGAAGTCACCGACGCCGCCGACGAATCCGGGCGCACCGGCAGCACCGACCGCACCGACGCAGCCGAGGCCTCCACTGCCCCCGGCAGCCGCACGAGCCGCACCGGCCCCAACCGCCGCAGCAGCCGCCACAACCACAGCAGCCACAGCAGCACCAGCCGCGGCTACAGCAGCGCCCCCGACCGCGCCTTCAGCCCGCCCCTCAGCCCGCCCGTCGAAGCGCTACGCCCCGGCCGGCTGCCGCACGTTGGCCCGCACCCACTCCACGATCGACGCGGTCGTCGCACCGGGCGTGAAGATCTCCGCGACGCCCTTCTCCTTCAGCGGCGGGATGTCGTCCTCGGGGATGATCCCCCCGCCGAAGACCAGGATGTCCGCCGCGTCGCGCTCCTTGAGCAGGTCGATCACCGCCGCGAACAGCGTGTTGTGCGCACCGGACAGGATGGACAGGCCGATCGCGTCGGCGTCCTCCTGGATCGCGGTGTCGACGATCTGCTCGGGGGTCTGGTGGAGCCCGGTGTAGATGACCTCCATACCGGCGTCGCGCAGCGCCCGCGCGATCACCTTGGCTCCCCGATCGTGGCCGTCGAGCCCCGGCTTGGCGACCACCACGCGGATCGGACCGGCTGCCACACCCATCACTGCCTCCATGAAGCGACTACATCCATCCGTACCGACAAGTACCGCACACATGACATATGCCGTACATGTGGCGCGTATCACACATTCGTTGCGCGCGTACCGCGCGGTCCGCCGCCCACCGTCCGGGGGCGCCACCACGGCACGGACACCCCCGTCCCGCACCGACCGGGGAAGTGAACGAACGTTATCGCCAGCATCCCGCAACCGGCAGTTTCGCGGTGGAGAGCGAGGGGGAAATCACACGTGGGACACATTCGCAGCGCACCGTTCCGAGCCCAGGCGGCCCACCCGCCGCATCAGCCGAGGCCCCACGGGCCGGCCCGGGACCCTGCGCGTCGGGAGCCGCCGGAACCCCTCCGCACCATCGCGCCGCAGGCCGCGCGGCCCGCTGGTGCGGCCTTCCTCCGAAGTTCGGCGGCATCCCTCGGCAGCACACGGGGGACAGTGCCGTCCTCCGGCGTGCCGACAGGAGGTCGGCCATGAAGGCCTTACGACTCATCAGGGAACTCCCGCCCTTCCTCTCACTGCCTCGCCCTTCACTGCCCCTCGCCTTCCTCCCCCTCCCCCCACTCCCCCTCCCTTCCCTGGCCCTCCCCCCGCTCTGCCGGCGTCTGCTCCCCGGCGGTCTGACCGGGCTCTCCGCCGCCCTGCTGAAGGCGACCGCCCTGGAGGTCGCGATCCTCGCGGGGCACCTGCTCCTCTACCCGTCCGGCATCACCCAGGAGCGACGGCTCCCCGCCGCGCCCCCGCCGGACCCGGAGACGACACCCCGGCTCCCGGCACCGGCCCGCCCCCCGGTCGTCCTGCTGCACGGCTTCATCGACAACCGCTCCGTGTTCGTCCTGCTGCGCCGCAGCCTGGCCCGGCACGGCGGGCAGCGCGTCGAATCGCTCAACTACTCTCCGCTGACCTGTGACATCCGCACCGCTGCCGCACTGCTCGGCCGGCACATCGAGGAGATCTGCGAGCGCACGGGCAGCGCGCGCGTGGACGTCGTGGGCCACAGTCTCGGCGGCCTGATCGCGCGGTACTACGTCCAGCGGCTCGGCGGCGACCGGCGGGTGCGCACCCTCGTCACGCTCGGCACCCCGCACGCCGGCACCCGGGTCGCGCGGCTCGCCGACGCCCATCCGATCGTGCGGCAGATGCGGCCCGGCTCGGAGGTGATCGAGGAACTCGCCGCGCCCGCGCCCGGCTGCCGTACGCACTTCGTCAGTTTCTGGAGCGACCTCGACCATGTGATGGACCCGCCGGAGGCCGCACGCCTCGACCACCCGGACCTGTCCGCGCGGAACATACGGGTGACCGGGATCGGCCATCTCGCCCTGCCCGTCCATCCGGCCGTCGCGTCCGGGATACGGCAGGCCCTCGACTTGGCGCATCGGACCGGGGCGGACACCACCGCGCACACCGACGACGTGACGGTGGCCTGACCCTCGCGCCCTCCTCGCGCCCCTCCCCCGCGCCCTCAACGTCTCGCCGGAACAAACCGATTCACCGGTGCCGGAGAGCGGCCGGACAGCGACCCGACAGCGACCCGACAGCGACCAGACATCGAACGCTCTTCGAACACAAAGCCAAAGTTCGTGCCCGCCCTCCCCCGAAACACGGCCGAATGCCCGTTTCCCGTAGGCACGAAACCTGCAGAAGATTGTCGTGCCCGCGTACCGCCGGGTACAGTCGCCGCACTGCTCTGGCAGCCCCTGTTGTCGAGGCGAAAGAGAAGTTGGTGAACGACCGTCACCCGTCGGGGAGCATGACCACCCCGGCTCCGGCTTCCGACGCCGCCTCGGCGCACTACGCGTCGTACGGCACCCAGGAAGCCCCTTACGGGGACTTCACCACATACGGCGGCTATCCAGCCACCGATTTCGACACCGGCGGCCACCCCACCGCCTCCTCCGCCACCACCTTCCAGGCGGACCCCCTCTTCGGCGACATGACCGGCGGCCACGACACGGGCGCGTACGACAGCTCCCAGTGGTCCACCGGCAGTCACGAGACCCTGAACCAGGACCCGTACGCGGCCCAGCACCACGCCGCCTACGACACCGGCGCCTACGACGCCACCGCCTGGTCCACCGGCTACCAGCAGCTCGCCGGCATTCCGCACCAGACCGCCGCGCCCGACACCAGCGGCCAGTGGGACGCGAGCGCCTGGCTCCAGCCCGAGCAGTCCGGCGGCCCCGCCGACCAGACGCAGCAGTGGGAGTGGGGCACGCAGCACTTCGACACCGGCGCGTACGACGCCACCCAGTGGAACACCGCCGGCGGCGACAGCGACCAGCAGCAGGCCACCGCCACCTTCGACCAGGTGACGTACGAGGAGTCCACCGCCTACGAGGACGCCTCCGGCTACGACGAGTCCACGTCGTACGAGGACGCCTCCGGCTACGACGACCCGGCCGGTTACGAGGGCGGGACCTCCTACGACGAGAGCGGGCAAACCGTTTTGCCGGAGGACGGTCTGGCCGCCACCGGTGAACTTCCCGCCGTCGGCCTGCTCGACGGACAGGAAGAGGTCACCCCCGAGCCCGTCTCGCGCGCGGCCTCCCGCGGCGGCTCGCGCTCCCGCCGCCGTACGCCCGCCAAGCGCTCCGCGCTGCTGACCGTGGCCGTTCCCTCGGCGTGCGTCATGGGCGTCGCGGGCATCGCCGCCGCTTCCGTCGGCACGTTCGGCGCCGAGGACGCGCAGGAGACCTCGACGACCGCGGCCGACGCCCAGCCGGTGAAGCCGGCCACCGCCAACAACAAGCTGGACACCCAGCTGGAGAGCCTGTCCGCCGAGGCGGACGACTTCGCCGACCGGGCCAGCCGCACCCAGGAGCGCATCGACCTCAAGGCGCAGCAGGAGGCCGAGCGCAGGCGGGCCGCCGAGGAGGCCGCCCGCAAGGAGCGGCTCCGTCCGAAGTTCGCCCTCCCGGTCGCCCAGCACGGACTCAGCGCCTACTACGGCCAGTCCGGCATCAACTGGATGTCGCTGCACACCGGCATCGACTTCCCCGTCTCGTACGGCTCGACCGTGATGGCCGCGACCGACGGCACCGTCCGCACGGAGTGGAACAGCGCCTACGGCAACATGATGATCGTGACCGCGAAGGACGGCACGGAGACCTGGTACTGCCATCTCTCCAGCTACCGCGTGGCCTCCGGTACGACGGTCAAGGCCGGCGACCCGATCGCGTTCTCCGGGAACTCCGGCAACTCCACCGGCCCGCACCTGCACTTCGAGGTCCGGCCGGGCGGCGGCGCGGCCATCGACCCGCTGTCCTGGCTGCGCAGCCACGGGCTGGACCCGTCCTGACCACGTCGGCGTGAACGGCCCCCGCCCTGTCCGGCGGGGGCTTTTCTCACGGCGTCACGGCCTCACGGTGTCAGGCGTCACGGGGTCAGGGGTCACGGCGGCGGGCGCCGCTACAGCTTCTCGACCGGCGCGTACCGCAGCAGCAGCCGCTTCGGCTTGGCGTCGCCGAAGTCGATCGTCGCCTCGGCGTTGGCGCCCGTGCCCTTGACCCCGACGACGGTGCCGAGCCCGAACTGGTCGTGGGTGACGCGGTCGCCGACGGCCAGGGACACCGCCGGCTTCTCCGCGGTCCGGCGGGTGGCGAACCCGGAGGCGCCGGACGCCGAGGAGCGCGAACGGGACGACGACAGCGAGGCCGCCACGCCCGAGACCGGTCCCGCCGGGGCGGCGACGGCGCCCGTGCGCTTCCAGTCGACGTACGCCGCGGGGATCTCCTCCAGGAAGCGGGACGGCGGGTTGTACTGCGGCTGTCCCCAGGCGCTGCGCATGGCGGACCGGGTGAGATACAGCCGCTCCCGGGCGCGCGTGATGCCGACGTACGCCAGGCGGCGCTCCTCCTCCAGCTCCTTGGTCTGGCCGAGGGCGCGCATGTGCGGGAAGACGCCGTCCTCCATGCCGGTGAGGAAGACGACCGGGAACTCCAGGCCCTTGGCGGTGTGCAGGGTCATCAGCGTGATGACGCCGTCGCCGTCCTCCTCGTCGGGGATCTGGTCGGAGTCGGCGACCAGCGCGACCTGCTCCAGGAAGTCGGCCAGCGTGCCGGTCTCCCCCTCACCGCGTTCCTGTTCGAACTCCAGGGCGACGGCGGCGAGTTCCTGGAGGTTTTCGATCCGGGTCTCGTCCTGCGGGTCGGTGGAGGCCTGCAACTCGGCGAGATAGCCGGTGCGTTCGAGCACCGCCTCCAGGACGGTCGCCGGTCCGGCGCCGGACTCGACGATGGTGCGCAGCTCCTCCATCAGCGCGTTGAACCGCTTGACCGCGTTGGTGGACCGCGCGGCCATGCCGTACGCCTCGTCGACGCGCTTGAGCGCCTGCGGAAAGCTGATCTTCTCGCGCTGGGAGAGCGCGTCGATCATCGCTTCCGCGCGCTCCCCGATGCCGCGCTTGGGCACGTTCAGGATGCGGCGCAGCGGGACCGAGTCCTCGGGGTTGGCGAGGACGCGCAGGTAGGCCAGGACGTCCCGGACCTCCTTGCGCTCGTAGAAGCGGACGCCGCCGACGACCTTGTAGGGCAGGCCGACGCGGATGAAGACCTCTTCGAAGACACGGGACTGGGCGTTGGTGCGGTAGAAGACGGCGACGTCGCCGGCCTTCGCCTCGCCCGCGTCAGTGAGGCGGTCTATCTCGTCGGCGACGAACTGGGCCTCGTCGTGCTCGGTGTCCGCGACGTACCCGGTGATCCGGGCGCCCTGGCCGGCGTTGGTCCACAGGTTCTTCGGGCGGCGGGACTCGTTGCGCTCGATGACCGCGTTGGCGGCGGACAGGATCGTCTGGGTGGAGCGGTAGTTCTGCTCCAGCAGGATCGTCGTCGCGTCCGGGTAGTCCTCCTCGAACTGGAGGATGTTGCGGATGGTCGCGCCGCGGAAGGCGTAGATCGACTGGTCGGCGTCACCGACGACGCACAGCTCGGCGGGCGGGACCTCGGCCTCGGGCGGCACGTCCACCGGGTGCTCAAAGGTGCCGACCAGCTCGCGGACCAGGGCGTACTGCGCGTGGTTGGTGTCCTGGTACTCGTCGACCAGGACGTGGCGGAAGCGGCGGCGGTAGTGCTCGGCCACGTCGGGGAAGGCGCGCAGCAGGTTGACCGTCGTCATGATCAGGTCGTCGAAGTCGAGGGCGTTCGCCTCGCGCAGCCGCGACTGGTAGAGGGCGTAGGCCTGCGCGAGGGTCTTCTCGAAGCCGTCGGAGGCCTGCGCGGCGAAGTCCTCCTCGTCGATCAGCTCGTTCTTCAGGTTGCTGATCTTGGCGCTGAAGGACTTGGGCGGGAAGCGCTTGGGGTCCAGGTCCAGGTCGCGGCAGACCAGGGCCATCAGGCGCTTGGAGTCGGCGGCGTCGTAGATCGAGAACGACGAGGTGAAGCCGAGCCTCTTGGACTCGCGGCGCAGGATGCGCACGCACGCGCTGTGGAAGGTCATCACCCACATCGCGTTCGCGCGCGGGCCCACCAGCTGCTCCACGCGCTCCTTCATCTCGCCCGCGGCCTTGTTGGTGAAGGTGATCGCGAGGATCTGGCCCGGGTGCACGCCCCGCTCGGCCAGCAGGTAGGCGATGCGGTGGGTGAGCACGCGGGTCTTGCCGGAGCCGGCGCCGGCCACGATGAGCAGGGGGGAGCCGGAGTGGACGACCGCGGCGCGCTGGTTGTCGTTCAGCCCCTCCAGGAGGGCGGCCGAGTCGACCACCGGGCGGGGGGCGCCGTCCCGGTAGTAGCCTCCCCCGCTCTCGGCTCCGCCCGAGCGGGGGGAGCCCCATCGGTCCGGCGGCACGTCGAACTTCCCGCCGAACAGATCGTCCGGGATCGACTCCGGAACGTGATCGCCCTCGGGCGGCGGCGGGGGTTCCTCCTCGTGCCCGCGAGGGGCCTGGAGGTCCGCCAGGAAGCTGTCGTCAAAGAGGCTGCTCATCGCTCTCCGAGTCTAGGGCGCCCCACTGACAACCGAGGGCCGCCCGCAGAACATCACACCGGCCGCCGGCCGCCACGCGCCGCGCAGGCTCGGCGACGGCGAGCGACGCGCAGGGAGCGCTGAGGGGCCGCTGAGGGACCGCCGGGGGGCGCTGTCGGAAAGGTCACGGAAATGTATCGGGCATATCACCCACCAACCTTCACAGCAGGCACACGAGTTGGCTACCGTTCCGCGCAGGCCGTACGACCTCCTACCGGCGAACGTCGCCGGGCCGCGCGGCCTCCGCCGAGTCCGGCGCGCCCGCACAGCGGCCGGAGCCGGGGACCCAACAGACTCTGGGGTGAATCGGCCCTCCCCTTCGGGACGGGCTGTAGGGCAACCCTTCCTCACGACCCGCCCGAACCCGACAGCTAACCCGGTAGGCGGCCCATGGAAGGAGTCGCCTCCCTTGGCGTCGCACCGCAAGTCCCGTCCCACCCCGCGCGTGGCCGGCATACGCACCCCCGCCCTCGCCACCGCGGCCCTCACCTCCGTGGCCCTGCTGTCGCAGACCGCCGACGCCGCCCCGTCCGCCGACGAGAAGCCGAGCCTGGAGGAGGTCGAGAAGAAGGTCGACGAGCTCTACCGCCAGGCGGAGTCGGCGACCGAGAAGTACAACGCGGCCAAGGAGAAGACCGCGAAGCAGCGCAAGCGGGTCGACACCCTCCTGGACGACGTCGCCCAGCGGGCGCAGAAGCTCAACGAGGCCCGCGAGGAGCTGGGCTCCTACGCCGCGGCCCAGTACCGCACCGGCGCCGCCGCGCCCGGCGTCGCGACCCTGCTGCTCGCGGACTCCCCGCAGGACTACTTCGACCGCACCCACCTGATGGACCGGCTCACCAGCCGGCAGAAGGAATCGGTCGACGACTACTTCGCGCAGCAGTCCGAGACGATGAAGAAGCGCCAGGAGGCCGCCGAGAGCCTCCAGACGCTCACCGAGTCACAGGCCGGCCTGAAGACGGCCAAGGCCACCGTCCAGAAGAAACTCGCCACCGCGCGGGAGATGCTTTCGCGGCTGACCGCCGAGGAGAAGGCCCGGCTCGCCGCGATCGAGCAGCGCGAGCGGGAGGAGGCGGCGCGCAAGGCCGCGGAGCTGGCCCGGCAGCAGGCGGAGGAGCAGCGGCTGCAGGAGCAGGAGGAGCGGGAGGCGGTGCCGGCCCCGCGGGAGGAGACGGGCGGCGCCTCGTCCTCCCCCTCCGCCTCCGCCGGCGAGACCTCCGTCCCGGCCGCCGGCGCGACGTACACCGCCAAGGCCGAGAAGGCGATCGCCTTCGCCCGCGCCCAGATCGGCAAGCCGTACGTCTGGGGCGCCACCGGGCCGGGCTCCTACGACTGCTCCGGCCTCACCCAGGCCGCGTGGAAGGCCGCCGGCGTCACCCTGCCGCGCACCACCTACGACCAGGTGAACGCCGGCACCACGGTCCCCCTGTCCGCCGCCCTCCCCGGTGACCTCGTCTTCTTCTACGACGACGTCACCCACGTCGGCATCTACATCGGCAACGGGATGATGATCCACGCGCCGAAGCCCGGGACGTACGTGCGGGAGGAGTCGGTGTACTACGACGGCGAGTCGTCGATCCACAGCGTGGTGCGGCCGGCCTGACGCGGGGCGGGTGGTCCGGGGGCGACGCGGGGCGGGTGGTCCGGGGGCGCCGAGGTCCGCGGGGGCCGCGGGCGCGGGGCGCGGCGGCTCAGGTCCAGAGGACCGCGATGAAGATGTTCGCCGTGGTCAGCAGCCCCACGAGGCCGAAGAGGCCCTTGTCCACCCGCTCCTCGTCCCGCTTCACGTAGACCAGGCCGAGGATCACGATCAGCAGGGCCAGCTTCACGCCGATCTTGATGTTGTCGACCGTCTGGTCGTCGGCCTGGTTGAGACCGACCAGGATCACGCCGGTGACCAGCATGGTCAGCGCGCCGTGCAGCATCGCCGGGACGAAGCGGGCGGTGCCCTGGCCCATCGCCTTCATCTGGGTGAGGAAGCCGCCGAGGAGCGAGGCGATGCCGATGATGTGCAGGCCGACGAAGAGATGGATGAGTACGTCCATGGGGCCGGAGCCTAACGAGGCCGTCCCCCGCCGCCCGACACCGGCCCGTCCCTGGCCGACGGCGGGCATGAGCGCGTACGGGGAGTGACGCGGGGGCGGCGCATATATGCGCCATAGCATCCCGTCCCGTACGCCGGTCCCGGAATCGCCCCTTCGGTCAGCACGCTGCGTCACCTCGACCATTCCGAAGAAACGTCACGGTCACATACGGTCACCCGACGGCCCGCTCGCGTCACTTCCGTACTTCTCGTGACCTCTCCGGCATATCCCGGCCTAGCGTCCTCCCTCAGATGTCCGGCTCCCCACCGCCGCCCAGGCCCAGGGCGGCAGCCGGACGTCTCCGCCGAGAAGGTCCGGCGGCGGTCCCGCTCCCCTGTGCGACACCGCCGCCGGACCGCCCGGCCGCAGGAAAGGACGTGCAGTCCACGTGGCAGCTCACCGCAAGCCCCGGCATCGCTCGGCCGGGGGCCATCGAGCCCGTACGGCGGCAACCCTCGCCCTCGCGGGCGCGGCGGCCGTGACGGCCTTCGACGGGACGGGCCACGCCGAGCCCGAGCTGACCCCCACGCAGGTCAAGGCCACGGTGAACAAGCTGTACCAGGAGGCCGAGGTGGCCACCGAGAAGTACAACGGCGCCAAGGAGAAGGCCGACGCCGCCCAGCGGCGGCTCGCCGCCCTGCAGGACGAGGCGGCCCGCAAGGAGGAACGCCTCGACTCGGCGCGCGACGCCCTCGGGTCCTTCGCCGCGGCGCAGTACCGCAGCGGCGGCCTGCCCCCCGCGCTGCAACTGGCGCTGTCCGACGACCCCGACCGCTACCTCGACGGCGCCTCGTTCGCCGAGCGGGCCGGCGACCGCCAGTCGGCCGCCGTCGCCCGCGTCCGCCGACAGCTGCGGGAGATCGAGCAACTGCGCGGCGCCGCCCGGATCGAGCTGGCCGCGCTCACCTCACGCCGCGCGGAGCTGAAGCGGCACAAGAAGACCGTCACCGGCAAGCTGGACGCGGCCCGGCGCCTGCTGGCCCGGCTCACGGCCGAGGAGCGGGCCCGGCTCGCCGGGCAGGGCCAGGGCACCGACCGCCCCTCCCGCGCGGTGACGGCCGGACGCGATCGCCCGACGGCACCGCGTGGCCCGGTCGCGGCGCCCGACTCCCGCGCGGCGGCGGCGGTCGGCTACGCCTACTCCAAACTCGGCAGCCCTTACGTCTGGGGCGCCACCGGCCCCGACGCCTTCGACTGCTCGGGGCTGGTCCAGGCTGCCTACCGCTCCGCCGGCGTCTTTCTGCCGCGCACCACCTACGCCCAGATCGGCGCCGGGCGCCGCGTCGCCCGCTCCGAACTCCTCCCCGGCGACCTGGTGTTCTTCTACTCCGGCATCAGCCACGTGGGCATCTACGTCGGCAACGGGCAGATGGTCCATGCCCCCAACCCCTCCGCCCCCGTGCGGGTCGCGCCGATCGACGAGATGCCGTTCGCGGGGGCCACACGCGTGGTGTGAGCAGCGGCTCCGGGGCCGGTGACGGGCATGGCATGAGGCCGGTGACCGGCATGGCATGAGTACGGCGGCACGGTAGCGTCGGACAGCGAGGCGGTGGTGCGCCGCTTCCTGCGCTCCCGCAGCTCCCCTCCGCCCGGAAGGTCCCGATGCCCCGCTCGCCGCTGCCCCCGCCGCCGCCTCCGCCGCACCTTCGGACCTGGCCGGACCGGGCGGCGCTGCTGGCCGACCGGGGGCGGGCGCTGGAGGAGCTGCGCCGCCGCAGTCTGGGGGTGCACCGGGTGCTGCTGCTGTGGCTGCTGGCGCTCGCGGCCATCATCGGCTGGTCGCTGCTGATCCTGCCGCTCCAGCAGCTGGAGCAGAAGGACCCTCTCGGGTTCGTCCTCGGACCGATCTTCGCCGTCCTCGGTCTGGCCTCCCTCACCCCGTCCGTCATCGCGGTCGTCATCGCCGTCCGCCGCGACCACCGGATACGGCAACTCATCGACGCCTGGCTGGCCCTGGACAGCCACCCGCCGACCGACGCCCGGCTGCGCTCCGCCGGCCTGAGCCTGTTCTGGATGCTCTCCTCCCTGATGGTCTGCGGGATCGGCCTGTGGGCGTCCCTCGCGTCGGCGGCCCGGGCGGAACCCGGCCGGTCGACCTACGCGGACGTCGTGCTCGGCATGGGCATCGGCATGATCCTCTGGCTGACCGGGCTGATCGGCGTCGTGAAGGCCGTACGGCACCTCCGGTGGGCGCTGCGGACCCTGCGACCGGCGCTCCGGGTGCCGCAGGGCTGAGGCGGCGGCGGCGCGGGGCCGGAGGTGGCGGCGCGGGGCCGGAGGTGGCGGCGCCCGTCACACCAGGCGTCGCGCCGTCGCCCATCTCGTCAGTTCGTGGCGGTTGGACAGCTGGAGCTTGCGCAGGACGGCGGAGACATGGGACTCGACCGTCTTCACCGAGATGAACAGCTGCTTCGCGATCTCCTTGTACGCGTACCCCCGTGCGATGAGCCGCAGCACCTCGCGCTCGCGCTGGGTGAGGCGGTCGAGGTCCTCGTCGACCGGCGGGGCGTCGGTGGAGGCGAACGCGTCGAGCACGAAGCCGGCCAGACGCGGCGAGAACACCGCGTCTCCCTCCTGCACCCGGAAGATCGAGTCGATGAGGTCCGAGCCGGTGATCGTCTTGGTGACATAGCCCCGCGCGCCGCCGCGGATGACCCCGATCACGTCCTCGGCGGCGTCCGAGACGGACAGCGCGAGGAAGCGGACCGGCTGCTCGGCGTCGGCCGTCAACGCCGCGCAACGGCGCAGCACTTCGACCCCGCCGCCGCCCGGCAGATGCACGTCGAGCAGGACGACCTCGGGCCGGGTCGCGGTGATGACGCCGACCGCCTGATCGACGTCGGCGGCCTCGCCGACGACCTCGACGCCGGTCTGCTCGGTCCGGCCGATCTCCGCCCGCACCCCCGTGCGGAACATCCGGTGGTCGTCGACGAGGACGACACGCACCCGCCGGTCGACGGTGCCCTGGCCGGCCGGCTCCGCGGACTCGGCCGGTTCCGCCGCTCCCGCTGTGCCGTTCGCCTCGGTCGGGTCGCTCATGACGTGTTCTCCGCCCTCTCCATCTCCAGCTCGACCTCCGTGCCGCCGCCGGGCACCGCCCGCAGCCGGGCCGTGCCGCCGTTGCGCTCCATGCGGCCGATGATCGATTCTCTGACACCCATGCGGTCGGCGGGTATCGAGTCGAGGTCGAAGCCGGGGCCGCGGTCCCGCACGGACACGAAGACCGTCCTGCCCTCGACTTCGGCGTAGACCTGGACCGCGCCGCCCTCGCCACCGTACTTGGCGGCGTTCACCATCGCCTCGCGCGCGGCCTGCATCTGTGCGCCGGTGCGGTCGTCGAGCGGGCAGTCGCCGACGACCACGACCTCTATGGGCACGCCGTGCTTGTCCTCCACCTCGGCGGCGTTGCGCCGCACCGCCTCGGCGAGCGTGGTCGGTTCGTCGTCCTCGTCCTTGCCGGTGCCCTCCGGTTTGTACAGCCAGGTGCGCAGGTCGCGCTCCTGGGCGCGGGCGAGGCGGCGCACCTCGCTCGCGTTCTCCGCGTTGCGCTGGATCAGCGTCAGGGTGTGCAGCACCGAGTCGTGGACGTGCGCGGCGACTTCGGCGCGCTCCTGCGCGCGGATGCGCATCAGGCGTTCCTCGGACAGGTCCTGGGTCATCCGCACCAGATAGGGGCCGGCGAGCAGGGTGATGCCGACGAGGACGGCGAGGGCGGCCTGAAGAACCGAGCCGAGGTGGGCGGCGGAGCCCTGCAGGACGAAGATGCCGGAGACTCCGGCCGTGACCAGCAGGACGCCCGCGCCGGCGCGCAGCAGGGTGAGGGTGCGCCGGCGGCGGCCGACCTCGACCCAGCGGGCCCGGCGGGCGTTGTCCGCCTGGCGCCAGACGAGGGCGACGCCGGCACCGACCAGGACGGCGGGCCAGAGGTAGGCCCTGGCGCCGCCGCCCAGGTTGACGCTGCTGACGAAGACCATCGCCACGATGACCATGAGCAGCAGGGCGACGATCTGGCCCTTGTCCGGTCTGCGGGTGACGAGTCTGCGGCGGCCGTCGGGCGAGGCCTCGGTGGTGACGAAGGACGGCGGCCGGTCCGCGTCGACGCCGCCGACGCCGAGCGGCACGAAGAACCAGAACGCCGCGTACAGCAGCGCGCCGAGGCCGTCGGCCATGAACAGTCCGACGAAGACCAGGCGTACCCAGACGACGGGCAGCCCGAGATGTCCGGCGAGCCCCCGCGCCACGCCACCGAGCCAGCGTCCGTCACTGCTGCGGTAGAGCTTGCGCGGCGGCCGCGGTCCGGTGAGTGGCGCTGCTGCGGTTGCGGCTTCCGGCATGCCATCGATGGTCACACGGCGGGAGGGCCGGGGCATCAGGGTCGACCCCCGAGACGCCCCTGATCTTCGAGCCGGTGTTCCGTCGCACGGATCCCCCGCGCCGGGTCAGGGGCGATATCAGGGTCGGGCCAGGGTCATTCCCCCTGCCGTCGGAGCGGCCCGGCCGTCACCATGGACGCATGACTGATCACCAGCACGCCGCGGATGCCGGGCCCGACGCGGGCTCCGTGTCCGACCCGGCGACCACGGCCTCCGCGGGTGCGGAGTCGCGTGCGCACGAGCGCGCGGGCACGCACGGGCGGGCGGACGCGCGCGATCAAGAGGACGCGCCGGCGGAGCTGGACTCGCACGGACAGCCGGACCCCGCGACCAGGGCGGGCCGGGCCGAAGGAGCACGGGTGAACGGGGCGGCTCCGGCCGACGGGACCGGAGCACCGGCCGAGGCCGGGCAGCGGGCGGACACGCCGGCCGATGCGCGGGCCGGCGGCGGAACGTCCGGGGCCGCGGGCCCGCCCGGGAACAGCGGCCCGCCGTCCGCCGGGCCCGGAGGCCCGCAGGGATCCGACGCGCCGGAGGCGGGGCGGGCGCCCGAAGGGCTGACGGACTTCCGGCGGGACCGGTGGCACAAGATGGTCGCCGGTGTCTGCGCCGGGCTGGGCCGGCAGTGCGACATGGATCCGGTGATCTTCCGCATCACCCTGGCCGTGCTGTCCGCCACCGGCGGCATCGGCCTCATCTTCTACGGCTTCGCCTGGCTCTTCGTGCCGTACGACGACGAGGAGGAGAACGAGTTCCGCAAGCTGCTGACCGGCCGGGTGGACGGCCAGGCACTGGCCGCGGTGCTGTTCGCGCTGGTGGGTTGCGGGGTCTTCCTGTCGATGCTGAACAACGGCGGTGTCCTCACGTTCGCCGTCGTCCTCTCCCTGCTGCTGGCCGGCGCGGGGTACTGGTCGCAGCGCCGCGGCACCCCCGGCCCGGATCCGCTGGCCGCGCAGGCCGCCGCCGACGCACCGCCGGAGGCTCAGGCGCCGCCGGCGCCCATCGCCTACTCGTGGTGGCGCGACCCGATCGTGAAGGACGGCACGCACGTCGGCGGCACGGGCTATCTGTGGGGCCCCAGGGACTCCCGGGACCATGACATCGCGGCGACCGTCAGTCTCGCCCTCGACGACTACCCGCACGGCCGCGAGGCCCGCGGCCTGCCCCGGCAGGAGCCGCCGAAGCCGCGCGGTCCCCGCTGGATCGGCGGCTGGGTCTTCCTGCTCGCCCTCGTCGCGGGCGGCCTCGGCACCACGCTGACCTGGCACGGGCATCCGCTCGGCACCAGCTTGCAGGCCGGCCTGTCCTGTGCGCTGGCCGTCTTCGGCCTGGGCATCGCGGTCAGCGCGTTCCTCGGTCGCACGGGCGCGGGATCGGTGTTCCTGGCGGTCGTCACCGCGGCGCTGCTGGCCGGCGCGGCCGCGGTGCCCAAGGACATCGGCACCGAGTGGACCCGCACGACCTGGGAGCCGGCGGCGGTGGCGGACCTGCGGGGGAAGTACGACCTCGGCACCGGTGTCGGCACGCTGGACCTGTCCCGGCTGGAACCGGCCGAGGGGCAAGCGACGGCCACGGCGGCCCAGGTGGGCATCGGGCGACTGCGGGTGATCGTGCCGCCGGACGTGACGGTGAAGGCGAACATCGACGTGGGGGTGGGCGACATCCAGCTGCCGGGCGACAGAAGTCAGGACGTGGACGTCGCGCCCGGCAAGTACAGAGAGGTCACGCTGAAGCCGGAGGCGGGCACGAGGAGTGCCGGCACGATCGAGCTCGACCTTCAGGTCGGGATGGGACAGGTGGAGGTCAGCCGTGCTGCGTCATGAGTTCCAGCCGGGCAGGCTCGTCGCGGGATGCTTCCTCGCCCTCGGGGGTGTCGTGTACGCCGGGGACGCGAGCGGCGCGTGGGAGACACCGTGGTTCGTGATGCTCCCCCTCGCGGCGGGCGGCCTGATCCTGGCCGGTGCGGTGGGCTTCGTGAGCCGGGCCGTCCGCCGGAGACAGTCCCGGCGTCAGCCGGGCCAGACCTCGGCGGAGCCCCGGGCCTGACGCCGTGCGCCCCGGTCCCGGCGCCGTGTGCGCAGAGCCGCGTCCACAGAGAGGTAGGGCGCGCCGGCGAGGACCAGGGGCAGCCAGGCCATCAGGTAGACGAGATCGTTGCCGTAGTAGTAGGGGTCGGAGGCCCAGCTCACGGTCAGCCACAGGCTGAGGGAGATCAGCGCGCCGCCGAGGGCGGCGAGGCGGGCGAAGAGGCCGAGCAAGGTCCCGATGCCGACGGCCAGTTCACCGATGGCGATGGCCGAGCCGAAGCCGACGGGGTTCTCGAGGGCCAGGTCGACGAGGGCCGGGACGGCGGAGGAGTCGCGCACCGTGCGCATCATGTCGCCGACCGATCCGGAGCCGCCGTCCTGAAGGAACGCGCTGTCGGTGAGCTTGTCGAGGCCGGCGTAGACGAACGTGATGCCGAGGAAGAGGCGCAGGGGGAGGAGGGCGTAGCGGGTGGCGGCGTCCCGCCAGTCACCACCGCCGCCCATCGGCTGGGTGTGAGCGTCCGGACGCATACCGTGAGTCATCGCTGCCCGCCGCCTCTCGCCCGCCTGCCGTGACCCCTCATCAGACGATACGTACGCACGAGAGGACCCGCTCACTCATGTTCCAGCCGCTTTCCGGCGATCGCGGCCGCGCGACGGCGCGGTCCGCGCGCGCGGGCCGCCGTCCGGGCCGTTCCCCGCACCCACTGCCGCCCCGCAACGGGCAGCTCCCAACCGCTGACCGGGCCGCAAAGCTTGGCCAGCCCGGCCGGCCCGCGAAACTTGGCCGCCTCGGACGGATCGGCGGGCTCGGACTGATCGGACGGATCGGCGGGCTCGGACAGGCCCGACGGCTCGGACGGGTCGGCCGGCCAGGACGCGTCAAGCGGCTCGGGCGGCTCGGCCACGACCGGCTGCGTCGCCTCGGTCTACTCCGTCACCTCGATCACGTACGGGTTCGTCTCCACGCCCGCCGCCGTCACGACCTGCACGGTCACCCGGCCCGGCTCGACATCGGCGGGCACGGGGACGGTGAGCCTGGTGTCGGTGGGGTTGCTGAAGCCGCCGGCCACGGGCACGAGCGGGACATGGACATGGACGGCCCCGATCCGTACGGCCATCCGCGACAGCCGGTCGGCGCCCTGCGCGCCCGGCGGGACGAAACCGGCGCCCCGGATCTCGATGTCCTCCCCGGTGCGGATGGGCGCGTCGAGGTCACCGGCCTCCCTGGCCCGTACGACGGAGAGGATCACGGGACGGCCGCCCTCGGAGTACTTGCCGGCGAGGTAGGTCGCGGCCGAGATCAGGACGACCGCCGCGAGTCCCCAGGGCAGGTCGGGCAGTTGGTCCGGGCGGCGGGCCAGCCTGACCACGCCGAAGACGAGGGCGACGGCACTGATGACGACGTACTGGAGATCGGCGAAGCTGCCCCGCCCCGAGTCGTCGGTGAGCAGGTCGGCCGCCCGGGGCCGGTCCGCGCGGACCTTCTGCAGCCGCTGGCCGAGCACCCGCAGCCCGACCACCCGCCGCACCAGCACCGCGATCCCGCACACCACGGCGAGCACGGTGACCACACCGGCGCCGCGGGCCAGTTGGAGCCCGGCGATCAGCGCGTCGCGCTCGTCGTGATCCGAGGCGGCCGCCAGCTGCCCGGCCAGGACCAGCACCGTGTACACGACGAAGAGCACCCACGCCGCGGCCACGGCACGGGAGGTGGACAGCCGGTTGTCCTCGCCGATCACCGGCGCCAGTGCCCCGCCGCGGGCCCGGTGGAAGAAGGACGCCGCCGTCAGCGCCCCGGCCACCACGAGCGCGGCGAGCAAGCCTGCGGTACGGGCGGCCGTCCAGCCGGTGCCGATCGCGGTGAGCGACTGCACCAGCAGCAACAGCACGACGAGCGCCCACACCGTGAACGCCGTCCGCCGCCACAGCCGGGCCAGCCAGGCCTGGCCTTCGGCACGGCCGCGTTCGGCGACGAGCTGGGCGGACTGGGTGAGTTCGTCGGACACCCACTGGCGGGAGGCCGAAGGGGAGTGCGCGACCGCCGCCGGCAGCCCCTGCCCGGCCGCGAACTCGTCCCGTTTCCGCAGGAACGCGGCGACGGCCCGCCGGTGTCCCTCGCGCGCCCCGTGCGGGCAGTCCCCGCCGTCGCAGCCGCCCCCGTGGAGGCCCCCGTGGACGCCTCCGTACGCTCCGGGCTCCGCACCACCCTGTCTCGCCTCCTGTACCGCCACGCCCGACGCCCGCCCTTCCCGGCCAGCACCCTGCGACGCCCGTCCGGCGCCGCCGTACAACTCCCCCGCGACGACAGCGAATTGTGCCCTACGCCACGGCGTTTACGTCCGGTTGTTCTGATCAGGGCGGGTGAAATCGTGACCGTCGTGTTGACCCGGCTGGGAGGATTTCGGTATGGCCGAGATCAGCCAGCGCGACGGCACCTGGGTCTTCGACGGCACAACGGTGCGGATCACGCCGGGACTTCACCGGTCGGTGCCGCTGTTCCGGCAGACGTACGGGGAGATCACGGTGCCGCTGGAAGCGGTCTCCTCGGTGGTGCACGAACCCGACCGCAAGCGCGGCCGGCTGCGGTTGCGGCTGCGGGAGGGGGCGGACCCGCTGCTCCAGGCGACCTCGGGCCGGCTGCCGGACGCGGCCGACCCCTACCGGCTGGCGGTCGACGCGGACCGGTCGGGGGTCGCCGAGTACATGGCGGAGGAGATCCGGCGCGCCCTGCTGCTGGACGGGATTCCCAAGGAGCCGACCACGGCCTACCTGCTGCCGGGGCCGCCGGTGCCGGTGTCGGTGCGGTCCTCGGACGGCACGGTGTCCTTCGACGGTACGCGGATCAGGATCGACTGGAGCGAGACGTCCGACCGGGTGAAGCGGGCGACGGGGCCGCGGATCATCGAGATCGGCGACCTGGAGCGGGTCGAATGGCTGCCCAACTCGGGGGCGGAGGACGGCCTTCTGCGATTCGTGACCCGGGAGACGGCACACGCGAGACTCCCGCCGGAGAAGGACCCGTACGCCCTCGATCTGTGGGGCAGCACGCGCCGCGATCTGCTCACCGCGCTGGTCGCCACGGCCGTCACGGCCCGCTTGCCGCACCCGTCGGCCCGCGCGGGCGGCGAACCCGCCGACGCCGGGCCACGGCAACGACTCGCCACGCCGCAGGCACTACCGCACGCACCCTCACCGGCACCATCACCGGTACCGGCGTCCCCACCGTCACCGTCACCGGCCTCCCCGCCACCACCGGCCGCGTCGTCCGCTCCGCCGCGCGACGACCATCACGACGTGCTGCTGCGCAGGCTGCGGGAGCTGGGCGAGCTGTACCGGGACGGGGTGCTCACGGACGAGGAGTTCGCGCGGGTCAAGGCGGCGGTGCTGCGCGGCTTGTGAGCGGGCGGCGCTCGGGCGCCGTCGCCCGGCATGTCCCGGTGCCCGACGGGTCAGCGCAGCAGGTCGGGTTCGCTGCGGGTGATGTCCTGCCACAGCGGCTGGTAGTTGATCCAGGCCACCAGGTCGCCGCCCAGTTGCTCACGGGTCGCCACCGCCGCCTTGTGGTCGATCCGCACCGGCCGGCCCGCCGCGTGCGCGGTGAGCTGGACCTGGCAGGACCGCTCCATCGACAGGAACCACCAGGCGGCCGCGTCGACGGAGTCGCCGACGGTGAGCAGTCCGTGGTTGCGCAGGACCAGCGCCTTGCGGGAGCCGAGCGTGGCGGCGTTCCGGCGGCCCTCCTCGGCGTCGACGGAGACGCCGGTGTAGGCGTCGTACAGGGCCACGTCCTCGTAGAAGGCGCAGCTCTCCTGGGTGATGGGCTCGATGAGATCGCCGAGGGCGGCCAGGGCGCGGCCGTGCACGGTGTGGCAGTGGGCGACCGCGACGACGTCCGGGCGGGCGGCGTGGACCTGGGCGTGGACGGTGAAGGCGGCCTGGTTGACGTGGTAGCGGCCCTCGATCACCTGTCCGTCGGCGTTGGCCAGCACCAGGTCGCTGACCGTGACGTGCCGGAACGGCAGGCCGAAGGGGTTGACCCAGAAGCAGTCGCTGTACTCCGGATCGCGTGCGGTGATGTGCCCGGAGACGCCGTCCTCGAAGCCGAGCCGTCCGAAGATCCGCAGGGCGCCGGCCAGCCGTTCCTTGCGGTGCCGGCGCTCGTCCTCGACCGACTCGTGCATCGGCGGCATGGCGAACCGGAGCCGGTCGGTGGGCAGGGGTGGGGGTGGGGTGGGCCCGGGCATTGCTCCTCCGGCGCTGGGGTGCGGTACGGGCGGGAAGTTACCGGCGGTCAGCCAAACAGAACAGACTTCGACCAAATGCGACAGAGGTTGTCGGGTTTCGGCGCCACACTCGTCGTATGGGAGCAAACTGGGAAACCTTCGTCAGCGCCGAACCCGATCTCGCGAAGACCGTCGAGGAGCGTTTCGGCGCGTTCACCCACCACGTCCTCGCGACGCTGCGCAAGGACGGCTCGCCCCGGACGACCGGTCTGGAGGTGCGTTTCCTGAACGGCGAGCTGTGGCTCGGCATGATGCCGAACTCGCTGAAGGCGCTCGACCTGCGCCGCGACCCGCGGTTCGCGTTGCAGGCGAACCCCGGGGAGGGCACCGGGATGGGCGGCGGGGACGTCCGGATCAGCGGGCGGGCGATCGAGGTGACCGATCCGCGGGTGAGGGCCGGGTACACGAAAGAGGTGGAACCGCCGGAGCCGTTCCACCTCTTCCGCACCGAGCTGACGGAGGTCACGCGGACCTACGTGGAGGACGACACCTACCTTGTCCTCCAGGTCTGGAAGCCCGGCGCACCCCTGCGCACGATCAAGCGCACGTAGGGGTCACCCGCGGGTGCGGGTCACTCCCACTCGATCGTCCCCGGCGGCTTGGACGTCACATCCAGCACGACCCGGTTGACGTCGCGGACCTCGTTGGTGATGCGGGTGGAGATCCGGGCGAGGACGTCGTACGGCAGGCGCGACCAGTCGGCCGTCATGGCGTCCTCGGAGGACACCGGGCGCAGGACGATCGGGTGGCCGTAGGTGCGGCCGTCGCCCTGGACGCCGACGGAGCGGACGTCCGCGAGCAGGACCACCGGGCACTGCCAGATGTCGCGGTCGAGGCCCGCCGCCGTCAGCTCCTCGCGGGCGATGGCGTCGGCCTCGCGCAGCAGGTCCAGGCGCTCCTTGGTGACCTCGCCGACGATCCGGATGCCGAGGCCGGGACCCGGGAACGGCTGGCGCTGGACGATCTCCTCCGGCAGGCCCAGCTCCTGGCCGACCATCCGGACCTCGTCCTTGAACAGCTTGCGCAGCGGCTCGATCAGCTTGAACTCGAGGTCCTCGGGCAGGCCGCCGACGTTGTGGTGGGACTTGATGTTGGCGGTGCCGGTGCCGCCGCCGGACTCGACGACGTCCGGGTACAGGGTGCCCTGGACCAGGAATTCCACGGCCGGGCCCTCGTCCGCGATGATCTCGGCCTGGGCCTGCTCGAAGACGCGGATGAACTCCCGGCCGATGATCTTCCGCTTCTCCTCGGGGTCGGTGACCCCGGCGAGCGCCTTCAGGAACCGCTCCTCGGCGTCGACGACCTTCAGCTGGACGCCGGTCGCGGCCACGAAGTCCTTCTCGACCTGCTCGGTCTCGCCCTTGCGCATCAGGCCGTGGTCGACGTAGACGCAGGTCAGCTGGGAGCCGATGGCCTTCTGGACGAGGGCGGCGGCCACGGCGGAGTCGACGCCGCCGGACAGACCGCAGATCGCCCGCTTGTCGCCGACCAGCTCGCGGATGGCCTCGACCTGCTCCTCGATGACGTTGCCGGTCGTCCAGCTCGGCTTCAGGCCGGCGCCGCGGTAGAGGAAGTGCTCCAGGACCTGCTGGCCGTGCGTGGAGTGCATGACCTCGGGGTGGTACTGGACGCCGTAGAGCTTCTTCTCGTCGTTCTCGAAGGCGGCGACCGGGACGACGTCCGTGGAGGCCGTGACGGTGAAGCCGTCGGGGGCGGCGGAGCAGGCGTCGCCGTGCGACATCCACACCGCCTGCTCCTCCGGGGTGCCCTCGAAGAGGGTGGAGGAGGGGCGGGAGACGTGCAGGGGGGTGCGGCCGTACTCGCGGGCGCCGGTGTTGTCGACGGTGCCGCCGAGGGTCTGCGCCATCAGCTGGAAGCCGTAGCACATACCGAAGACGGGGACGCCGGCCTCGAAGATCTGGCGGTCGAGACGCGGGGCGCCTTCCTCGTACACCGACGAGGGGCCGCCGGAGAGGATGATCGCCGCCGGGTTCTTGGCGAGCATCTCCTCGACCGGCATGGTGCTCGGGACGATCTCGCTGTAGACCCGGGCCTCGCGGACTCGGCGGGCGATGAGCTGGGCGTACTGCGCGCCGAAGTCGACGACCAGGACGGTGTCGGGGGCGGCGGCAGCGGGAGTCGCTGATGACACGGGGTGCCTTCCGGCGGTTGGGCTGGTCCTTGTGCTTGTCGATTCTACCGAGACGGGCATGGGGAACGGCCCGTCGCTATCTCCGATCACGGCTCCGCCGCGCCCGCTGTGACGAACGCCGCTTGCCAGGGCCACCCCCCGTCCGTGCATACTGAGCCCCATGCTCACGCACGCGACCTTCCTCTTTACCTATGGCAACCGGCCCGCCGGCTGCCATGGTCGTGCCGCTTGAGCAACTGACAAGCGACTTTCCAGGCGCCCCGGGCCGACAAGGCCCGGGGCGCCTGGCGTTTTCCCGGTTCCTGTCGTCTCCGGGGCCGCCTGGTCCGACCCCCGTCCGACCACCCGCCCCAAGATGAGGAGCCCCACATGACCGCGACCGCACCGACGGCGACCGCTACCGCAGTGACGGCGACCGCGACCGCACCGGCGGCGACGGAGAAGACCGGCGCGCGCACCCCCGAGGCCGCCGACGTGATCACGGACGCCCGCGACCGCATCGACGCCCTGGACGACCGGATCATCGGCCTGATCCAGGAACGGATGGCCGTCTCGGCCGTCATCCAGCAGGCCCGGATCCGCTCCGGCGGCCGGCGCGTGAACCTCTCCCGCGAGATGGAGATCCTCGGCCACTACCGCGACGCCCTCGGCAAGCCGGGGACGGCGCTCGCGATGACGCTGCTGGAGCTGTGCCGCGGCAAGATCTGACGCCGGGGCCCGGCCCTGTGCGCGGCCCGGCCCCGGGGCCGGGGCGCTGCGTCGGCGTTCCCGGTACGTACGTACGCATCACCTCTCACCCGTACGGCGCGTGACCGCCCGCGGGCCGCTTCGTTGGTCCCGGTGTCCGTGCCAGCCAGGCGCGGGCCCGGAAGAACCACGCGTGGCTCGCTGGAGCGATGAGACGGACGGATCGTGCCGTGCGTCGTGGGACCTCGCTCCAGGGAAGTGACCGGACGGCAGGGGACAGCAGCCCGGTCACCCAAGAGAAACGGCCGGCTCCGGGGACGCCCGGGGCCGGCCGGCGGAACAGCGCCTGTTCCGTCGAGTACCGGAGCGGGAGCGGGCGGTCGCCCGGCATCACCGGCATCACCCGCATCACCCGCATCAGCGTGTCAGCTTGATCACCGTCACCAGCCGAGACCAACGGCGCAGCCCCCCGGCGCCGCTTCCCCCGAGTACCGGTGACGCCCTGACACCGGTGCTGACGAACGAAGGGCCCCGCGGCTCCTCCCCCGCGGGGCCCTTCGGCGTGTCCGGCGTGATCCAGGCCACATAAAAATTCTGTGAGTGGCGGGACAACCATTCACTGCACTCACGGATCAAACCAGGCGAATCAAGGGTCACAACCGCGTCCCACACGCGGGGCTGCCCACCGCCCCACGCGTGCTGCGCCGCCGCAGCACCGGACATTCGAGGTCTTCATGAAGCTTCGCCGCGCCCTGGCCGCAGCGGCCGCTACGGCAGCGATAGCCCCGCTGGCGCTGCTCTCGGCGCCGGCCGCGTTCGCGACCGAGGACACGTCCTCCGCGAGCCCGACCGTCACCGCGACGGAGACGGTGTCCGAGTCCGCGACGCCGGCGCCCACCGCCACGGTCAGCGACACCGCGCCCGAGCCGACGGGCTCCGCCACCGAGACCAGCCCGGCGCCCACCGGTTCCGCCACGGAGACCTCCCCGGCGCCGACGGGCTCGGCCACCGAGACCAGCCCCGCGCCGACCGGTTCCGCCACCGGGTCCGCCTCCCCGTCGCCGTCGCCGAGCGAGTCCGCCGAGCCGGACCCGGTCTGCGCCGACCCGGGTGACGAGTCGACCGGTGTCAGCGAAGACCTGCGCAGCGGTCTGTCCGGCCTGGCCGACACGATCGTCGCGGGCAGCGGCTGGGAGCAGTTCTCCTTCGACGTCTCCAACCGCGGGGACGAGGAGATCAAGGACATCAAGCCGCTGATCGGTGTCGCCGCGATCGGCTGGGACGAGCAGGACTACTCCGGTGAGATCACGGTGCAGGTCCGCGACAAGGCCTCCGGCACCTGGTCGACCATCGCCGACACCGGCGGTGAGGGCGGCACGTTCCCCGCGTTCTCGCTGGGCGCGGGCCAGTCCATCTCGTTCGAGATGCGGCTGAGCGTCAGCGGTGAGGTTCCCGACGCGATCGGTCTGACCGGTGGCTTCGCCCAGTACGCCGACGAAGAGGGCTGCTGGATCGCCGACGACCCGAACGGCTGGGTGTACTTCTTCGACATCCTCGCCGCCGGCTCCGAGAACCCCCAGCCGGGTGACGCCAAGCCGCAGACCGGTGGCATGGCCGACCTCGACGACGTCAACTCGGTCGACGTGACCGGGAGCCTCGCCGAGACGGGTGCAGGTTCCGCCCTGCCGATGATCGGCCTGGTCGGCGGTGCCGCCGTCGTCGCCGGTGCGGGCGCGGTGTACATCGTGCGCCGCAAGAAGGCCGAGGCGTAGGCCTCAGCGGCCGGCGGCCGACGGACAGCGGCCTCAGCGCCGTACAGGACCAGGAGGGACCTGCGCTCGGAGGGGGGCACAGGTCCCTCTTGGCGTTCCCGGTTCAGGCCTCCTGGACCTTCTGTGCTCCGGGCTGCTTCGGCACCGCCGGGATGCCGAGGAACGGCAGCCGCAGCGCGCCGAACGCCTCCGCGGGGACCGCCGGCTGCTTCGGCTCGACCGGCTGGAGACGTTCGTACGCCGCGCCCTGCGCAGGGCGCGGGTCGGTCTCGCCCTTGTTCGGCCAGAACGACATCGCCCGCTCGGCCTGCGCGGTGATGGTCAGCGACGGGTTGACGCCGAGGTTCGCGGAGACTGCGGAGCCGTCGACGACGGAGATGCCGGGGTGGCCGTAGAGCCGGTGGTACGGGTCGATGACGCCGGTCTCGCGGGAGTCGCCGATCGGGCAGCCGCCGAGGAAGTGGGCGGTGAGCGGGGTGCCCATCAGCTCGCCGACGTTGGACCCGGCGAAACCGTTGATGGAGGCGGCGAGCGCGGCGGCGCCCTCGGCGGCGGCCTTGATCTGCTTGGGGTTGGGCGCGCCGTGCCCCTGGCGGGCGGTGAGCAGGCCCTTGCCGACGCCGGACGGCTTCAGATACGTCGTCAGGGAGTTGTCCAGCGACTGCATGACCAGGCCGATGATGGTCTTCTCCGACCAGCGGCGGTTGGACAGCGAGCGCAGCAGCTGCAGCGGGTGGCGGGCGGCGTTGCCGAGCCAGGCCAGCAGCCGGGAGGAGCCCTCGGCGTACGGCACCTGCAGGATGGACAGGCTGCCCATGGAGTTGGAGCCCTTGCCGTAGCGGACGGGTTCGATGTGGGTGTTCCCGTCCGGGTGGATGGAGGACGTGATGGCGACGCCGCGGGTGAAGTCGGGGCGCTCGCCGCTGACCTTGCGGTAGCGGCGGTCGGTGGTCTGGGCGCCGACCAGGGCCTCGGAGTTGGTGCGGGTCAGCATGCCGAGCCGGTCGGAGATGTGCGGGAGCCTGCCGGTGGCCTTCATGCGGTGCAGCAGGGTCTGGGTGCCGTAGGTGCCGGCGGCGAGGACGACCCGGCGGGCGGTGAAGGTCCGGCCCCTGCCCTTCTTCCTGTCGTCGGTGGGCAGGGTGGCGACCGCGTAGCCGCCGCGGGAGTCCTCGGTGACGGACACGACCGTGGTCATCGGGTGGACGACGGCGCCCGCCTTCTCGGCGAGGTGGAGGTAGTTCTCGTTGAGGGTGTTCTTCGCGCCGTGGCGGCAGCCCGTCATGCACTCGCCGCACTCGGCGCAGGCTCGGCGGGCCGGGCCCGCGCCGCCGAAGTAGGGGTCGGGGACCTCCTGGCCGGGCTCGGCCTTGACGGTGCCGTCGGCGTCCTGGCCGTCGCCGAAGAAGACCCCGACGGGTGCCATGTGGAAGGTGTCGCCGACGCCCATGCGCCGGGCGGCGTCCTTCAGGTGGACGTCGGAGGGGGTCATCGTCGGGTTGAGCCGTACGCCGAGCATGCGCTTCGCCTGGTCGTAGTACGGCCGCAGCTCGTCCTGCCAGTCGGTGATGTGGCGCCACTGGGGGTCGTCGAAGAACGGCTTCGGCGGGACGTAGAGGGTGTTGGCGTAGTTCAGCGACCCGCCGCCCACGCCCGCGCCTGCCAGGACCATGACGTTGCCGAGCAGGTGGATGCGCTGGATGCCGTACATGCCGAGCCTCGGCGCCCAGAGGTAGTTCTTCAGGTCCCACGAGTTCTTCGGGAGCGTGTCGCGGGTGAAGCGGCGGCCGGCTTCCAGGACGCCGACGCGGTAGCCCTTCTCGGTCAGGCGCAGGGCGGTGACCGAGCCGCCGAAGCCTGAGCCGACGACGATGACGTCGTAGTCGTACCCGTTTTCGTCCCGGGTCTGGACGGACTTCTCCTGCGACACGTGCTCTCCTCGTCGAGAACTGCGGGGGACCGGGCTCCGGGGGCCGTCTGGCGCGTCCCCGCCCGCCTAGCGGAAGCGGAACGCCTTCATCAGCCGCAGGCTGCGGGTCATGAACGCCGCGTACTTCTCGTCGTCCATGCCCAGCGACGGTGCCATGGGCAGCAGCCGCTGGTGGGCGACCGTCTGGGCCTCGGTGTACTTGAGGATGCCCTCGGCGCCGTGGCGGCGGCCCAGGCCGGAGTCCTTCATGCCGCCCATCGGGGACTGGACGCTGCCGTAGGCGGGGGCGTAGCCCTCGTTGATGTTGACGGTGCCGGTGCGCAGCCGGGCGGCGACGGCGCGGCCGCGGCGGGCGTCCTTCGTCCACACCGACGAGTTCAGGCCGTACGGCGTGGCGTTGGCCAGCTCGACCGCCTCGTCCTCGGTGCGGAAGCGGTAGAGGGAGACGACCGGGCCGAAGGTCTCCTCCGAGCAGACGGCCATGGGTTCGGTGACGCCGTCGAGGATGGTCGGCTCGTAGAAGTACGGCCCGACGTCCGGGCGGGCCACGCCGCCGGCCAGCACCTTCGCGCCCTTGGCCACGGCGTCCTCGACGTGCCGCCGGACGGTCTCCAGCTGGCGCTCGCCGACGAGCGAGCCCATGTCGGCGCCGTAGGCCAGGGCCGTGCCGAGCCGCAGGGCCCTGGTGCGGGCGGCGAAGCGCTCGGCGAAGGCGTCGGCGACCGACTCGTGGACGTACAGCCGCTCGATGGAGATGCACAGCTGGCCCGCGGAGGAGAAGCAGGCGCGGACGGCGCCCGCCGCGGCCTTGTCGAGGTCGGCGTCCTCCAGGACCAGCATGGCGTTCTTGCCGCCGAGTTCGAGCGAGACGCCGACCAGGCGGGCGGCGGCGCCCCGGGCGACCTCGCGGCCGGTGCGGGTGGAGCCGGTGAACGAGACGTAGTCGGCGTGCCGGACGACCTCGGGGCCGACGACCGGGCCGTCGCCGAGGACGACCTGGAAGACGTCGGCGGGCAGTCCGGCCTCGACGAGCAGGTCGCGGGCCCACAGGGCGGTCAGGCAGGTCTCCGTGTCCGGCTTCATCACCACCGCGTTGCCCGCGACGAAGGCGGGGAGCGCGTCGCCGACGGACAGCTCCAGCGGGTAGTTCCAGGGGGCTATCTGGCCGATCACGCCGCGCGGGTGGCGCAGTTCGAGGACCTTCGTCAGGGCCGGTACGGCGCCCGCGTGCCGCTTGGGCCGGAGGTAGGCCGCGGCCCTGCGGCCGTAGTGGCGGGCGGCGACCGCGACCGCCTGCACCTCCTCGTGCGCGTGCAGGCGGGCCTTGCCCGTCTCCAGCTGGATGAGGTCCAGCACCTCGCCCTGGCGTTCCAGGACCAGGTCGTGGAAGCGGAGCAGGACGGCGGCGCGGTCACGGACCGGCGTGCGCTCCCAGACCGGCTGCGCGGCGCGGGCCGCCTGGAAGGCCTTCTCCACGTCCTCGGGCGTCGACTCGGGCAGGTCGGCCAGCTTCTCGCCGGTGAACGGCGTGTGGTTGGCGGTCCGTCCGGAGCCGGTCACCCCCTTGGTGAGCTGGGCGATCAGCTCGGGCGTGACGACATCGGCGGCCGTGCGGACGCCCGCCGGGACGGGGGCGACGGGGTTGGTGGCGGTACCGGCCTTCTCAAGAGCCTGCGCGTCGGTCATGAGGCGCAGGGTATGCCGCGCCGCAGGCTTTGTGTACCCGTCGGTAATGGGGATTCACGGACCGCACACATGCCGCCAGCGATCACTGGCAACAAACGCGCTGATCAGGGGTGTTGTATGCCCGATCGGGACGCTGCGACGACCAGCCGGTCGCGGGCGCCGGCGAAGACCGCCTCGCCCTCGCGCTCCTGCGCCGCGTCCTCGGGCATCTCGACGCGCAGTTCGTAGAACCGGCCGTCGTCGGTGCGGAACAGCAACTCGATGACGCGGTGGCGGAGGTCCTCGTCGCCGTAGCGGCTGTCGGACCGGACGGCGTCCCAGCCCTGGAAGCTGGTGGCGGTGTGGCGGGTGCGGGCGTTGCCGTAGAACTCGAAGGTCGCCGCGTGCTGTTTCGCCTGCTTCATCGGGGCCCCTGGGGATTTGTCCCACTGGGTGAGGCGGACCTGGACGGACCCGGCGGCGAACTCCACGGCGCGCGGCTGGACGGTGTCGTTGCCCTGGCGGGCGAACTCCTCGAACTCGGGCGGCAGGGCGAGGGTCGCGCCCATGTCCTTCTCGGGGTGGGCGGTCCAGCCGTCGAGGGCGGGGGTGGAGGCCGGGGTGCCGGCCGGGCTCGTTGCCGGCGCGGTCGGGCGGCCGGCCGCGGCCTTGCCCGGGTTTCGCGTCGCCGCGCCGCCGTCCGGGCCGCCGGCGAGGAGGGAGAGGCCGAGCCCGGCGGTGCCGAGCAGGAGTCCGCCGAGGGCGGCGAGTGGGACGGGGCGGCGGTGGAGGGGGCGGCGGGGAGGGTGCCGTACGGCGGAGACGGGGCCGGCGCCGGAGCGGGTGCGGTGCGGGATGCTGTGCGGGGTGCTGGGTTGGACAGCGTGTCCGCCGCGGGGTCGGGCGCCGGCTCGCCGGGCACCCAGCCGCACCGTCCCGGCGTCGTCGCCGAACTCCGCCAGCCCGGAGACGTCTTGGAGCGAGGGATCCAGCAGGGCGCTGAGGGCCTCGCTCGCGGCCGCCTCCAGTGCCGCCGTGACCTCGTCCGCGTCCGGACGCCGGTCGGGGTCCTTCTCCAGCAGGCGGAGCAGGAGCGGTCCGAGAGGTCCGGCCCGCCGCGGCTCGGGCGGCTCCGTGGTGAGGATCGCGGCGAGCGTCGACTCCAGTGCCGTACGGCGGAAGGGCGACCAGCCCTCCACGGCGGCGTACAGCAGGACGCCGAGGGACCACAGGTCGGAGGCCGGGCCCGCGATCCGGCCGGCCATCCGCTCGGGGGCGACGAACTCCAGCGAACCGACGAACTCGCCGCTGGCGGTGAGGGATTCCTCGCCCTGGACATGGGCGATGCCGAAGTCGGTGAGGACGACCCGGCCGTGCGGGCCGAGCAGGACGTTGGCGGGCTTCACGTCACGGTGCACGATCCCGACGGCGTGCGCGGCGCGCAGCGCGCCGAGGACCGCGAGGCCGATACGGGCCGCCTCGGCGGGCTCCAGCGGCCCCCGCCGGAGCACCTCGTGCAGGGACTCACCGCGCACCAGTTCCATGACGATCCACGGCTGCCCGTCCTCCTCGACGACGTCGTGGACGGCGACGGCGGACGGGTGGTCCACGCGGGCGGCGGCGCGGGCCTCGCGGTGCAGGCGGTGGGCGGCCCGGCGGTGGACCTCGTCCTCCGGATCGCCCGGCAGGCGGGGCTGCTTGACGGCGACGTCGCGGTCGACGAGCCGGTCGTGGGCGCGCCAGACGGTGCCCATCCCGCCGGAGCCGATCCGCTCGACGAGCCGGTAGCGGCCGCCGACCACGCGTTCGCCACGCGGCCGCGCGCCGCCCTCGTCCATGTTCCGCGCCGGCCTGTTCAGGGCTTCGCGATGTCCAGGTTGGCGATCGCCGTCCTGGCCACCTCGCGCCCGCGCTCGGTGAAGTCGCCCTTGCCCGGGTAACTGACGGTGAGCTTGTACATGTCGCCGGTCTTGGTCTTGTAGTAGAAGAGCCGCAGCTCGCGCGGGTTCTCGGTGTCGGTCGAGGTGTAGACGACCGTGTTCTCGGCGGCCGGACGGCCTTCGTGCACGGCGTCGTCGACGGGCCTGGTCTTCGGGTTCGCCGGCATGGAGACGTCGTAGTCGCCGCTCTGCTGGAACCTGGCCTCGTCCTCGTACATCTCGGCCTCCGCGGAGCCCGCGATCTGGCCGTTCGTGTCCTCCGACTTCTTGTCGAGCTCGAGGTGCACCCAGATGCTGCCGCTGGGGTCCGAGTACGTCACCCAGTGGCCCTGGTCGGTCTCCTCCGGCTCGGACCGCTCGTAGACCTCCGGCACCGCCAGGGTGGCGGCCAGCGCCTTCTCCGGGTGCTCCTTCCAGCCGTCCGGCAGCGGGCCCGCGAACGGCTCGGCGATCACCAGGTACGCCGCCAGCGCCGCGGTCACGACCGCCGCGCCGAGGCCGACCAGCGTCTTGCGGCCGAGCCGGACACCGCCGCGGGAACCGGAGTCGCCGGTGACGGTCACGACCTGCGTGGGAAGGGGCTCCGGCGGGTTCGCGGCGGCCTCCAGCAGGGCGCGGACCCGCGCGGCGTTCGGCCGGTGCGCGGGGTCCTTCTGCAGCAGGCCGTTGATGACCTCCGCGAGCGGGCCCCGCGCGGAGGCGGGCGGCGCCGGGGTGGCGTTGAGGACGGACTGGAGCGTGGCCGGGGTGTTGCTGCGCCGGAACGGGGAGACGCCCTCGGTCGCCGCGTACAGCACGACACCCAGCGACCAGAGGTCGGCGGCCGGGCCGGGACGCCGGCCGAGCACCCGCTCGGGGGCGATGTACTCGGGCGAGCCAACGAACCCGCCGGTGTCGGTCAGGTTGGTCTCGCCCTCGATCTGGGCGATGCCGAAGTCGGTGAGGACGATCCGGCCGTGCCGGCCGAGCAGGATGTTGTCCGGCTTGACGTCGCGGTGCAGGATGCCGGCCGCGTGCGCGGCCTCCAGCGCGCCGAGCACCTCCAGGCCGATCCGGGCGGCCTCGCGCGCGTCCAGCGTGCCCTCGCGCAGGGCGTCGCCGAGGGAACGTCCCCGCACCAGCTCCATCACGATCCACGGCCGGTCGTCGACCACGGCCACGTCGTGCACGTTGACGACCGCCGGGTGGTCGAGCCGGGCCGCGGCGCGCGCCTCGCGGCGCATCCGCTCGAAGGCGTTGGCGCGTTCGCGTTCGGGGAGGTGGTCCGGGACGCGCGGCTCCTTGACGGCGACCTCACGGTCCACGATCTCGTCCTTGGCCCGCCAGACCGTGCCCATGCCGCCGTTCCCGAGCTTGGCGAGCAGCCGGTAGCGACCGGCGATCAGACGCCCGGCACCGGGGTCGGGCCGAGGGGCGGGGGCGACGGGCGGGCCGGCGGGAGCCGCAGCAGAGGCAGCGGCGGGAGCGGGGCCTGCGGCGGGAGCGGGGGCGAAGTGCCCCTGCGCCTGCGCCGCACCGTGCTGCTGCGGCCCGCCGTGCCCCTGCGCCGCACCGGGCCCCTGCGCACCACCGTGCTGCGGCCCCTGCGCCCCACCGTGTTGCTGCGGCCCGCCCTGCGCCGGCGTCGGTGCCGCGTACGGATTCCCCGGGTGCGGAATCGCGGAGGGCGGCTGCTGCGGCGGGTTCGGCGGTTGCAGCCCGAAACTGGTCGGCTCGTCGGCCCCGTAGCGGGCTCCCCCGTTGTTGCTCATGCGTTCATGGATATCGCGCCGGGCGCCCACCCATCCACTTCACGCAGGAGCGGTCACAGAGCCGTGACCCACGGTGCGGCTTATCTCCCGTTTATCCCGGCTCGGCGGTGACCGACGACGTGACGGTCGCCGTCACCGTCACGCTCGGCCCCGGACTCACCGGCGGGTCCCCGCCGTCGCCGCCCCCGCCGGTCATCAGCAGCGCCGCCGCCGACACCCCCGCCGCCGCCATCGCGGCCACCAGTAACGCGGTCACCAGCCGGTCGCGCGGACCGCGCGCCGTCCCGCCGCGGGGCAACGGCATCCGCCCCGTCTCCCGGAACGCGCGCAGCATCCGCTCGGCCTCCGCCGCGTCCAGCCGCCGCTCGGGGTCACGCTCCAACAGGCCCTGCACGACCGGGAGCAGGGGCCCCGCCTGCGCGGGCGGCCGGATCTGGTCGTCCACCACGGCGTGCAGGATGCCGCCGAGGGTGTCGCGGTGGAACGGCGAGTGGCCGCTGAGCGCCGTGCACAGCAGCACGCCCAGCGACCACAGGTCGGAGGCCGGTCCGGTGCCGGCGCCGGACATCCGCTCCGGGGCGGTGTACTCGGGGGAGCCGACGAAGGAGCCGGACTCGGTGAGCGTCGTGGCGCCCGGCACCTGGGCGACGCCGAAGTCGGTGAGCACGACCCGGCCGGTGCCGGACTCGATCAGCACGTTGGCGGGCTTGAGATCGCGGTGCAGGACCCCGGCCGCGTGCGCGGTGCGCAGCGCGCCGAGCAGATGGACGCCGATGCGCGCGGCCTCGTAGGCGTCGACCGGCCCGTGCCGGGCGATCCGGTCGGCGAGGGAGCCGCCGTCGATCAGCTCCATGACGATGTACGGCCGTTCGTCGTGGACCACGACGTCGTGCACGACGATGACGTGCGGATGGCTCAGCCGCGCCACCGCACGGGCCTCGCGCAGGATGCGGTCGCACTGGCGCCGCGCCTCCTCCGGCGAGAGGGACGCGTCCTGCGCGATCTCCTTGACGGCCACCCGCCGCCGCAGCAGCTGGTCGGTGGCCCGCCAGACGAGGCCCATGCCGCCGCGGCCGAGCAGCGCCTCCAGCCGGTATCGCCCCGCGATGACCCGGCCGTCCGTCCGCTCGGTCCCCATGGGCCCATGATGCCCCAGCCGGAGCCACCGCCTCCGGGGGGAAAGCCGCAGGTTGGCCGACAACCGACGGTCCGTCAGACGCTTTCGGTCAGCGGGCCGCCGCCGGTCACCCGTGCGCCGGCCGCCAGCTGCGCAGCACCGTGCCGAACTGCTCCCGCGTGGTGGCCCAGTCGTCCGCCGGGCCGGCCATGTAGATCGCGTACTCGACGCCGTCGCGGCTGAGGTACATGTGGTCGATGGCGCGGCGCGGGCCGACGTAGGGTCCGGGGTCCCGCTCCAGCGCGGTCCACGTGTACTCCCACAGGGAGCCCTGCCGGTCCCGGTAGAGCTTGTCCGCCAGCGACACCCGCCGGTACTCGGCGAGCCGCCCGACCTGCTGCTCCAGGTCGAGCTGGTGGTCGCGCGCGTTGTCGAAGTCGGGAGAGAGGTCGACGGCGACGCGCAGCAGGTGCACCCCGCCGTCGGGCGAGTAGTCGATCTGGGTCAGCTCGCCGTCGTCGCTGTAGACGCTCCGCTCCCAGTCGTCGCCGGGCACGGAGAGGCTGAAACCCGCCGGGTCGTCGACGCGTGCCCAGCCGTCGGGCAGGGTCGTCGGGGAGCTGTCGCCGGTGGCCGGCGAGGTGGCGGCGCCGGTCCGGGTGCCGTCGGCGCCGGTGCCGGCGCCCCAGGTCTGCCAGGCCGCCGCGGTGCCGCCGCCGACGATCGCGGCCACGGCGACGACCAGTGCCAGGGTGCGCAGCCGGCGCCGCCGGGGCGCGGGGGTGCCGGGCCCGGCGGCGGGGGTGGTGGCGGTGGCGTCCGGGCGGGTGTGGGCCCGGGTGTCGGCCGCCGTCGGGCGGGGACCGACGGGGCGGGTCGCCTCGTACGGCGCGATGTGCGGGCGGCGCCCCTCCGCCGCCTCGGCAAGCAGGTGTTCGGCCGCCGCGGAGCCGGGCCGGGCGGCGGGCTCCTTGCGCAGCAGGGCGGCGATGACGGGCGCCAGCGGACCGGCGTGGCCGGGCTCGGCGGGCTCCTCCTCGACGATGGCCTGCATGGTGGACAGCGGCGAGGTGCGGCGGAACGGCGAGCTGCCCTCCACCGCCGTGTACAGCGTGGCGCCGAGCGCCCACAGGTCGGAGGCGGGGCCGGGGTCGTGGCCGCGGATGCGTTCGGGGGCGAGGAAGTCGACGGAGCCGACGACCTCGCCGGTGCGGGTGATGGTGGTGTCGCCGTCGATCTGCGCGATGCCGAAGTCGGTGAGCAGCACCCGGCCGTCGTGGGCGAGCAGCACGTTGCCGGGTTTGACGTCCCGGTGCAGGACGCCGGCGGTGTGCGCGGCGCGCAGGGCGCGCAGCACCCACAGGCCGATCCGGGCGGCCTCGGCGGGCTCGATCCGGCCGTCCGCCTTGACGGCGTCGGCGAGCGAGCGGCCTTCGACCAGCTCCATCACGATCCACGGGCGGCCGTCGTGTTCCAGCACGTCGTGCACGGTGACGACGGCGGAGTGGTTGATCCGTGCCGCCGCGCGTGCCTCGGCGCGGGTGCGGGCCAGCAGGACGGCCCGGTCGCTCTCGGAGACGTAGAGCGCGGCGGTCAGCTCCTTGATGGCGACGGCGCGGTGCAGCACCTCGTCGTGGGCGCGCCACACCCGGCCCATGCCGCCACTGCCGATGGCGGCGTCGAGCCGGTAGCGGCCCCCGAGGAGCAGGCCCTGCATCTGATTCACGTTTCCCCGCAATGCTCTTGACAGGGTCAGCGTAAGGAGCCGCCCCCGTCCGGGGAACCACGGGGGCGGCACGGAGACCGCACTGTGACGGTTGTCGCTTTCCGTGACGGACGGGAACCGTTCGGCCAACCTCGGGAAACGCGCGGGCCAACGGCCGTCCACGGCACGCCGACCGCCGTTGAGGTGTGGTCAGCCCGTGACCTGGTAGGTCGCCGCCGCCTGCTCGTACAGCCGGTTCACCTCGTCGCGTTCGGACTCCGGGCCGCGCAGTTGCAGGACGTGATAACGGCCGTCGACCAGGATCGCCAGGTTGCGCACGAACAGCTCGTCGCCGTCCTCGCCGGTCCAGGTGTACTGCCCCTCCGCCATGGTCCGTTCGCCGACCTGAATGGACTTCAATCCGGTCGCGGACGCCCAGCTCGACTCGCGGTACGGTCGCAACTCCGGCTCGCGCTCGCGCTGGTACGCCATCGGGTCGTCGCCGTACTCGTCCGCCGCGTCCCGTCCGGGGACGACGATCAGCTCGAAGTCGCCCTTGCCGTAGACGACCTGGCCGCTGCCGTTCTTCGGGGTGCGGCGCCAGTCCTCGGCCACGGCGACCCGGAAGCCCTCGGGGTCGGTGCGCAGACGGAAGCCGTCGACGGTCTTGGGGCCGGTGGTCTGGGTGTGGGTGGAACCGGCCGATCCGGAGGGCGCGCCGGTGCCGGGGCCGGCCTGGTCGGGGTCGGGCCGGCCGCTCGCGTCGTCCGGCGGGGCGGGCGCCTCGCTCACCTGGCCCGCCGCACCGGTCCGTTCGGCGCCGTCCGTGCCGCCGTTCTCCCCGGCCTTCGGCATGAACAGCATCGCGTACGCGATCGCCGCGCCGAGGCCGAGCAGCACCAGCAGGAGCAGGGCGCGGCCGAGGCTGCGCGGTGAACGCTCCTTCTCCTTGCCCCGCTTGTGCCGCCCGTGGTGCACCGGCAGCCCGGCGCGCCGCCTGCGCACCAGCTCGCCGCGGCGGCGTACGACCGGCAGCCGGCCGGTGCCGGCGGGCGGCGCGGCCACCACGTGCACCCCGGCCTCCGGCTCGGGCGCCGAACGCACCAGGGAGCGCAGCCAGCCGCGCAGCTCCTCGAAGTCCAGTCGCTCGGTGGGGTCCTGACGCAGCAGCGACTCGACGACCGGGCGCAGCGGTCCGCACTCCTCGGCGTACGCGGGCGGCTCGGCGCACACCATCTGCACCAGCTCCGCCGTCGACTCCTCGGGGTACGGCGCGTGGCCCTGGACGGCGCGGAACAGCAGCGCGCCCAGCGCCCACAGGTCGGTCGCGGGCCCGATGGGCGGTGCCAGCTGCCAGTTCTCGTGCACGGGCCCGGCCTGCTCGGGCGCCCAGCGCTCGGTCACCGGGCCCACCACGGCCATGCGGGCCTGCCGGGCCCGCTCGGCGGCGAGCGCGGTCGCCGGTCCCCGGCGGGCGGGCACTCCGGCAGCGGCGTCGTCCCAGCTTCCGCCGGGCTGCTCCGGGCCACTGCCGGAGGGGAGCCCCGTACGGCCGCTCTGCGGGGCGGGCAGGGTCCGGTCGTCGGCCGGCGGGCGGGGGCCGCCGTACTGCGCCGGGACGCCCGGCTGCGGCCTGCCCGGGCCGTAGGCACCGCTCGCCGGGAGGGCGGGCGGGCCCGGCCGGGACGCGGTGGCACCGGGCCGGTGGGGGTCGCCGGGCCGGTGGGGGTGGTCCTGGGAGTGGCCGCCGTCCGCCGGCTGTCCGGGGCGCGGGGACGCGCCGTGCCACGGGGCGGTGGCGCGGACGCCGTACGGGTCGGCCATCCGGCCCGGCGGAGGGGCGTCGGCGGCGGCGTCACCGGGCGTACGGGGGGCGGCGTCCGGGGCGCCCGAGTGGGGCCGCGGTGCCGGTGCGGACCGGCTGTCGTCGGGGGCGGGGCGGGCGCCGGGAAGGGCGGCGGTGCCGCTGTGCCGGGCTTCCTGCACCCGGGCGGCGGCGCGTGCTCCTGCGCGGTACGCGGCGATCGCCCCGGCCCGCGCGGCCCTGATGTCGTCGCCGCTCTCGGGAGTTCTCGGTCCGCGCGGCGTTCCCCTGCCGTCGGTCTGCTCGGTGCCCGGCAGCCCGCCGGCCGCCCGCGCCTCGATCGCGGCCCGCCGCGCGGCCTCGGGATCCGCGCCCGCCAGACCGCCCGCCAGGCCGCCCGCGGGACCCATGTGCCCGCCCGCGCCGGGGCCGGCGTGCCCGCCTCCGGCGGGGCCCGCGAACGTCCCGCCGGCCGGGCCTGCGTACGCGCCTCCGGCCGGGCCAGGATTGGTTCCGCCGGCCGAGCTTCCGTACGACCCGCCGGCCGGGCCTCCGTACGCGTCCGCGGCGGATGCGGCGGGCCCGCCACCGGCAGGACCGGCATCGGCGCCCCAGTGGCCGTCCCCCGCGCCCTCGCCCTCGCCCTCCGGGCCGTCCTCGGGCGGCGGCACCGGGTCGTACCCGCACAGCGCCTCCTCCGCCGCGCCGACCGCGAGGCCGGTCAGCACGACGCGGCCGTCGTCGCAGACGAGGACCGTGCGGGCGGTGATGTTGCGGTGCACCCAGCCGTGGGCGTGCAGGACCCGCAGGGCCATCAGGACGTCGGAGGCGACCTCGGCCGCCCGGTAGGGAGTCAGGGGCTTCTCGGCGAGCAGCGCCGCCAGCGGCCGCGCGGGAACCAGCTCGCTGACGATCCACAGCGAGCCGCCCTCGGCGAACACGTCGAAGACCTGGTCGAGTCGCGGATGGTCGGGGATGCGGGCCGCGGCCTGCGCGGCCTCCACCGCCCGGCGCACCGCCGGGTCCGCGGGCCGCCGCACTCCCCCGCCGGTCCGTCCGGCGGCGGCGCCCGGCCGCCGGGTGGAGCGGTCGCGGGCCGTGAAGCCGTCGGGCAGCCCGTCGGCGTCCAGCACCTCCGCCTCGACGACCTCCGGCAACGGCACCTGCCGGACGAGGACTTCCTGTCCGCTGTAGGTGTCGAAGGCGCGGGTCTCGGTGAGTTCGTACTCGTCGGCGGGGGGCAGCGGCAGGCGGTAGCGGTCGGCGAGGACCCGTCCCGCATAGTCGTCCACGTTGCCTCCCCCGGCCGCCCTGCTGTCGGTTCCGTTCGTCCGGTGTCCGGTTCCGGATACGCCGGTTCCGGATGCGTACGGTTCGCAAGCACTCACGATACGTGCCGGAGTCAAGCCGTACGGAGGGGATGCGAGATATCAGGTCCGCGAACCGGTCCCGGGGCCGGTCACACCTTGGGTTCGAAGGTCTTCGTGAAGGTCCGCCAGGTGATTTCGCGCAGCTCGCTGTCCCACTTGGCGGCCTTCGCCGTGTACATCAACGCGTAGCCCTGGTCGTCGTCGACCACGAAACCTCGGTCGATCGTCCGGTACTTGGTGCCGCCGTCGACGTAGGTGAACTCCCAGTCGGCCGTGTTCCAGCCCCGGTAGTCCACCTGCTCTATCCGGATCCGGTCGTACTGCGCGCGGACCATGTAGCGCTCCTGGTTCTTCCAGTCCGCGACCGGGTCGTCCTTGGGCGCGCTGGTCCAGCCGATGAGGAGCTTCTGTCCGTCGGGGCCGGTGAAGCGGTCGCCCGCCACGTCCGACGACCGGTACTTCCAGCCTTCGGGCAGGCCGATCGAGTAGCCCTGCCCGCCCCGGTGGGTGGACTCGGCGGCGATGTCGTCGTCCTTGCCGGAGCCGCTCGCGGAGTCCTTGCCCGTCTCCTTGCCGGACTCCTTCCCGGAGTCGTCCGCGCCGGCCCCGCCGTCGCTCGCCGTGGCGCCCGGCGTGCCGTCCGGCGTGGAGCCGGCCGAGCCGGTCGCCGAGCCGTCGGTGCGCACACCGCCGCTCGGGTCGCCCTTGGTGCCGGCGTCCGCGCTCGCACCCGCGGAGGCCGTCTTCCCGGCGTCCTTGGACTGGTTGGTGCCGTCGTCGTCGCCGCCGAGCGTCAGGGCCAGGACGACACCGAGCACCGCGACGACCACGGCGACCGCGATGACGACCAGGGTCCGCCGGGGCACGACGTCGGTGAGCGGCGCCCGGGGCACGGGACGCGCGGGCATGTCCGGCGGCGGCGTCATCACGGGCCAGCCCGAACCGCGGCCGTTCGCGGTGGTGTTGCCCGTGCCGGCGTGGCCCGGTGTCTGGGTCGTCGGGCTGGTCGTTGCGGCCGGGGCGGAGGCTCCGGCGGCGGGGGTGCCGGTGCCGGGGCCGGAGGCGCCGTGGTTCGCCGCCGCGACGCCCGTGCCCGCCGCGGCCTTGCGCGCGGAGCGCAGGGCGCCGCGCAGCCGCTCGGCCGCCTCCTCGCCGCGCCTGCCGCCACCGGTGGCCGGGGTGCCCGGCTGGGCCGGCAGCGGGACGACCTTGGTGGCGTCGGCCGGTTCCGCGCCGGCGGCCGCCGGCGCGTTGATGACGGCCTTGAGCATGGCCCGCGCGCCCGCGTCGTCGAGCCGCTGGGCCGGGTCCTTGGTGAGCAGGCCGTAGATGACGTCCCGCAGCGGGCCCGCGTTCTTCGGCTCCTCCAGGGGCTCGGTCATCACCGCGGTGAGCGTGGCGATGGCGGACCCCTTGTCGTACGGCGGGGTGCCCTCCACCGCCGCGTAGAGCAGCCCGCCGAGGGACCACAGGTCGGCGGCGGGGCCGGGCTTGTGGCCGCGGGCGCGCTCCGGGGAGATGTACGAGGGGGCACCGACGAGCATGCCGGTGGAGGTGATGGACGGGTCGCCCTCGACCTGGGCGATACCGAAGTCGGTGAGCACGACCCGGCCGTCGTCGGCGATGAGCACGTTGGACGGCTTCACGTCGCGGTGCAGGATGCCCTCGCGGTGCGCGGAGCGCAGCACGTCGAGGATGGCGAGGCCGACCTCGGCGGCGCGCCGCGGCTCCAGCAGGCCGTCCTCGCGGATCACCTCGGCGAGCGACTTGCCCTCGACCAGCTCCATCACGATCCACGGGCGGTCGTCCTCGTCGACCACGTCGTAGACCGTCACCGCGCTGGTGTTGCGGATCCGCGCGATGGCCTTGGCCTCGCGCAGCGTGCGCGTGATCAGCCGGCGTTTCTCGTCCTCGTCGATGTTCGACGGGAACCGCAGCTCCTTGACGGCGACCGTCCGGCCCAGGGTCTCGTCCACGGCGCGCCAGACCGTGCCCATGCCTCCGCGGCCGAGCACGTCTCCCAGCCGGTACCGACCGGCGAGGAGACGCTCGCTGTTGTCCTGACGAGTCTCCTGACGAGATGTCCCCGCCCGCTCCGCCTCCGACATGCGTCCCCTCATGCAACCCGCCCTGACAGAGGCTCCATTGTCCCTCACCCGACAAGTGCCCGACGCCCAGGGTGGCTCACGGCGTCGCTCACTGCGGGGTTCTGTCCCCGCACCCGTAGAACGAGCCGGTTCCGAACAGAGATCCCGATTCGTGACACTCGTTCGAGTGGAACAGTAGCCGCGCGGCGGGGAAACGTCCCAGATACGCCGACTTGAGGCCCCCTCAGAAGACGTTCGCAGCACAGCGAACGCCGAGGCCCGCAGCGGCGCGGGACCCCCGTGTGGACCATGACGACTCGACACCTGACGACGACCACAACAACGCGACGTCCTCCGGCGCGCACCACACCGGCACGCACCCCGCCGCCCGCCCGCACCGGCACAGATCCGCCGCCCGCTGCACCGGAACGACCTCCGGCGCGCCCCCTACAGCGGCACGATGTCCGGCGCCCCCAGGCGCGCCGCGTCCGCCGTCTGGTCGTCCGGCTGGCGCTGCGACTCGCGTTCGGCCTCGACCCGCTTCTCGTAGTGCTGGACCTCGCGTTCGATCTGGTCCTTGTCCCAGCCCAGCACGGGGGCCATCAGTGCGGCGGCCTCGCGGGCGCAGCGGGTGCCCCGGTCGAAGGTCTCGATGGAGATGCGGGTGCGCCGGGTCAGGACGTCGTCCAGGTGCCGGGCGCCCTCGTGGGAGGCGGCGTAGACGATCTCCGCGCGCAGATAGTCCTCGGCGCCGGGCAGCGGCTCGCCCAGCGAGGAGTCGCCGGCGATGAGGTCGAACACCTCCTCGGCCAGGGAGCCGTACCGGTTCAACAGGTGTTCCACGCGTACGACATGAAGCCCGGTGCGCTGGGCGATGCGCGCCCGCGCGTTCCACAGCGCGCGGTAGCCCTCCGCGCCGAGCAGCGGGATGTCCTCGGTGACGCACTCGGCGACCCGCAGGTCGAGTCCGTGCACCGCCTCGTCGACCGCGTCCTTGGCCATGACCCGGTACGTCGTGTACTTGCCGCCCGCCACCACGACCAGGCCGGGCACCGGGTGGGCGACGGTGTGCTCGCGCGAGAGCTTGCTGGTGGCGTCGGACTCGCCGGCCAGCAGCGGGCGCAGGCCCGCGTAGACGCCCTCCACGTCGTCGCGGGTGAGGGGCACCGCGAGGACGGAGTTGACGTGTTCGAGCAGGTAGTCGATGTCGGCGCTGGAGGCGGCGGGGTGGGCCTTGTCGAGGTCCCAGTCGGTGTCCGTGGTGCCGACGATCCAGTGCCGCCCCCAGGGGATGACGAACAGCACGGACTTCTCGGTGCGCAGGATCAGCCCGGTGGTGGAGTGGATGCGGTCCTTGGGCACGACGAGGTGGATGCCCTTGGAAGCGCGGACGTGGAACTGGCCGCGCTCCCCCACCATCGCCTGGGTGTCGTCGGTCCACACCCCGGTGGCGTTGACGATCTGCTTGGCGCGGACCTCGTACTCCCCGCCCGCCTCGACGTCCTGCACGCGCGCGCCGACGACCCGTTCGCCCTCGCGCAGGAAGCCGGTGACCCGCGCGCGGTTGGCGGCCTTCGCGCCGTAGGCCGCCGCGGTGCGCACCAGGGTGGCCACGAAGCGGGCGTCGTCCATCTGCGCGTCGTAGTACTGGAGCGCGCCGACGAGGGCGTCCTTCTTCAGGCAGGGCGCCACGCGCAGGGCGTGACGGCGGCTCAGGTGCCGGTGCAAGGGCAGGCCGCGGCCGTGCCCGCGGGCCATGGACATCGCGTCGTAGAGCGCGACGCCCGACCCGGCGTACAGCCGCTCCCAACCCTTGTGCTGGAGGGGGTAGAGGAACGGGACCGGCTTGACCAGGTGCGGGGCGAGCCGCTCCAGCAGCAGGCCGCGCTCTTTCAGTGCCTCGCGCACGAGTGCGAAGTCGAGCATCTCCAGATAGCGCAGTCCGCCGTGGATCAGCTTGCTGGACCGGCTCGACGTGCCCGACGCCCAGTCGCGGGCCTCGACCAGACCGGTGGACAGACCGCGGGTGACGGCGTCCAGCGCCGTGCCCGCGCCCACCACCCCACCGCCCACGACCAGCAGGTCCAGCTCGTGCTCGGCCATCGATGCCAGCGACTCGGCGCGCTGCGCCGGCCCCAGGGTCCCTGTCCTCACCGCTGCCTCCCGCTCATCGTGTCGCGTCGGCCGCACCCGTGGGCGCACCCGGTCCGGTATGCCCTCACGTATGCCTCTGCTCAAATTCTGACCGGGATGCCCGACTTCAGCCACCACGCGGCCACAGCCTGTGGACAACGCTCACGGAAACGCCCACGGAAACGCTCACGGAAACACTCGTCGAAACTCGGCCGCCCAATACCGCACATCGGTCATATTTACTCCTAGTCTGACATTGCGCTCGCTCGTTCTGTCCACAGGGCTTGCGCACCTGTCCCGCTTCGGTTACTGGGAAGGACGGCCCACGCCATGCCCGCAGATCTCGCCGTCATCGGACTCGGCCCGCTCGGCCTTCCGCTGGCTCAGGCCGCCGTCGCCGCCGGCATCCCCACCGTCGGCTACCGGACCGGCCCGGAGCCCGGCTCGCTCAGCCCCGCCGAACTGCGCCGGATGCTCTCGGGGGGCTTCCGGCACGCCGTCGGCCCCGCCGAACTCGGCCGGGTGCGCACCGCGGTCATCTGCCCGCCCACCCCGCGCGCCGCGGACGGCGGGCTCGACCTGAGCCAGATGGAGACGGCCGCCCGCACCCTGGCGCCGCGGCTGCGCCCGCACACCACGGTCATCCTGGAGTCGCCCGTGCACCCGGGCACCACGGAGGAGTTCCTGCGCCCCCTGCTGGAGGAGGGATCCGGGCTCCGCGCGGGCCGCGACTTCCACCTGGCCTACTCGCCCAGCCGGGTCGACCCCGGCAACCGCGCCTTCACCCCCGCCAACACCCCCAAGGTGATCGGCGGCCTCACCCCGGCGTGCACCGAGTCGGCCGCCGCCTTCTACGGCCGGCTCACCGACAAGGTGGTCCGCGCGCGCGGGACCCGCGAGGCGGAGGCGGTCCAGCTGCTGGAGACCAACTACCGGCACGTCAACATCGCCCTGGTCAACGAGATGGCCGTGCTCTGTCACGACCTCGGCGTCGACCTGTGGGACGTCATCCGCTGCGCGGAGACCAAGCCGTTCGGCTTCCAGGCCTTCCGCCCCGGCCCCGGCGTCGGCGGCCACGCCGTCCCCCAGGACCTCATCGGGCAGGCGGGGCGCGGCCTGCGCATGGTGGAGCTGGCCCGGCAGGTCAACGAGCAGATGCCGCGCTACGTCGTCCAGCGCGCCGCCGCCCTCCTCAACGAGCACGGCAAGTCGGCGCGCGGCGCGCGCGTGCTGCTGCTCGGCGTGACCTACAAGCCCGACCTCGGCGACCAGCAGGGCACCCCCGCGCGGGAGATCGCCGTACGGCTGATGGAGCTGGGCGCGTCCGTCAGCTACCACGACCCCCACGTGCCGTCCTGGAGCGTCCTGGACCGCCCGGTGCCCCGCGCGGACACCCTCTACGAGGCGGCGGCCGACGCCGACCTCACGATCCTCCTCCAGCACCACCGCACCTACGACCTCCAAGGCCTGTCCGTGAAGGCGCAGCTCCTGCTGGACACCCGCGGGGCGACCCCGACGGGCGCGGCGCACCGGCTCTGAGGGCCGTGAGGCCAAAGAATTCACTGGTGGCCGAAACGGGTGCGCCTGTTAATCTTCGGCGTCCCCGTCGCACAGCCGTGCGGGGACCGCTCGCACACCCGTCCCGTGGGGGGATTCCTGTCATGACCCAGTCAGTTCCGCCGCAGCCTCAGCAGCCGGCCGACGGCAACCCGTTCGCCCAGCAGCAGGGCGGCGACGGCAACCCGTTCGCCCAGCAGCAGGGCGGCGGCGGCAGCCCGTTCGCCCAGCAGCCCGGTGCCGTGCCCCCGGCGCCCGTCGGCGCGGGCCGCGGCGGCAACGTCGTCCTCGGCGTGGTCACCGCCGTCCTCGTGGCCCTGGTCACGGCCGGGATCTACGGCGCCATCGTCGGCGCCACCGAGTACGAGATCGGCTACGCCGCCATCGGCGTCGGCTTCCTCGTCGGCTTCGCCGCGGGCAAGGTCGGCGGCGGGAACCCGGCGCTGCCCGTGGTCAGCGCGCTGCTCTCGCTCGGCGCGGTCTACGTCGGCCAGCTCATCGGCTTCGGCGTGATCGCCGCCGACATCGCCGGCATCTCCGCCACCGAGATGTTCACCGAGCACTTCGCCGTCATCACGGAGGCCTGGAAGGAGTCGGCCGACGCCATGACCTTCCTGTTCTTCGCGATCGGCGCCTTCGCGGCGTTCTCCGGCGCGAAGAAGGCCGCCCTCTGAGCCACCCGCGGCACGCGAAGGGCCCGTCCACCGGCGTGGACGGGCCCTTCCGCGTACCTCGAAGCCCTTGGCTACCTGCGCCAGCGGGCAGCGGCAGCGGCAGCGGTGCCGGGACTAGCGGCTGTGCTGCGAGTCCGCGACCGTGACCTCGACCCGCTGGAACTCCTTCAGCTCGCTGTAGCCGGTGGTGGCCATGGCGCGGCGCAGGGCGCCGAAGAAGTTCATCGAGCCGTCGGGGGTGTGGGACGGACCGGTGAGGATCTCCTCGATGGTGCCGACCGTGCCGAGGCCGACCTTCTTGCCGCGCGGCAGCTCCTCATTGACGGCCTCCATGCCCCAGTGGTGGCCGCGGCCGGGCGCGTCGGTGGCGCGGGCCAGCGGGGAGCCCATCATGACCGCGTCGGCGCCGCAGGCGATCGCCTTGGGCAGGTCACCGGACCAGCCGACGCCACCGTCCGCGATCACGTGCACGTACCGGCCGCCGGACTCGTCCATGTAGTCCCGGCGGGCCGCCGCCACGTCCGCCACGGCGGTCGCCATCGGCACCTGGATGCCCAGCACGTTGCGCGTGGTGTGCGCCGCGCCGCCGCCGAAGCCGACCAGCACGCCCGCCGCGCCCGTGCGCATCAGGTGCAGGGCGGCGGTGTACGTGGCGCAGCCGCCGACGATCACCGGGACGTCCAGCTCGTAGATGAACTGCTTCAGGTTCAGCGGCTCGTGCGAGGACGACACGTGCTCCGCCGACACCGTGGTGCCGCGGATGACGAAGATGTCCACGCCCGCGTCCACCACGGCCTTGGAGAACTGGGCGGTGCGCTGCGGGGAGAGCGCGGCCGCGGTGACCACGCCCGAGTCGCGCACCTCCTTGATGCGCTGCCCGATCAGCTCCTCCTTGATCGGCGCGGCGTAGATCTCCTGGAGGCGGCGGGTCGCCGTCTCGGCGTCCAGGCCGACGATCTCGTCCAGCAGCGGCTGCGGGTCCTCGTACCGCGTCCACAGGCCCTCGAGGTTGAGCACGCCGAGGCCGCCCAGCTCGCCGATCCGGATGGCCGTGGCCGGCGAGACGACCGAGTCCATGGGGGCCGCCAGGAAGGGCAGCTCGAAGCGGTAGGCGTCGATCTGCCAGGCGATCGAGACCTCCTTCGGGTCCCGCGTACGGCGGCTGGGGACGACGGCGATGTCGTCGAAGGCGTACGCCCGGCGGCCGCGCTTGCCGCGCCCGATCTCGATCTCAGTCACGTGTGTGGCCTTTCCCTGATGCGTTTCAGCGCCTTCCAGTATCCCCGACCGGTACGACAAGGGCGGCCCCGGAGTTCCGGAGCCGCCCTGACGAGCCTGGGGAACTACTTGCGGCTGTAGTTCGGCGCCTCGACCGTCATCTGGATGTCGTGCGGGTGGCTCTCCTTGAGGCCCGCCGAGGTGATCCGCACGAACCGGCCGCGCTCCTGCAGCTCGGGCACGGTCTTGCCGCCGACGTAGAACATCGACTGGCGCAGGCCGCCCACCAGCTGGTGGACGACGGAGGACAGCGGACCGCGGTAGGGCACCTGGCCCTCGATGCCCTCGGGGATCAGCTGCTCGTCGGAGGCGACGCCCTCCTGGAAGTAGCGGTCCTTGGAGAACGACCTGCGGTCGCCGCGGGACTGCATGGCGCCCAGCGAGCCCATGCCGCGGTACGACTTGAACTGCTTGCCGTTGATGAACAGCAGCTCGCCCGGGGACTCCTCGCAGCCCGCGAGCAGCGAGCCGAGCATCACCGTGTCGGCGCCCGCGACCAGGGCCTTGGCGATGTCGCCGGAGTACTGCAGGCCGCCGTCGCCGATGACCGGGACACCGGCCGCGCGGGCCGCCTGCGCGGCCTCGTAGATCGCGGTGACCTGCGGGACGCCGACGCCGGCGACCACGCGGGTGGTGCAGATCGAGCCGGGGCCGACACCGACCTTGATGCCGTCCGCGCCCGCGTCCACCAGGGCCTGGGCGCCGTCCCGCGTGGCGACGTTGCCGCCGATGACGTCGACGCCGGAGGAGTTCGACTTGATCTTGGCAATCATGTCGCCGACCAGGCGGGAGTGGCCGTGCGCGGTGTCGACGACGATGAAGTCGACGCCCGCCTCGATCAGCGCCTGGGCGCGCTCGAACGCGTCACCGGCGACACCGACCGCGGCACCGACGATGAGCCGGCCCTCGGCGTCCTTGGCGGCGTTCGGGTACTTCTCCGCCTTGACGAAGTCCTTGACCGTGATCAGGCCCTTGAGGACACCCTCGTCGTCGACCAGCGGCAGCTTCTCGATCTTGTGCTTGCGCAGCAGCTCGACGGCGTCCGGGCCGGAGATGCCGACCTTGCCGGTGACCAGCGGCATCGGCGTCATGACCTCGCGCACCCGGCGGGTGCGGTCGGTCTCGAAGGCCATGTCGCGGTTGGTGACGATGCCCAGCAGCTTCTTGTCGCCGTCGGTGACCGGGACACCGCTGATGCGGAACCGCGCGCACAGCGCGTCCGCCTCGGCGAGCGTGGCGTCCGGGTGGATGGTGATCGGGTCGGTCACCATGCCGGACTCGGAGCGCTTCACCAGGTCGACCTGGTTGGCCTGGTCCTCGATGGACAGGTTGCGGTGCAGCACGCCGACGCCGCCCTGGCGGGCCATCGCGATCGCCATCCGGGACTCGGTGACCTTGTCCATGGCGGCGGACAGCAGCGGGATGTTCACCCGCACGTTCTTGGAGACGTACGAGGCGGTGTCGATCTCGTCGGGTGCCATGTCCGACGGGCCCGGCAGCAGCAGCACGTCGTCGTAGGTCAGCCCGAGTGTCGCGAATTTTCCGGGCACTCCGTCGACGTTGGCAGTCATGACACCTTCCCCAAATGGCCTTGATCGGTGCGGATGTCCATGCTAACGGGAGATGAACCCGTCTCATTCCACGGTAGGGGCCGGGCCAGGGCTTCATATGTTCGTACGAAAATGAAGTCCGGGCGGTTCAACAGGCGGCCGGTGCTTACTGCTCGGCGAGCGCGCGCAGCCGGCTCAGGGCGCGGTGCTGGGCCACCCGGACGGCCCCGGGTGACATTCCCAACATCTGGCCGGTCTCCTCGGCCGTGAGCCCCACGGCGATCCGCAGCAGCAGCAGCTCGCGCTGGTTCTCGGGGAGGTTCGCGAGCAGTTTCTTGGCCCATTCCGCGTCACTGCTGAGCAGCGCGCGCTCCTCCGGGCCGAGGGAGTCGTCCGGCCGCTCCGGCATCTCGTCGGAGGGCACCGCCGTCGATCCCGGGTGGCGCATCGCGGCCCGCTGCAGGTCGGCGACCTTGTGCGCGGCGATCGCGAAGACGAACGCCTCGAAGGGGCGGCCGGTGTCCTTGTAGCGCGGCAGCGCGAGGAGGACGGCGACGCAGACCTCCTGCGCCAGGTCCTCCACGAAGTGCCGGGCGTCGCCGGGCAGCCGGGACAGCCGGGTGCGGCAGTAGCGCAGCGCGAGCGGGTGGACATGGGCGAGCAGATCATGCGTGGCCTGCTCGTCCCCGTCGACGGCGCGATGAACGAGCGCGCCGATCGCCCCGGGGGCCGTGACCGCCTCGTCGTCGCGCATCGGTCCATCGTGCCCTGCGGCCGCACTCCGCGCGGCACCGCGTCCGTTGTTGTGCACCGAAGCGTTATGAGCAGGTGCGCCGGAACTCATCCCCTGCGCCCTCCCCTTCCGCTCGACCGACTCGTCCCCGAGGAACTCCACACCTCAAGGATGCGGCATCCGCGCCGAAACAAGCAGCGGGCATCCGCGCCCGGCCCCCGGGCACCGGCCCGCACCCCACGCGGCCAGCGGTTTCCCCCGCCGTGTCCGCCGCCCCGGCCGGGACGCCCGGCGCGCCGCGTCGCCATCGCCCGGACCACACGATCGAAGGAGCGCTCCACGCGGGCGCGGGGGCGCTCCGGGCGGGTCGCACAAGGTGCCGGGCCCGGGGCCGGCCCGCCCCGCGACCGCCCCTCGCGGCCTCCCGGGCGGACTACGCCAAGGGCGGCGCGTCGCGCGCCGCCCTTCGGGTGTCTCGTACGGCCGTCACCGCACCCGGCGCGGACGCCGGGGCGGAGACGAACCGTGACGCACGCGAAACCGCGATCGCCCCCTGACAAAACGCCGACGAGCGCACGGACGGGCTCCGGCACCAGACCGAAAGCGGGCTCCGACCCCAGACCGACGACGGGCTCCGGCACCAGACCGGAAGCGGGCTCCGACCCCGGACCGACGACGGGCTCCGGCACCAGACCGACGACGGGCTCCGGCACCAGGCCGATGGCGGGCTCCGGCGGTCGGCGGGGCATCGGCCCGGCACGCCGATCCGCCGCACCGCGGGCCCGAGCGCGGACGCGGGCGCAGGGGGAGGTCCCCATCGCGTCGACTCCCTCCTCCGCCTCGCGTGACACGCGGGGGGATAGTTCCGCGCCGTACGGAGCGCCCGCGGATTCCTGCGGCACGCCGTCGAGGCGCCGACGACCGGGCGACCGGCCGCCCTGGATGAAACCGACGCGAGCCCGCCCCGATCGGACCGTCCCGCGCTCACCGCCCAGGACAGGTCCAGAGGCACCTCACCAGACCCGATCAAGAAAAAACGGCCTCGCCTGGCCCAGCCGAGACTCCCCCGGCCAGGACCAGCCCACGAAACCCCCGACCCGGGTCAGCCTGCGACGTCCCGACTCGGACCGGTCCGGGACCTCCACGGTTCGGAGCGGTTCGGACTTGTCCGACCCGCTCCGGCCGAGCGGCGATCCGCCCGGACCGACCGGGGAACTCCCTCGCCGGGAACCAGGCCAGGACTCCGCGACTGGGACCGGGCCGGGCTTCCCCATACCGACCCGCCCATGGAGCGTTGGGTTGGGCGCCGACCGGCCCACGAAGCGTTCCGCTCGGGCCGAGCGACGAACATCCCCTCTGGGGTCACTCCGCTCGGACCCCTGGAACACCCTCGTTCGGGCCACCGCGGGCTCCCCCGCGCGGCCCCGGCGGAGCACCCTGGCGCGCACCGCCCCGGAGTCGGTCCGCTCGGGTTTCCCCGGAGCGTCCTCGCGCGGTGCGGTTCCGGGACGCTCCGGATCGGAGCGGTTCAGGAGCGTCCTCGTGGGAAGTGGCGCGGGTCAGCGCACCAGGCCCCAGCGGAAGCCGAGGGCCACCGCGTGGGCGCGGTCCGAGGCGCCGAGCTTCTTGAACAGGCGCCGGGCGTGGGTCTTGACGGTGTCCTCGGAGAGGAACAGCTCGCGGCCGATCTCGGCGTTGGAGCGGCCGTGGCTCATGCCCTCCAGGACCTGGATCTCCCGCGCGGTGAGCGTCGGCGCGGCGCCCATCTCGGCGGAGCGCAGCCGCCGCGGGGCCAGCCGCCAGGTCGGGTCGGCGAGCGCCTGGGTGACGGTCGCGCGCAGCTCGGCGCGCGAGGCGTCCTTGTGCAGATAGCCGCGGGCGCCGGCGGCGACCGCGAGGGCCACGCCGTCCAGGTCCTCGGCGACGGTGAGCATGATGATGCGCGCACCGGGGTCGGCGGACAGCAGCCGCCGCACGGTCTCGACGCCGCCCAGACCGGGCATGCGTACGTCCATCAGGATCAGGTCCGAGCGGTCGGCGCCCCAGCGGCGGAGGACTTCCTCGCCGTTGGCCGCGGTCGTCACGCGCTCCACGCCGGGCACGGTCGCGACCGCGCGGCGAAGCGCCTCTCGGGCAAGCGGGGAGTCGTCGCAGACGAGGACGGAAGTCATGGCCGCCCTCCGCAGCTGATGCGCGTCACCTTGAGCCTCCAGGCTGGTACGGAATGTCACCTGTGCGGTCGACCGTCTCGGACGCCTGCCCGAGGCCTTGTGCTGTCGACCGCCTCCGCCCTCTCAACGATGGTCACTCGAAAGAGTTACGGGGCCGTGTGCCATCTTCGGCACTCTACGTGAGGGCGCGGACACGGTGCAGACACGCACGGCAGACTCTCAAGCTTTCATCACAACCATGCCCCATTTAGCCCCATTTCTTCCCATCTACTGGTGTCTGAGGCTAGATTCGCAATGAGTCATATTTTCATCTCCTTAGATCGTAGATGTACGGTCGTGGGCACCGTATCCGCACAGAACGGCTGCAAGGGGTCACGCAATGGCAGATTTCTCCCGCCTTCCCGGACCGAACGCGGACCTGTGGGACTGGCAGCTGCTGGCTGCCTGTCGCGGGGTGGACAGCTCGCTCTTCTTCCATCCGGAGGGCGAGCGTGGGGCGGCGCGGAGCGCTCGCGAGAACTCGGCCAAAGAGGTCTGCATGAGGTGCCCGGTCCGCGCGCAGTGCGCGGCCCACGCGCTGGCGGTGCGGGAACCGTACGGCGTGTGGGGCGGGTTGACCGAGGACGAGCGCGAAGAGCTGATGGGGCGGGCGCGCCACCGGCTGGTGTCGGCGTCGACCGCCGGCGAGACCACCGCTTCGAACAATTGAAGGAACGTTTCTGCACAGAGCGGCGACGTTCACGGATCACGACACCGGAGGGGCACGCGCACGCGTGCCCTTGTTCATGCTCATGCTCATGAGCGGGGACGCCGCTCACTCGTGAGCGGGGGAAGCCCGCCCACGGGGAGGCGTCAGCGCGCCGCCGCCCGCCCCAGCTGGTCCAGCGTCGCGGCCACGGCGGGCACCTGCGCCAGGTCCGGCAGGGTGAGCGCGACGACCTCGCGCCGCACCGCCGGCTCCAGCGTCACCGTCCGCGCGCCCCTGGGCCGTACGGACTCGATCGCGAGCTGGGGCAGCACGGCCACGCCGAGACCGGCGCTCACCAGTCCCACCACCGCCGGGTAGTCGTCGGTGGCGAAGTCGATGCGCGGGGTGAAGCCGGCGCTCTCGCACACCTCCACCAACTGGCCGCGGCAGCGCGGGCAGCCGGCGATCCAGGGCTCGTCGGCGAGTTCGGCGATGGGCACGGAGGCCGCGCCGGCGAGCCGGTGCCGCTCGGGGACCAGGCCGACCAGCGGGTCGGTGAGCAGCGGCCGGACGACCAGGTCGTCCCACTCCTCGGCGCCCGCCGCCCCCTCGTACCGGAAGGCCAGCGCGATGTCGCAGTCGCCCTCGCGCAGCAGCTGCACGGACCGCGGCGGCTCGGCCTCCTCCAGGGAGACCCGGGTGCCGGGGTGGGCGGCGCGCAGGGCGGCGAGGGCGGTGGGGACGAGGGTGGAACTGCCGCTCGGGAAGGACACCAGCCGCACGCGGCCCGCGCGCAGGCCGGCGATGGCGGCGACCTCCTCCTCCGCGGCGGTGAGCCCGGCGAGGATCCCGGCGGCATGCCGCACCAGCGCCTCGCCGGCCTGGGTCAGCCGCATCTCGCGGCCGCTGCGCACCAGCAGCGGGGTGCCGACGGAGGTCTCCAGGGCCTTCATCTGCTGGCTGACGGCGGGCTGGGTGCAGCCCAGTTCGCGCCCCGCGGCGGAGAAGGAGCCGGTGGCGGCGACGGCGCGCAGCACGCGCAGATGACGAGCCTCGATCACCACTCCAGCATAAGTGATGCTTGGATACGGCGACGAATAATGCGTCGACACTTTGGTCACCGGGGTCTAGCGTGCCGCCATGAGGCTTCTGTCAGTGAACCTGGGCCGGCCGCGGACCGTGTCGTACTCGGATCATCCGGACGGTGTGACCGGCATCGACAAGCGGCCGGTGGACGGGCCGGTGCGGGTGGCGGCGCCCGGGTCCGCGGGCATGGGGGCGAGCGGGCTGGCCGGGGACGCGGTCTGTCACACCGTCCACCACGGCGGCAGCGACCAGGCCGTCTACGCGGTGGCCCGCGAGGACCTCGACGTGTGGGAGCGCGAGCTGGGCCGGCCGCTCGGCAACGGCTCGTTCGGGGAGAACCTGACGACCTCCGGGATCGATGTCTCCGGCGCGCGGATCGGGGAGCGCTGGCGCATCGGCCCTCGGGTGGTCCTGGAGATCACCTCCGCGCGGATCCCCTGCCGCACCTTCCAGGGCCATCTGGGTGAAAGCGGCTGGGTGAGGCGGTTCACGCGGCGCGCGGCGCCCGGCGCGTATCTGCGGGTGATCGAGGGGGGCGAGATCCGCGCGGGTGACGCGGTCGAGATCGTCCACCGCCCGGACCACGACGTGACGGTCGCCCTCCAGTTCCGCGCGGTCACCACCGAGCGGGAGCTGCTGCCGCGGCTGCTCGCGGCGGGTGAGGCGCTGCATCCGGAGGTTCTGGAGAGGGCCCGGACGTATGCCCGGACGTATGCCGCGAAAGACATGCCGGACAACGGTTCCTGAACGGTCGTCACGGGAACGGACGCGACGCGTCCGGGTCACTACCCTTGGCGCATGACAACGGCTCTGATTACGGGATCGACCGCGGGAATCGGTGCCGCCTTCGCGCGGCGGCTGGCGGCTGACGGACACGACCTCGTGCTGGTGGCGCGGGACACCCAGCGTCTTCGGGAACAGGCGACCGAACTGCACGACCGGCACGGCATCGAGGCCGAGGTGCTGACGGCCGACCTGGCGGAGGACGACGGCATCGAGGCGGTCGCCGCCCGGCTCGCCGACCGCAGGAACCCGGTCGACCTGCTGGTCAACAACGCGGGCTTCGGCCACAAGGGCCGTTATCTCGACGTCCCGATGGCCGACGAGCTGAGGATGCTCAAGGTGCACTGCGAGGCCGTGCTGCGGTTGACCTCCGCGGCGGCCGAGGCGATGCGCGAGCGCGGGCGGGGCGGCATCGTCAACGTCGCCTCCGTCGCGGCCTTCGTCCCGCGCGGGACGTACGGCGCCTCCAAGGCGTGGGTCGTGCAGTTCACCCAGGGCGCGGCGAAGGACCTCGCGGGCAGCGGCGTCCGACTGATGGCGCTGTGTCCCGGCTTCGTGCGGACGGAGTTCCACCAGCGGGCCGGGATGGGCACGGACAACATCCCGAACTGGATGTGGCTCGACGCGGACAAGCTGGTCGCGGCGGCGCTGGCGGATCTGGCCCGCGGCCGGACGCTGTCGGTCCCGGACCCGCGCTACAAGGTGCTGATGGGCGCGACGAAGCTGGTGCCGCGCGGTGTGCTCGGCGGGATCAGCTCGCGGGCGGGCCGCAAGTACGGCCCGCAGCACCGGGTGCAGCGGTAGCCCGAAGGGGGACAATGGTGCTGATCCACCCGGACCCGGAGGGCCGGAGGCGCACCATGACCTTCGTACAGCTGATCGACTGCAAGACCAGCCGGTTCGACGAGATGAACCGGCTGATGGACAGGTGGGTCCAGCAGACCAAGGGGAAACGGACGGCGACGCACAACGTGATCGGGAAGGACCGGTCCGACGCGTCGCACTTCATCGAGATCGTGGAGTTCCCGTCGTACGAGGAGGCGATGCGGAATTCCGAGCTTCCGGAGACGGACCGGATCTTCCGGGAGATGGTCGCGCTCTGCGACGAGATGCCCACGTTCACCGATCTGGACGTGGTGCGCGACGAGCAGCTGTTCACCACCACGGTGCGGCGCTTCTTCGAGCTGATGGCCACCCCCGGGAGCGAGCCTCCACCGCTGGACGAGGTCATGTCGGAGCACTACCACGACCATGACCCGGCGAGGGTGGACGAGGCGATCGGCATGGATCACGTCCGGCGGGACATGCGGGTCTGGCGGGACGGCTTCGACTTCGAGTTCAGCATCGAGGACCTGATCGCCGAGGGCGACCGGGTGTGCGCGCGGTGGTTCTGGAAGGGGCGCCACAAGGGCGAGTTCCTCGGCATCCCGGCCACCGGCAGGGAAGTGTCGATGAGCGGGACGACCGTCTTCCGGTGCGGCGGGGACGGCAAGCTCGCCGAGGGCTGGTGGGAGTACGACCGGCTGGGGCTGATGGAGCAGCTGGGCGCCCTGGACGAGATGGAGCGCTAGCGCCGAAGACCCGCGAGGGGAAACGGGAAGGCCCGGCACCGTGGGGTGCCGGGCCTTCCTGCGAGGCGGTGCGTCAGTGCGCGTGGCCGTGACCGTGGCCGTGGCCCGCGGCGGCCTCCTCCTCTTCCTTCTTCTCGACGACCAGGGTCTCGGTCGTGAGGAGGAGGGAGGCGATGGAGGCGGCGTTCTCCAGGGCGGAGCGGGTGACCTTGACCGGGTCGATGACGCCGGCCTTGATCAGGTCGCCGTACTCGCCGGTGGCGGCGTTGAAGCCCTGCCCCTTGTCGAGCTCGGCGACCTTGGAGGTGATGACGTAGCCCTCGAGGCCGGCGTTCTCGGCGATCCAGCGCAGCGGCTCGACGACCGCGCGGCGGACGACCGCGACACCGGTGGCCTCGTCGCCGGTCTTGCCGAGGTTGTCCTCGAGGACCTTGGAGGCGTGGACCAGGGCGGAGCCACCACCGGAGACGATGCCCTCCTCGACCGCGGCGCGGGTCGCGGAGATGGCGTCCTCCAGACGGTGCTTCTTCTCCTTCAGCTCCACCTCGGTGGCGGCGCCGACCTTGATCACGCACACGCCGCCGGCCAGCTTCGCGAGGCGCTCCTGGAGCTTCTCGCGGTCCCAGTCGGAGTCGGTGTTCTCGATCTCGGCCTTGATCTGCGCGACGCGGCCCTGCACGTCCTCGGCCTTGCCGGCGCCGTCGACGATCGTGGTGTCGTCCTTGGTGACGGTGACGCGGCGGGCGGAGCCGAGCACGTCCAGACCGACCTGGTCGAGCTTGAGGCCGACCTCCTCGGAGATGACCGTGGCGCCGGTGAGGACCGCCATGTCCTGGAGCATCGCCTTGCGGCGGTCGCCGAAGCCGGGGGCCTTCACGGCGGTGGCGTTGAAGGTGCCGCGGATCTTGTTGACGACGAGGGTGGACAGGGCCTCGCCCTCCACGTCCTCGGCGATGATCAGCAGCGGCTTGGAGGCGTTCGACTGGATGATCTTCTCCAGCAGCGGCAGGAGGTCCGCGATGGCGGAGATCTTGCCCTGGTGGATGAGGATGTACGGGTCCTCCAGGACGGCCTCCATGCGCTCCTGGTCCGTCACGAAGTACGGCGACAGGTAGCCCTTGTCGAAGGCCATGCCCTCGGTGAAGTCCAGCTCCAGACCGAAGGTGTTGGACTCCTCGACGGTGATGACACCGTCCTTGCCGACCTTGTCCATCGCCTCGGCGATCAGCTCGCCGACCTGCTGGTCCTGGGCGGACAGCGCGGCCACGGCGGCGATGTCGGACTTCTCGTCGATCGGACGGGCGGTGGCGAGCAGGTCGTCGGAGACGGCCTTGACCGCGGCGTCGATGCCCTTCTTCAGGGCGGCCGGGGAGGCACCGGCGGCGACGTTCTTCAGACCCTCGCGGACCAGGGCCTGGGCCAGCACGGTGGCGGTGGTGGTGCCGTCACCCGCGATGTCGTTGGTCTTGGTCGCCACCTCCTTCACCAGCTGGGCGCCGAGGTTCTCGTACGGGTCCTCGATCTCGACCTCACGGGCGATCGTGACACCGTCGTTGGTGATGGTGGGAGCGCCGAACTTCTTGTCGATGACGACGTTGCGGCCCTTGGGGCCGATCGTCACCTTGACCGTGTCGGCAAGCTTGTTGACGCCGCGCTCGAGGGCGCGACGGGCGTCCTCGTCGAACTTCAGGATCTTCGCCATGACAGCGTGAGCCCTCTCGAATGTGGGTGAAAGTGACTGCGCCCCGGGCGCCCGGCTTCTTAGGGTCGCGGGGGCCAGGGGCGCAGCTGCAAAGCTGGGTGCGTCGAGGTGACGACTTACTTCTCGATGATCGCGAGGACGTCGCGAGCCGAGAGGACGAGGTACTCCTCGTTGTTGTACTTCACCTCGGTGCCGCCGTACTTGCTGTAGAGCACGACGTCGCCGACCTTGACGTCGAGCTCGACGCGCTTGCCGTCCTCGATGCGGCCCGGGCCCACGGCCAGGACGACGCCCTCCTGGGGCTTCTCCTTGGCGGTGTCCGGAATGACCAGGCCAGAGGCCGTGGTCTGCTCGGCGTCCAGCGGCTGGACCACGATGCGGTCCTCGAGCGGCTTGATGGCAACCTTGGAGCTGGCGGTCGTCACGATCCGACCTCCCCCTTCGGAGATCTCACGGGGTTAACTGTCTGAGGTGGCGACCAGGTCGATCCGTCGTCGCGGGTGCCGGACCTGCCCGTCGCGTGTTTGGCACTCTCCTGGGGGGAGTGCCAGAGCCGAGACTATGACCGCGATTAGCACTCGGTCAAGCGGAGTGCCAATTGCCGTGCGGCGCGTCCCGGGTGCGCTCCTTCACGCGGGGGGCGCAGAGGCCGGGGTTTCGCGCGCCCGCGCTGGGGGCTGCCGCCCCCAGGACCCCCGCTTCGGCCTCTACGGGCTGGTGGGGCTACAGGTAGTCGTCCAGCTTTCCCACGGTCAGGCCCTGCTCCTGGATGCGGCGCAGCAGGCGTACCGTCCGCTCCTTCAAGGTCGGCGACAGCGTTTCCGTCGCCGGGACGGCGATGACGTCGCCGGGGCGCAGGCCGCGCGTGCCGGTGGTGAAGGACAGGTCGGTCGTCATGGTGGCGCGCCAGAGGACCACCGCGCGGATGCCGCAGTCCGCCGCCGCGCGGAGCGTGGTGGTGTCGTACGTGCCGTAGGGCGGGCGGAAGAGGTGGGGGCGGACGCCGAAGCGGCTGTGGAGCTTGCGCTGCTGGCCGCAGATCTCGGCGCGCTGGCCGGCGTACGGCAGTCCGCGCAGGGCGGCGTGGTCGAGGGTGTGGTTCTGCAGTCCGGCGCCGACCGCGCGCAGGCGGGCGAAGTGGCCGTAGCCGGGGCCGGCGACGCTGTCGGTGAGGAACATGGTGACCGGCAGGCGCAGTTCGCGGACCAGGTCGACGAAGCGGGGGTCCTTCTCGGCGCCGTCGTCGTAGGTGAGGAAGACGACCTTGTCGCGGGTGGGCACGCGGTCGACGACCGGGAGCGGGCCCCGCGCGGGCGGGGCGGGACGCGTGGACGGCTCCGGGGGCGGGGGCAGGGGTGCCTCCAGCCCCCAGCGGAAGTACGCGGGCGCGGACGCCCCCGCACGATCCGCAGACGATCCGGGCGCCCCCCGCACCCCCTGCCCGGAGGCACAGCCGGCCACCAGCAGCACCCCGAGGAATAGGGGCAGCAGACGCCGGTGCGCCAGGAGCCGAGGCCCCGGAAACCGCGACGCCAAGAGCCCGGGCCGGGCCGCCGGGAGGCGCGGGGCGGGCAAGCGTCGGCCGGTCGGGGGCCAGGTGTCCGCGAGCGCCGCCCTCAGGCGGCGGGACGCCGGGAGGGCGGGATGCAGGGGGCGTAAGGCCGGGGGGTGGTCCGGGGGCCAGGGGGTCACAGGTAGTCCTCCAGGCGGGCCACGGCGTAGCCCTCGGCGGTGACCTTGTCGAGGAAACGGCGGGCCATGTCGGTCATGGTGCCGTTCCAGTCGTCACGGCCGCGGAAGTGGCTGAGGACGATGTCGCCGCGGTGGATGCCGCGGTCCCACTCGCGGTACTCCCAGCGGTCGACGAAGACCTCCTCGTTCCACAGCGGCACGTGCGTGATGCCGCAGGCCTTGGCGGCGAGCAGGGTGTCGCGGTTGTAGTTGCCGAAGGGCGGGCGAAAGAGGCGCGGGCGCTTGCCGTAGCGCTCCTCGATGACGTCCTGCATGCCGCAGATCTCCCGCTTCTGGCGGGCGTAGGACAGTCCCGGCAGGTAGGGGTGGCGCAGGGTGTGGTTGTTGAGGGGCACGCCGAGGTCCTGCATGCGCTCGAAGTAGCCGTAGTCCTCCTTGACCAGGTAGTCGCTGAGGAAGGCGGTGTACGGCACCTTCAGCTCGTCCATCATCCGCAGGAAGGCCGGGTCCTTCTCGGCGCCGTCGTCGATGGTCAGGAAGACGATCTTGTGGCGGGTGGGGACGGTGGTGAAGACCGGCGGGAGGTCCAGCTCCCGGTGGTCGTCGACCTCGAAGCCGTCGCGGGTGCGGATGCGCGGTTTCTTCGCCGGGGGCGCGGGGGCCGTGAGCGGCACGGCCTTCAGTCCCCAGCGTTTCGCGGCGGCCACGCGGGCGGCGTGCGAGCCGGGCGCGGGCGGCGCCTCGGCCGCGGGCTTCCGGTGGGTCGGCTGCTGTCCGGCGGCGGGTCCGGCCTTCGTGCCCTCGTCGCCCTGGGCGCAGCCCGCGGCGAGGGCCGCGGCGGCGAGCGCGGCGACGCCGACGCGGAGACGCACGGTATATGCCCCGCTTTTTTCATTTTGTACGACTAGTTGCATGGTGCCGGATCTTCCCAGCCGTCCCCCGCGCCGCCCGGCCGACACCGCCGCCGGCGGCACACCATCCACCGACTGGCCGACAATGAGCCGGTGAACAACCCGGTGAACGACCTGAACGCGCTGCGCACCCCCGAGGGCGGCGCCCTCCTCGACGCGGTGCGGGGCACCGACCCCGCCCGGGAACTCGCCGTGGCCACCCGGCTGCGCCGCGAGCACCCGGCCGAGCTGGTCTCGGCGGCGCTGGGGCAGGCGCGGCTGCGGCAGCGGGCGGTGGCGAAGTTCGGCGCCGAGGACGCCGGGCGGATGTTCTTCACGCCCGACGGGGTGGAGCAGTCCACGCGGGCGAGCGTCGCCGCGTACCGGGCGCGCCGGTTCAGGGACCTCGGCGTCACCTCCGTCGCCGACCTGTGCTGCGGGATCGGCGGGGACGCGATCGCGCTCGCGCGGGCCGGGATCCGGGTGCTGGCCGTCGACCGGGATCCGCTGACAGCGGCGGTGGCGCGGGCGAACGCCGAGGAGCTGGGGCTCGCGGACCTGATCGAGGTGCGGGAGGCGGACGTCACGGAGGTGGACACGGCCGGCTACGACGCGGTGTTCGTGGACCCCGCCCGGCGCGGCGGCCGCGGCCGCGTCTTCGACCCCGAGGCCTACTCGCCGCCGCTGTCCTGGGCCGTCGAGGCCGCGCTGCGGGCGCCGCACGCCGCCCTCAAGGTGGCGCCCGGCATCCCGCACGAGGCGGTGCCGGACACCGCCGAGGCCGAGTGGATCTCGGACGGCGGCGATGTGAAGGAAGCGGTGCTGTGGTTCGGCACCGCGCCGGGACGGGTGCGGGCCACGCTGCTGCCCGGCCCGCGCACGCTGACCGGGCGCGGCCTGCCCGACCCGGCGGTGCGTCCGGTCGGGCGGTACCTGTACGAACCCGACGGCGCGGTCATCCGGGCGCATCTGGTCGCCGAGGTGGCCGAGGAGGTCGGCGGCGGGCTGCTCGACGCGACCATCGCGTACGTCACGGCCGACGAGCCGCGGTCCACGCCGTACGCCACCGCCTACGAGATCACCGACCACCTGCCCTTCAACGTCAAGAAGCTGAAGGCGCTGCTGCGGGAGCGGGAGGTCGGCGTGCTGACCGTGAAGAAGCGGGGGTCGGCCGTCGAACCGGAGGAGCTGCGGCGCAAGGCGCTGCCCAAGCCGCACGGGAGCGGCGCGGTCACCGTGTTCCTCACCCGGGTGGCGGGGGCGCCGGCGATGCTGCTCGGGCATCCCGTCCCGGCCCGCTCGGGCCCGGGGCCGCTCCGCTCAGCGCAGTGACGCCCACAGCTCGGAGGCCTCCGGCTCGTCCGCGACCACCCGGTTGGGGTCGGCGGGGGCCGGGACGACGGGCATGGTCACCGTGGTGACCCGGTCCGCCGACAGGTCCCGCAGGCTGCTCCCCAGGTCGATCAGCTCGCCCAGCGAGTCGAGTCCGGTGTCGGTGGTGAGGCTGCCGGTGACCGCGTCGGCGACCTCGTAGAGCCGCGCCGGGTCGGATGTCAGGCCCGCCTGAGAGATCCGCGCCAGCAGCGCCTTGACCAGGGTGTGCTGGAGTTCGATGCGGCCGAGGTCGCTGCCGTCGCCGATGCCGTGGCGGGTGCGGGCGAGGCCCAGGGCCTGCTCGCCGTCGAGGTGGTGGGTGCCGGCGGCCAGGCGCAGATGGCTCTGGTCGTCGTCGATGTCCTCCTCGGTGGTGACCGTGACCCCGCCGAGGGCGTCGACGAGCCGGGCGAACCCCGCGAAGTCGATCTCGACGTAGTGGTCCATCCGGACGCCGGTCAGCGACTCGACGGTCTTCACGGCGCACACGGGACCGCCCACCGTGTAGGCGCTGTTGAACATCGCCCCGGACACCTCGGCCGACTCTCCGCCGTCCGCCAGGGGGCAGGAGGGGCGGGTGACGAGGGTGTCGCGCGGGATGCTGACGACGGTCGCCGCGGTGCGCCCGGCGTCGAGGTGGACGACCATCGCGGTGTCCGAGCGGGCGCTGCCGCCCTCACCGCCGCCCAGTGCGCCGTTCTCGGCGCCGTCGCGGGAGTCCGAGCCGAGGACGAGGATGTTCAGCGAGCCGGCCGGCAGCGGGGCGCCGGAGGCGGCGCCGGGCGACGGGGCGGTCAGCGCCCGCGGCGGACGGTCGTCGCCGAGGGCGCTGTTGATGTCGACGCCGGTGATGTTGTCGCTGAGCTGCCAGTAGACCCAGCCGGCCGCGCCGGCGCACAGCACCAGCAGGGCGGCGAGGGCGAGGCCGGCGGTCCTCAGCGCTCGTGACCGCCGGCCCACCGGCCCGCCCTCGGCCCCCGGCCCGCCTTCGTCCTCCGGTCTGCCTTCGTCCTCCGGTCTGCCTTCGTTCCCCGGCCCGCCTTCGTCCCCCGGCCCGCCTTCGTCCCCCGGCCCGCCTTCGTCCCCCGGTCTGTCCTCGTCCCCGTGTTCGTCAAGTCCCGCCACAGGGAGGAACGTAAGTCCGAATTATGACGAGCAGGAACGCCAGAGGGTCTTTTCTTGGGAAAATCTCAGATTCCGTCGCTCTGGGTCATCCCAGGGTCACCACGGGCACCGGATTGCTCCCGCTCCAGGTGCCGTTGAACCCGAACGTCACGGAACCGCCCGCCGGGACGGTGCCGTTGTAGGACAGGTTGGAGCAGCTGACCGCGGTGCCGGACTGGGTGCAGTTCGCGTTCCACGCCTGGGAGATCCGCTGGCCCGCCGCGAACGTCCAGTTCGCCTTCCAGGACGTCAGCGCGGCGCCCGTGCAGTCGATCCGCACCTGGCCGGTGAAGCCGTTGTTCCACTGGTTGACGACGGTGTACGTCGCCTTGCAGCCGTCGCCGGGGCCGGGGCCGGGCTGGCCGGTTCCGCCGAGCGACTCGGCGATGGCGTAGTACGCCGGCTTCGGCGCGAGGTTCTCGTCGTACGGGGTCGCCGCGCCGTAGCCGTCGAAGACGTCCGGGACCCAGGAGTCGGCGTCGTTGAAGCCCCAGACCGTGACGCCGGTGCAGCGGCTGACGGCGAGGCAGGCGTTCATGACGGCCTTGTACTCGGCGGCCTGCTGGGCGAGTTTCGCCTGGGTCGCCGGGAGCTGCATGCGGATGTCCAGCTCGGTGATGGCGACGTCGACGCCGAGGTCCGCGAAGCGCTGGATGTTCTGCTGCAGGGTGGAGGGGACCTGGCCGAGGATCAGATGGGCCTGCAGGCCGACGCCGTCGATCGGGACGCCGCGCTCCTTGAGGGACTTCACCAGGTTGTACAGGGCGGTGCTCTTCGCGTTGACGCCCTCGACGTTGTAGTCGTTGATGTACAGCTCGGCGCTCGGGTCGGCGGCGCGGGCCCAGGTCAGGGCGTCGGCGATGTAGTCGGTGCCGAGGTTGGTGTACCAGAGGGACTGGCGGTAGGTGCCGTCCTCGTTGAACGCCTCGTTGACCACGTCCCAGGCCGCGATCTTCCCCTTGTAGCGGGTCATCTCGGTGGTGATGTGGTTCTGCAGGATGGTGCGCAGCTCGGCCGGGGTGAAGGAGCCGCCTGCGAGCCAGCCCGGGTTCTGGCTGTGCCACACCAGGGTGTGGCCGCGCACCTGCTGGCCGTTGGCCTGGGCGAACTCGACGATCCGGTCGGCCTCGGCCCAGTTGTAGCTGCCGCGGCTGGGCTCCACCGCCTCCCACTTCATGGCGTTCTCGGGCGTGACGAAGTTGAATTCCCGGCTCGCGATCTCGCCGCGCGCGCCGGTGAGGTGGGAGCCGGCGATCGCGGTGCCGATGACCTTGCCCTTGGCGTCCGCGAGGTCGCGCAGCGGCACGTCGGCGGCGTGCGCGGCGGGTGCCGCGACCAGCAGCGCACCGACCGTCGCGACGGCGCCGGCCACCGCCGACGCCAGCCTGAAGCCGGTTCTCAGAGATCTCATGCGGGTGCCTCCGAAAGTTTCGGTCGTACAACCGATTGACTGCGGAGGAGTTTTGGGGCGCGAGGGGCGGGCGTCAATACGGCGACTTTCGGCCAGGGGTCTCCGGTCCCGCCCGAGGGTGTCGCGCCGGGATACGACCGCAGGAGGAGTCCCCTCCCTCCTGAGGTCGCACAGCGACCCCTCACCTGGCCTGCTCGATTGCGACTCCGGTCGCATGCGGTCGCGACCCGGGGCCGATGTGGCATCCCGGGCGCCGCCCCGAGGATGGCCCGGTGACCGAGATCGTCGCGGGGCTGTACCTGTCCCCTCCGGAACTGCTCGCCTTGCTGGGTGCCGTCGCGCTGGTGGCGGCGCGCTGGTTTCCCCGCGCCGTCCGCCCGCGCGTCACGATCGCGGCGGTGGCGGTTCTCGTGCCGTCCGCGGTGGTGCTGGGCGTGACGGGGATCCGCTGGCAGCTGCTGCCGGTGCTGGCAGGCGCCGCCGTCGCGTTGCCGTTCGCCCTCTCCCCCCTGCTGCGCCGCCGTACCGGCCGGCCGGCGTGGCGGGCCCGGTGGTGGGTGGCGCTGCCGGGGTCGGCGGCCTGCCTCGGGCTGACGGCCGCGGGTCCGGTGGCCGCCTGGGCCTTCCCCGTGCCCGCGTTCCCCGAGCCGACGGGCCGTTTCGCGGTCGGCACCCGGGTGATGCAGTGGACCGACCCGGAGCGCCCCGAGACCTTCACCGCCGATCCGCACGACCGGCGCACGGTGGTGGTCCAGCTCTGGTACCCCGCGCGGCAGAGTCCCGCGGGTGCGCGGCGGGCCCAGTACCTCGGGCGCACGGAGCACGAGGCGCGCACCGTCTCCGGCGCCCTCGTCCGCCAGGTCGGCCTGCCCGGCTTCCTGGTCGACGGCGTGCCGCGCGCCCGCAGCCACGCGGTGTTCGACGCCCCGGTGGCCGGCGGGGGCGAACGGTTCCCGGTCGTGCTGTTCTCCCCCGGTTCGGGCGGGGTGCGGACCCAGAACACCGCCTGGGCGGAGGAACTGGCCAGCCACGGCTATGTGGTCGCCGGCCTCGACCACCCGTACGACTCCGCGGCCGTCGTCCTCGCCGACGGCCGAACGCTGCGCACCAGGACCGAGTCCACCGGAGACCGGGACAAGGACGACGAGCTGGCGGCCGACTGGACGGCGGTCCGGGCCGCCGACCTCCGCTTCGTCCTGACCCGACTGGACCGTCTGGACCGAGGCGAGAGCGCCGGCCCGCTGACCGGACGCCTGGACACCGGCCGGGCCGCGGTCACCGGCCACTCCATGGGGGGCGCCGCCGCTCTCCAGGCCGCCCGGCAGGACCGCCGGTTCGACGCCGTCATCGACCTGGACGGCTACCCCCACGGACCGGCCTCCCCCACCCTGCGCCAGCCGGCGCTCGCGCTCACCCAGGCGATCACCCCGGACACCGACCCCCGCTACCTGCCCCGCCTCACCCGGGCCCTCGAACGCAACACCGCGCCCAGCTACCGGCTCACCGTCCCCGGCGCCGCCCACCTCACCTTCATGGACGGCCCCCTGTACCTGCCGCCCCTCCCCTCGGTGACCGGCTCCCTGGGCCGCACCGACAGCCCACGCGTCGTCGCCGCGACCACACTCGCCTTCCTGAACACCACCCTGCGCCACCAGCCCGGCGACCTGCCCGGCACTCTGTCGGCCTACGGCGACCTCAGCGTCCACCACCCGGACGACACCGGCTGACCAGCTGTCCGACGCCGGCCGACGGCACGGCAGCCGCCCCGCGCCGGCACCCGCGCGCCCCGGCTCCGGCTGCCGCACGCCTGGCTTTGTTCACGAGTTTCGACAGCGGATGTACGCGGCTTTGAGCAGCACGGCGACTTGGCGGTGTTCGATGTTCACGAGTACCGACAGCACACGCCCGGGGCTGGAGGCGCGCTGAGGATCCCCTTGGTCGGCGACGTGGCCGGGCGCCATCCGCCGAGGAGAATCGCTGCATGCGGATTCTGATCATCACTGCCGGTTCACGTGGGGATGTCGCGCCCTTCACGGGCCTGGGGCGGCGCTTGCTGGACGCCGGCCATCAGGTCGCCGTGGCCGCTCACGCGTCCTTCGCCGCACTCATCGAAGGATGTGGTCTCGACTACCGGCCTGTGCCGGGAGACCCGCAGGGGCTCATCCGGGACTGGTCCCAGGCGGCGTCGCGGGAGGAGGCCCAGGCGCTGACGAGGACGTACGCGGACGGGCTCGCCGACGGGGTGGCGGAAGCCGTGGCGGGCGGGGCCGACCTGCTGCTCACGTCCTCCGGTCCGGCGCCGCTCGGCCGGACGGCCGGCGAAGCGCTCGGCATCCCTGTCATCGGCACGTACCTCGTACCGGCTTTCGCCACCAGAGCATTTGCGCTGCCCAACGCACGCAGCACCGTCGGCGGCCCGGGGCCGGAGGGCAATCTCGCCGCAGGTCGGGACGTGGTGAGGCGCGCTGAAGGGGTCTTCGCGGGCGCCGTGACCCGGCTGCGCGCCCACCTCGGGCTGCCCGGCGCCGGCGCGTCATCGTCATCGTCATCGGGGGACATCCGGCCGGTCTTCCACGGCTTCAGCCCGCTGGTGGTGCCGCGCCCCGGGGACTGGCCGTCGCGGGCGGAAGTATCGGGCTACTGGTGGCCCGCGCGGCCGGACGGGTGGCAACCCCCGGCCGAACTGGTCGACTTCCTCGAGGCCGGTCCGCCGCCGGTGTTCATCGGGTTCGGCAGCATGGCTCCAGGGCAGGGGGAACGGCTCAGTGAGCTGGTGGCTGCGGCTGTACGGCGGGCCGGGGTGCGTGCGGTGGTGCAGGCGGGTTGGGCCGAACTAAGTGGCTGGGGCGACGACGTCCTGGCCATCGGCGACGTCCCGCACGACTGGCTGTTCCCTCGTACCGCCGCTGTCGTCCATCACGCCGGAGCCGGTACGACCGGAGCCGGACTGCGGGCCGGAGTGCCCGCTGTGGCCGTACCCGTCATGGCCGACCAGCCGTTCTGGGCGTCTCGGTTGTACGAACTGGGGGTCGCCCCCCGGCCTGTGCCGTTCCAGGACCTGACCGCCGAAGCACTCAGGGACGCGATCACGGTCTGCCTGTCCGAGCCGGCCCACCGACGCCGCGCGACCGAACTCGCCCACCGCATCGCAGCAGAGGACGGCGCCGCCGCAGTGCTCACCCACATCGGCTCAGGGGGCGCCGGGTGAATCCAAGGAATGCTCCACCACCGTGCTGCGGTGCCAGGCCGTCCGAGGCACTCCGCCGTATCCGGTGCTGCCGAAACTTGCGAACAACTCGAACGCCACCGTCCCCCGGACGCCTCCCAAAGTCGAGAACGAACGCTGCCCGAAGTCCTGAACAAAGCCACACGCCTCTGCGCCGCTGCTCCAAGCCGCTCGCGGCACGCGGGCCCGCCCCGCATGAGGCCCCACCTGGTCTACCGGCCCCCGCACGGGCGCCCAAGCGTGGCTTTCCGTCCGACTACGGCGACCTCAGCGTCCCCCACCCGCACGACAGAGGCTGACCAGCTGTCCGACGCCGGCCGACGGCACGGCAGCCGCCCCGCGCCGGCACCCCGTGCGCCCCGATTCTTCGGTTCCCGCTCACCGCTGGCGGCGCTGCTCCGCGCCGCTCGCAGCACGCGGGTGCGCACCGCCCACCGGCCCCCGCACGAGAACGCGGACCCCACCGGCCCCGTGCGGACCCGCACCCGGTCCGCCGGCCCCCGCACGGGCGTGTACGGCCCACCAGCCCCCGCACGGACAGCACGCCCCACCGCCCCGACCCTCCCGCCCCCGCACCCGCAGCACCCGCAGCCCCCGCAGCCCCCGCACCCCAACGCGGCGTTCGTCCCGCCCCCGCGGCGCTGTGCGCGGTGTCCGCGCGGACCTCGTCGCGAGCGCGCTCGCCGCTAGCAGTGACCGCCGCGCGGGCCACCCGGCCGCGCCCGCGGTCTCACGCCAAGCGAGCGCTGCTGCTGCGGACCACCAGGCTGGTGGCCAGTTCGACGCGGGTCGCGGCCGGGGTGGCGTCCTCGCCTCGGGCCAGTTCGAGGACCAGGCGGGCGGCTGCCTCGGCCATCTCGGTCAGGGGCTGGCGGACGGTGGTGAGCGGGGGGCCGACCCAGCGGGCGACGGGCAGGTCGTCGAAGCCGACGACGCTCAGGTCCTCGGGCACCCTCAGCCCCAGCTCGCGCGCCGCCTCGTACAGGCCGAGCGCCTGGAGGTCGTTGCCGGCGAAGACGGCCGTCGGCCGGTCGGGCCGGCGCAGGAGTTCCAGGCCCAGGCGGTAGCCGGACTCGTGGTGGAAGTCCCCGGCCTTGATCAGCGACGGGTCGACGGGCAGGCCGGCGGTCTCCAGGGCCGCGCGGTAGCCGTCGATGCGGGCCCGGCTGCACATCATGCGGCTGGGCCCGCTGATCGCGCCGATGCGGCGGTGGCCCAGCTCCACCAGGTGCCGGGTGGCGGCCAGGCCGCCCTGCCAGTTGGTGGCGCCGATGGACGGCACGTCGGTGCCGGGGTCGCCGGCCGGGTCCATGACGACGAACGGGATGGACCGGCTGGTCAGCAGCGCCCGCTGTGACTCGTCCAGCTCGGAGAGCACGAGGATCACGCCGTGCGGGCGGCGGGCCGCGACCTGGTCGGCCCAGCTGCGGCCGGGGGTCAGCCGGCCGGCGCTCTCGGAGAGCACCACGCTCAGCCCGGCGTCCCGCGCCACGTTCTCCACGCCCCGGATGACCTCCAGCGCCCAGGCGCTCTCCAGCTCGTGGAAGACCAGGTCGATCAGCGGGGAGCGGGTGGCCTCGGCCCGGCGGCGCCGGTAGCCGTGGGTGCGCAGCAGTTCCTCCACGCGGTTGCGGGTCGCCGGCGCGACATCGGCCCGCCCGTTGAGGACCTTCGAAACAGTCGGCGCGGACACCCCCGCCTCGCGGGCGATCTCCGCGAGCGTCGCGGTCTGGGCCGACCGCCGTGCCGTCTGGGTTTGAGCGCGTTCCGGTGGAGTCATGCCCGCGATCGTATCCCTGCGCGACCTCTTGACGGACCCCGTGTGGCGCCATAGGTTCCCGGAACATTCGAGATTCAGCCCGAAACATTCGCCCATCCGCGTGCGTGAATGCGCTGCACCGTGCCCGCGTCGCCGCTGTGGGTGAGAGAGCCGAGAGGTTGCTGCCATGGGGTACACGTCCAACGGCGGACGTTCGTTCAGCAGACGCTGGGTGCTCGGCGCCGGCGCCACCACCCTGCTCACCACCGGTCTGTCCGCCTGCGGCTCCGGCGGGGGCTCCGGCAGCGGCGGCTCCACCCTCACCGCCTTCGTCTACGGCGACGACGCGGTGAAGGTCCAGCAGGCCGCCGTCGACCGCTTCAACAAGTCGGCCGCCGCCAAGAAGGCCGGCGGGAAGATCAAGCTGGAGCGGATCCCCGGCTCCGACTACTCCCCCAAGCTGCGCACGGCCATGGGCTCGCCCGGCGCGCCGGACGTGTTCTTCAACTGGGGCGGCGGCTCGATCAAGCCGTACGTGGAGGCCGGCAAGCTGATCGACCTGACCGACGTCATCGAGAACGACGAGGTCCTGAAGAAGGGCTTCCTGCCCTCGGTGCTCGCGGCCGGCGACCTCAAGGGCCGCCACTACGGCGTCCCCATGCGCGGTATGCAGCCGGTGATCCTCTTCTACAACAAGTCCGTGTTCGCCGAGCACAAGCTCCAGCCGCCCACCACCTGGGACCAGCTGCTCGACATCAACACCAAGCTGAAGAGGGCGGGCATCACCCCGTTCGCCCTCGGCGGCTCCGACATCTGGCCGGAACTGATGTGGCTGGAGTACCTGGTCGACCGGATCGGCGGCGAGAAGGTCTTCCGCCGCATCCAGGACGGCGACGCCGAGGGCTGGGGCGACCCGGCCGTGCTGAAGGCGGCCGAGATGGTCCGGGAGCTGGTCGACGACGGCGCCTTCGGCTCCAAGTTCACCTCGGTGTCGTACGTCAACGGCGGCGCCCCCGCCGTCTTCGCCAAGGGCAAGGCGGCGATGCACCTGATGGGCTCGTGGGAGTACTCCACGCAGCTCGGCAAGTTCCCGGACTTCGCGAAGAAGAACCTGGGCTGGGCGCCCTTCCCGAAGATCGAGGGCGGTTCCGGCGACGCCCGCAACGTCGTCGGCAACCCCACCAACTACTGGTCGATCAACGCCCGCGTGCGCAACAAGGACGCGGCCGTCGCCTTCCTCAAGGAGTGCGCCTCCCGCACGTACGCCAGGGACCTGGTCGCCAACGGCGACGTACCCACGACGTCGAACGCGGCCCTGCTGCTGGGCGACGCCCCGAACCCCGAGTACGCCCGCTTCCAGTACCAGATGGTCGAGGAGGCGCCCGCCTTCACCCTCTCCTGGGACCAGGCGCTCGGCGACGAGCTGGGCACGAAGATGCACACCGAGATCGGCAAGCTGTTCGCGGGGAAGTCCTCGCCGGGCGAGTTCGTGGCCGCCTGCAAGGGGCTGAAGTGAGCAAGGCCGCCACCAAGGCCGGCCCCACGGCCGGCAGCAAGCCCGCCAGGGCCCGGGCGGGGCGTCCGCACGCCGCCTGGGCCCTGCCCGGGGTGTTGTTCTTCGCGTTCTTCGCGATCGTCCCGATGGCGCTGGCCTTCTACCTGTCCTTCACCGAGTGGGACGGCCTGGGCGACCCCCGCCCGGTCGGCCTCGACAACTGGAGCAGGCTGCTCGACGACCCGCGCCTGACCCAGTCGCTGTGGCTGACGGTCCTGCTCACCGTCTGCTCCTGGCTCTTCCAGACGGTCGTCTCGCTGCTTCTGGGCGTCTGGGCGGCGGGCAAGCAGCGCAACCGCGCGGTGCTGTCCGCGATCTTCTTCGTGCCGCTGCTGCTGTCCTCGACGGCCGTCGCGGTGCTCTTCTACGCCCTGCTCGACCCGAACTTCGGCATCATCCAGAAGGACACCCTGGGCTCCTCCAGCGGCGCGTTCCTCGCGATCGTGTTCGTCGGCGGCTGGCAGTTCATGCCGCTGCACACGCTGATCTACCAGGGCGGCGCCCGCCAGATCCCGGCGGTGCTCTACCAGGCGGCGGCCATCGACGGCGCCGGCCGCTACCGCCAGTTCTTCTCGATCACCCTGCCGCAGCTGCGGCACACCATCACCACCTCCAGCGTGCTGATCGTCGTCGGTTCGCTGACGTACTTCGAGACGGTCCTGATCCTCACCAAGGGCGGCCCCGGCACGGACACGGCGATCCTGCCGTACCTGATGTACGAGGCGGGCTTCAAGTCGTACGACTTCGGCTACGCCAGCGCCATCGCGTCCTTCCTGGTCGTGGCGGCCACCGGGCTCTCCCTGCTGCTGGTGCGGCTGACCGGCTTCGGCTCCATGCGCAGTACCCGCGAAGGGATGTGACGGAGTGTCACACGATACGTTGCCGCGTCCCGCCCGGACCCGGAAGGAGCCCGCCGCCGGCTCCCCCGCGCCGGCGGCCCGCCGCCGGCACTGGACCCGGCGCCCCAACCCGGTCGCCGGCGCCGGCGCCCTGATCTGGCTGGTCGTCGTCCTGATCCCGGTGTACGCGATGATCTCGGCGTCGCTGACCCGCCAGGACCAGTCCCTGGACGGCAACCCGCTCAAGCCGCCGTCCGACCCGACCCTCGAGAACTACAACACCGTCCTGGACAGCGGCTTCGGTCATCTCCTCGCCAACACGGCGATCGTCGCCGTCGCGGTGGTCGGCCTGGTCCTGGTGCTCGCCGTGCCGCTGGCGTACGTCGCGGTCCGCACGGCAAATCGCTGGTCGGGCGCCGCGTTCCGGCTGTTCCTGCTGGGCGTGGCGATCCCGGCGCAGGCGGTCGTGGTCCCGCTGTACCTGCTGATCGCCAAGCTGGGCCTGTACGACACCCTGCCCGCCGTGATCCTGCCGACGGCGGCCTTCGCGATGCCGGTGTCGGTGCTGATCCTCACCGGCACCCTGCGGGACATCTCGGAGGAGCTGTACGAGGCGATGGCCCTGGACGGCGCCTCCTCGCTGCGGATGCTGTTCCAGCTGGTGATCCCGCTGGCCAAGGGCGGCATCAGCACGGTGGTGATCTACTCCGCGCTCCAGGCCTGGAACGGTTTCCTCTTCCCGCTGATCTTCACCCAGTCGGACGGCCCCCGGGTCCTCACCCTCGGACTCTTCAACTACGTCAGCCAGTTCGGGGTCAACGTCCCCGCGCTGCTGGCCTCGGTCGTCCTCTCCGGCATCCCGATCTTCGCCGTCTACCTGGTGGCCCGCCGCTCCCTGGTGAGCGGCCTGATGGGCGTGGGCGGCAAGTGAAGCGGCCTTCCCGAACCTCCCTTACCGACAGGAGTTCCATGTCCACTCCCTGGCGTGACCCCGCCCTGCCCACCGCCGCCCGTGTCGAGGACCTGCTCTCCCGGATGACCCTGGAGGAGAAGACGGCTCAGCTGTACGGCGTGTGGGTGGGCGCGGACACGGACGGCGCCGGAGTCGCCCCGCACCAGCACGACCTGGTGGTCGAACGCTCCGCCGAGGAGTGGGACGAGCTGATCACCCACGGTCTGGGCCAGCTCACCCGCCCGTTCGGCACCGCGCCCGTCGACCCGGAGGTCGGTGCCCGCTCACTGGCCCGCGCCCAGCGCCGGATCGCCGAGGCCGGACGGTTCGGCATCCCGGCGATGGCGCACGAGGAGTGCCTGGCGGGCTTCACCGCGTGGGGCGCGACCGCGTATCCGGTGCCGCTGGCCTGGGGCGCCTCCTTCGACCCGGAGCTGGTGGAGGAGATGGGCCGGCACATCGGCCACGACCTGCGCTCGGTCGGCGTCCACCAGGGCCTCGCGCCGGTCCTGGACGTCGTACGGGATCTGCGCTGGGGCCGGGTCGAGGAGACCATCGGCGAGGACCCGTACCTGGTGGGCACGGTCGGCGCGGCCTATGTGCGGGGCCTGGAGTCGGCGGGCATCGTGGCCACGCTGAAGCACTTCGCCGGGTACGCGTCCTCGGCGGGCGCCCGCAACCTGGCCCCGGTGCGGGCCGGGGTGCGGGAGTTCGCGGACGTCACCCTGCCGCCGTTCGAGCACGCGCTGCGCGAGGGCGGCGCCCGCTCGGTGATGGCCGCGTACACCGAGACCGACGGCGTGCCCGCCTCGGCCGACCCCGGTCTGCTCACCGAGCTGCTGCGCGAGGAGTGGGGCTTCACCGGCACGGTCGTCGCCGACTACTTCGCGATCGACTTCCTGCAGAGCCTGCACCGGGTCGCCGGCTCCGACGCCCAGGCCGCCCACGCGGCGCTCGCCGCGGGCATCGACGTGGAGCTGCCCACGGTCAAGTGCTACGGCGAGCCGCTGGCCGCCGCGGTGCGGGCGGGTGAGGTGCCCGAGGAGCTGATCGACCGCGCGGTGCGCCGGGTGCTGGCCCAGAAGTGCGAGCTGGGCCTGCTCGACGAGGACTGGACGCCCGAGCCGGCCGGCCCGATCGACCTGGACTCGGCGGCCAACCGCGCCCTGGCCCGCCGGCTGGCGGAGGAGTCGGTGGTCCTGCTGTCCAACCCGGACGGCCTGCTGCCGCTGTCCCCGGACACCCGGATCGCGGTCGTCGGCCCGCGCGCCGCCGACCCGCTGGCCATGCTGGGCTGCTACTCCTTCCCCTCCCATGTGGGCGTCCAGCACCCCGACGTCCCCATGGGCATCGAGATCCCCACCCTGCTGGAGGCGCTGCGCGGCGAGCTGCCCGACGCGAAGGTCACCTACGCCCGCGGCTGCGACACCTCCGACCCGGACCGCTCCGGCTTCGAGGAGGCGGTGGCCCGCGCCGCCGAGGCCGACGTGTGCGTGGCGGTGCTCGGCGACCGGGCCGGCCTGTTCGGGCGGGGCACCTCCGGCGAGGGCTGCGACGCGCTGGACCTGCGGCTCCCCGGCGCGCAGGCGGAGCTGCTGGACGCCCTGGTGGAGACCGGCGTCCCGGTCGTGCTGGTGCTGCTCACCGGCCGCCCCTACGCGCTCGGCCGCTGGGACGGCCGGCTGGGCGCGGTGGTGCAGGCCTTCTTCCCCGGCGAGGAGGGCGGCCCGGCGGTGGCGGGCGTGCTGTCGGGCCGGGTCAACCCGTCCGGGCGGCTGCCGGTGAGCGTGCCCCGCGACCCCGGCGGCCAGCCGTGGACGTACCTCCAGCCGCCGCTGGGCCTGGCGGGCGAGGTCAGCAACCTCGACCCGACCCCGCTGTTCCCCTTCGGCCACGGCCGCTCGTACACCACGTTCGCCTGGGAGGACGTCACCGGCGGCGCCCCGGAGATCGGCACGGACGGCTCCTACGACCTGTCCGTCACCGTCCGCAACACCGGGGACCGCGCGGGCGCCGAGGTCGTCCAGCTGTATCTGCACGACCCGGTCGCCCGGGTCACCCGCCCGGACGTCCGCCTGGTCGGCTACCAGCGCCTCGCGCTGGAGCCGGGTGAGGCGGCCCGCGTGACGTTCCGCTTCCCCGCCGAGCTGTCGTCCTTCACCGACCGCACCGGCCGCCGGGTGGTCGAGCCGGGCGCCCTCCAGCTGCGGCTCGCGGCGTCCAGCGCGGACGTACGGCACACCGCGGAGCTGACCCTGACCGGGCCGGAGCGGGTGCTGGGCCCGGACCGGGTGCTGCGCTGCGAGACCCGGGTGCGGCCGCTCGGCTGACGCTCAGTCCCCGGCCGGGGAGACGTCCACCGACTCGAACCGCCACCGGTGCACCGCGCGGGTGACCAGGTCGCCCGCGGGTTCCGGCAGTTCGGGCAGGCCGGCGTCGTACGCGGCGTCCCACCAGGTGACGACGAGCACCCGGTCCTGCGGGGCGCGGAAGGTCTCCCGCCGCAGCGGGGCCGGGGCCAGCCGCTGGGCGCGGGCCCACTGCAGCAGCTCCTCGCCCCGGCCGGGGACCGCCCGCGCCTCCCACATCAGCGCGACCGTCACGAGTAGAGGTTCTCCTTGCTGACCTCGTGCACGTGGTCGTGGCCGTGGTGGTGACCGGGGACGTGCGGGTCGGTCACCGGCAGCGAGGAGTCCGCGGACAGGTCCCAGCCGGAGGCGGCCCGGCCCCGGGCGACCATCTCGGCGCCCAGCGCGGCCACCATCGCGCCGTTGTCCGTGCACAGCTTGGGCCGCGGCACGCGCAGCCGGATCCCGGCCCTCTCGCACCGCTCCTGGGCGAGCGCGCGCAGCCGCGAGTTGGCGGCGACGCCGCCGCCGATCATCAGGTGGTCGACGCCCTCGTCCTTGCAGGCCCGTACGGCCTTGCGGGTGAGCACGTCGACGACCGCCTCCTGGAAGGAGGCCGCCACGTCCCGCACCGGCACCTCCTCGCCCGCCGCCCGCCTGGCCTCGATCCAGCGGGCCACGGCCGTCTTGAGGCCGGAGAAGGAGAAGTCGTAGGCCGGGTCGCGCGGGCCGGTGAGGCCGCGCGGGAAGGCGATCGCCTCCGGGTCGCCCTCGCGGGCGTACCGGTCGATGACGGGGCCGCCGGGAAAGCCCAGGTTCAGCACGCGGGCGATCTTGTCGAAGGCCTCGCCGGCCGCGTCGTCGATGGTGGCGCCCATCGGGCGGACGTCGGAGGTGATGTCGGAGGACAGCAGCAGCGAGGAGTGGCCGCCGGAGACCAGCAGCGCCATCGTCGGCTCGGGCAGCGGGCCGTGCTCCAGCTGGTCGACGCAGATGTGCGAGGCCAGGTGGTTGACGCCGTACAGCGGCTTGCCGAGGGCGTAGGCGTACGCCTTGGCCGCGGAGACGCCGACGAGGAGGGCGCCCGCGAGGCCGGGACCGGCGGTGACGGCGATGCCGTCGAGGTCCTTGGCGCTGACCCCGGCCTCCTTCAGGGCGCGGTCGATGGTGGGCACCATCGCCTCCAGGTGGGCGCGGGAGGCGACCTCGGGGACGACGCCGCCGAAGCGGGCGTGCTCGTCGACGCTGGAGGCGACGGCGTCGGCGAGCAGGGTGGTGCCGCGGACGATGCCGACGCCGGTCTCGTCGCAGGAGGTCTCGATGCCGAGGACGAGAGGTTCGTCAGTCATTGATCTCGGTTCCTTGTACGGAGGTGGCGCCCGCGGCGGGGCCGCTGTCAGGCAGGGTGGTCAGGCGCATCACCAGGGCGTCGATGTTGCCGGGCTGGTAGTAGCCGCGCCGGAAGCCGATCGGCTCGAAGCCGAAGCGCTCGTACAGCTTCTGGGCGCGCACGTTGTCCACCCGGCACTCCAGCATCACCTCGGCGCACTCGAACGCGGTCGCGGCCCGCAGGAGTTCGGTCAGCAGGCGGGCGCCGAGCCCGGTGCCCCAGTGGTCGCGGGCGACGGCGATGGTCTGCACGTCGGCGGTCTCGCCGGCGCAGGCGAGCCCGGCGTAGCCGACGATCCGTCCGCCGTCGCGCGCCTTGGCGTCCTGCCCGGCGCCGTGCTCCGTGCCAGCGCCGTGCTCCGTGCCGTTTCCGGGGTCCTGCGGGGCCTCGGCGACGAGGTAGCGCCGGGTCGCCTCGGGCCCGCGGGCGTGGGCCAGCTCGGACCAGAACATGCCCCGCGACCAGGCGTCCTCGGGGAAGAGGTTGCGCTCCAGTTCGAGTACGGGGTCGATGTCCCACCAGCGCATCTCGCGCAGTCGGGGGGTCGGGGTGCCGGTCACTTGGGGGTGACCACCTTGTAGTTCTTCGGGACCTGCGCGTCGGGGCGGCGCAGGTAGAGGGGGCGCGGCGCGGACAGCTCCTCGCCCGCCGCCAGCTTCCGTGCGGCCAGCGAGGCGAGCGCGGCCGCGGAGACGTGCTCGGGCTCGTGCGCGCTGGGGAAGACGTCCGGGTACAGCAGCGCTCCGGCGCCGACCGCGGGCAGGCCCTTGACCTGCTCGGCGATGTCGGCGGGCCGGTCGACGGCCGGGTCGGTGACCCGGGTGCGGGAGTCGGCGTACCGCGCCCAGTAGACCTCCTTGCGGCGGGCGTCGGTCGCCACGACGAAGGGGCCTTCCAGGTCGGTGGCCCAGGCGAGGCCGTCGAGGGTGCACACACCGTGCACGGGGACGCCGAGGGCGAGGCCGAAGGTGTCGGCGGTCATCAGGCCGACGCGCAGCCCGGTGTACGGGCCGGGTCCGGTGCCCACGACGATGCCGGTGACGGCGTCGAGCTTGAGCCCGGCCTCGGTGAGCACCCGGTCGACGGCGGGCAGCAGCAACTCGCCGTGCCGGCGCGCGTCCACCTGGCTGGACGAGGCGATGACGTCCGTGCCGTCGTGCAGGGCGACGGTGACGGCGGGGGTGGCGGTATCCAGAGCGAGCAAGAGCACGCCAACAGCCTACGGCTCCCCGGGCCCCGTGTCGGAAGTACCGGTTCCTCCGCCGCCCGGCTGCTACCGTCACCTCCCATTACGGTACGTCTTTGGATTCTTGTGGACATACGACGCGGAGGTGGGCGCCCGTGGCCAGCAGCAGCGCCGGATTCGTCACCGGGCTGACGGCGGCGGCGATGGTGACGGTCGGGTACCTCGCCTATCAGGCGTCGGCGAACGTCCCGGAGGAGCTGGCCCATCCGCAGGCCGCCGGCACGCCGGTGGCGGCGGTGACGAAGGCGCCGCGGGACAAGCGCCACCCCACCGCGCTGCCGGGCGGCTCCGGGGCCGGGGAGCGGGTGGTGTACTCGCTGGACGACGACCGGGTGTGGCTGGTCGACCCCGCGAACAGGGTGCTGCGCACGTTCCCGGTCATGCCGAGCACGGTCGACCCGTCGCCCGGCGTCTACGCGGTCACGTCCCGCTCCAAGCGCATCACCGGCTCCGACGGCACGCCCATCGAGCACGTCGTCCGCTTCGCCGGGGTCGACGGCGTGACCATCGGCTTCAGCGCGGCGGTGGACGGCTCCACGCCGTCGCCCGACCCGCGCAGCCGCACCGGCGGCATCCGCCAGTCCCGCGTGGACGGCAACGCCATGTGGGAGTTCGCGACGATCGGCCAGAAGGTCGTCGTCATCCGCTAGGGGGTGTCCCGGCCGAACGGGGCGGCACCCGGTCGGGCGGACTACGCGGCTTCGCGGTGCTCGCTCACCCGTTCGGGTTCCGGGCGGCGGGGCTCGGCGGACGGCGCCGGGCGGGGCGGCGTGGAGACGGCACTCGCCGCCGCGCAGGACGCCAGCAGATCGCGCATGGAGACCGCGGGGGCCACGCGCGGGGTCTCGTCTCGTTCCGGGACCGGCATGGACGCCTCCTGGGAACCTGGGGGCGGACGTGGTTAGGTAGACCTAACTACGCGAGGGATACCATGTGACCACGTCCGGCCGCCCCGGCGCAATATCTTCCCGACACCCTGTCGGAATCGGCGGTTCAGCGTGCCGGGGCCTGTGACCCGGCTGTCCTCAGGCCGTCAGCGCGTTCAGGTCCGCCGTCGTCCAGCGCCCCCCGACGCCGGTCAGCGTCACGTGCCGCACCTCGTCGGTCGTGTCGCCGACGGCCCGGTGGATGACGACGTGCAGCCGGTCCTCGGTCAGCTCCTCGACCTTGCCCTCGCCCCACTCCACGACGATCACCGAGTCGGACAGCGAGACGTCGAGGTCCAGGTCCTCCATCTCGTCCAGCCCGCCGGACAGCCGGTAGGCGTCGACGTGGACGAGGGGCGGGCCGTCGCCGAGCGAGGGGTGCACGCGGGCGATCACGAACGTCGGTGAGGTGACCGCGCCGCGCACCCCCAGCCCCTCGCCGAGGCCGCGGGTGAGCGTGGTCTTGCCAGCGCCCAGCTCCCCGGTGAGCATCACCAGGTCGCCGGCGCGCAGCAGCTTGGCGAGCCGGCGGCCCAGCTCGTACATCTGGTCGGGGGAGGTGACGGTGAGCCGCGCGGAGGAGTCGCGCTCAGCCGGGTCGTGCGGTGCCGCTGGTGCTTCCATAGCCACCCACGGTAGCCCCTGCGGGCACGGCGCCCGCGCGGGTGAGGAGGTCGGCGAGCCGGTCGGTGACCACTTCCGGGTGTTCCAGCATCACCAGATGCCCGGCGTCCGGGACCAGGACCAGCTCGGCGTCCGGCAGCAGATCGGCGATCGCCTCGCTGTGCCGGCTGGGCGTCACCAGGTCCTCCACACCCGCCAGCACCAGCACCGGCAGGCCCGCGAAGTGCGCCAGCGCCTCGGTCTTGTCGTGATCGGCGAAGGCCGGGTAGAACTCGGCGACCACGTCGATGGGGGTGCTCTCGATCATCCGCTCGGCGAACCGCTCCACGGCCGGGTCGACGTCCCGGGAGGCGAACGAGTAGCGCTTGATGATCCCGGCGAACAGGTCGGCGGTGGCCCGCCGCCCCTTCTCCACCAGCTCGGCCCGCTGCCCCAGCGCCCGCAGCACCCCCGGCAGCACCCGGCGCACCGCGTTGACCCCCGCGACCGGCAGCCCGAAGTTGACCTCGCCGAGCTGCCCCGAGGACGTGCCGACCAGCGCGACGGCCACCACGCGCTCGCGGATCAGCTCCGGGTACTGGTCGGCCAGCGCCATCACCGTCATGCCGCCCATGGAGTGCCCGACCAGCACGATCGGGCCGTCGGGGACGGCGGCGTCGATGACGGCCTTCAGGTCCCGCCCCAGCTGGTCGATGCTGACCGGCACCCGCTGCTCCAGCTGGGCCACCCCGCGCCCGGAGCGGCCGTGGCTGCGCTGGTCCCAGTGCACGGTCCGCACCACCCCGCGCAGCGCGGCCCGCTGGAAGTGCCAGGAGTCCTGGCCGAGGCAGTAGCCGTGGCTGAAGACGACGGTGACGGGCGCGGGCGCCTTGCGGCCGAAGAGCCGGCGGCGGCGCGGGGCGACGGCGGCGCCGGTGTCCGGCTCGACGTCGTCGACCTCGTAGTACAGCTCGGTGCCGTCGTCGGCGTACGTCTTGCCGGGGGTGCCGCGCACGGCGCCGTACGGTCCCGTCGCGTCCAGGGCGAGACGGGCCTTGCGGCGCATGTCGCGGCCGACGGTCATCCGCTCCAGCGCCACCCCGGCGGCCGCCCCGGCGGCGAGCACGCCTATCGCGGCGCCCGCGAACCCGGTCGCCCGGCGCCAGTTCCCGGCCGCCGTGGCGGACACGACGGCCGCGGCGTCCGCGACGGCCGCGACGGCCTTCGGGCTGCTCTCGCTCACCTACCGCTCCTCACCACGTACGCGCTGCCGAACCGACCGGCTGCCGCAGCTCACCGACTGCTTCCTGACCCACTGACGTGCCGTGCCGGCGGACCGGCCGGCGGGCCTCCGGCCGGTCCGCTCACCGGTTACCCGTTCCGGCGCCCCTTCACCTCGGCGGCTCGCCGCCGTCGCCGTTCTGCGGCGCCTCGCTGTCGGTATAGACGCGGGGAACACGCGTTCCGATGCGGGTGACGATCTCGTACGCGATGGTGCCCGCCGCCTGCGCCCAGTCCTCGGCGGTCGGCTCGCCCCGGTCGCCGGGCCCGAACAGCACCGCCCGCGCGCCCGGTTCCGGCTCGTCGCCGCCGAGGTCCACGACGAACTGGTCCATCGCGATCCGCCCCGCGACCGTCCGCCACTTTCCGCCGACCAGCACCGGGCCGGTGCCCGAGGCGTGCCGGGGGATGCCGTCGGCGTAGCCGAGCGGGACGAGGCCGAGGGTGGTCTCGCCGGCCGTGGTGTACCGGTGGCCGTAGCTGACCCCGTGGCCGCCGGGGACCTGCTTCACCAGGGCCAGCGAGGCGGACAGGGTCATCACCGGGCGCAGTCCGAAGTCCGCCGGGGTGCCGAGCTCCGGGCTGGGCGAGATGCCGTACAGGGCGATGCCGGTGCGGACCAGGTCGAAGTGGGACTCGGGGAGGGTGAGCGTGGCGGGCGAGTTGGCGATGTGCCGCACCTCCGGGCGCACGCCCTCGCCCTCCGCGTACGCCAGCATCCGCCGGAACAGGTCCAGCTGGGCGGTGATGGAGGGGTGGCCGGGCTCGTCGGCGCAGGCGAAGTGCGACCACAGGCCGGTGATCCGCAGCAGGCCGTCGCGTTCGGCCGCGAGCGCGGCGCCGACCAGTTCCGCCCAGTCCCCGCCGGGCTGGCAGCCGCCCCGTCCGAGCCCGGTGTCCGCCTTCAGCTGCACGCGCGCCGGGCGGCCCGCGATCCTCGCGGCCTCGGTGACCTCGCGCAGCGCCCACATGCCGCTGACGGACACGTCGACGTCGGCCTCGATGGCCTCCCGCCACGGCCCGCCCGGCGTCCACAGCCAGCACAGGATCCGCACGTCCGCGGGCACGGCGCCGGACGCGCGCAGCACCAGCGCCTCCTCCGGCGTGGCGGTGCCCAGCCAGGTCGCCCCCGCCGCCACGGCCGCACGGGCGCACGGCACCGCCCCGTGGCCGTACGCCTCGGACTTCACCACGGCCATCAGGGCCGCGCCCGGGGCGTGGGCACGCAGGGCCCGCACATTGGCGCGGAGCGCGGCCAGATCGATCTCGGCGCGGGCGCGCAGCGGGGCGGTCGGCAGATGTGCAGTCGTACTCATCGCGCCCAGTGTCTCAGAGGGCCCGGACGGCCATGGCGACCGCGGCCACTCCCTAGCCCGGCCTGCGTCCCCAGACGTGCACCTGGTCGCCCGTCCTCAGCACGTCCCACAGCCTGCGCGCGTCACCGAGGCGCAGATTGACGCAGCCCATGGACCCGACCGTGGTGTGGATGGTGTCGTACACCGCGTGGAAGGCCTGGGCGCCGCTGAAGAACTGTGCGTACGGCATGGGTGTGTTGTAGAGGGGCGAGGCGTAATTCTTGTGGCGCCAGTAGACCGTGTGCGTGCCGGTGCGGGTCGGGTACGCCGCCCGTCCGCTGCGGACGGGCACGGGTCCGAAGAGGACCTTCTCGCCCTGCTGCACCCAGGTGAGCTGCCGGTCGAGGTCGACACAGGCGACCCGGCCGGTGCGCACCGGGCACTTCCCGGCCGCGTTGGGGTTGTCCCGCACGGCGAGGAACCGCATGTGGGACCAGGTCACCGGTCCGGCGAACCCGATGGCCGGCTTGATGCCGTGCTCCGCCTGGAATGCCCGGATCGCCTCGCAGTCGGCCGCCGACTGCTCCCCGTCGACCGTCAGCTCCAGCCAGGTCTCGACCTCGCGCTGGTACGGGCCCGTGTGCGCGCTGCACGCCACCCGCCCCACCGCGTCCGCCAGCGGCACGTACTCGACGAGCGCGTACGCCTCCTGCGGCGCGTCACTCGGCTCCAGCGCGTCCTCCGCCACCGACGGCTGATGGACCTGCGGCGCCAGCACCTGGTCGGGTGTGTCCACGGGCCCCGGCTGGTACACCCCGGGCACCAGCTGCCCCGCGGTGTCCGTCGCGGGGTCCGGGGGCTCGGGGGCGGCCCAGCCGGCGCCGACGGGCAGCAGCGCCGCGGCCACGAGAGCGAGGGCGGCGGCGCGGGCGGCGCGGGCGGCAACGTTTCCGCTGATCACCCGGTCAGGGATACCCAGGGCCCGACGCCCCGGACCGGGTCCCGCTCTCAGGTCACTCGTTGGGCCCAGTGCGGAACGGGCCTCCCGCCGCACCGCAGAGCCCGGTAGAGACACCCCGCCGGCACGCGCAGAGCCCTTGAAGACACCCCGCCGGCACGCGGAGAACCCGGCGGAGGCACCCCGCCGGCACGCGCAGAGCCCGGCGGAGGCACCCCAACGGCACGCGCAGAGCCCGGCGGAGGCGCCAGGCCGGCACGCGGAGAGCCGATGAAGGCGCACCGCCGGCACGCGCAGAGCCCGTTGAAGGCACCCCGCCGGCACGCGGAGAACCCGGCGGAGGCACCCCGCCGGCGCGCGCGGCTCAGCCGGCGTCCCCGCACACGTCCCGCCAGGCGCGGGGCACCGCCTCCGCCACGTCCCGCGCCCCCACCGGCGCCCCCGCCGCCGCGAACCGCCCGGCGAGCCCGTGCAGATACGCGCCGGCGCTGCCCGCGTCGACCGCCGACAGCCCCGCCGCCAGCAGCGACCCGGCCAGCCCGGACAGCACGTCCCCGCTGCCGGCGGTGGCCAGCCACGGCGTCCCGGTCGGGTTCACCCGCACCGTCCCCCGGCCTCCCGCACCGGCGACGAGCGTCGTCGACCCCTTCAGCAGTACGGCCGCCCCGTACCGCGCCGCCAGCTCCCGCACCGCCGCCAGCCGCGCCCGCTCGACCTCCTCGCGGCTCACCCCGAGCAGCGCCGCCGCCTCACCGGCGTGCGGCGTCATCAGCGTCGGCGCCTTCCGGGCCCGTACCGCCCCGGCGTCGGCCAGCCGCAGCCCGTCCGCGTCGATCAGCACCGGCACGTCCGCGGCCAGCACCTCGGCGACCGTCCCCGCGTCGTCCCCGGCGCCCGGCCCGACCACCCAGGCCTGGACGCGTCCGGCCCGCTTCGGCCCGGCGTCGGAGACCAGCGTCTCGGGGAAGCGGGCGATGACCGCGTCCCCGGCCGGTCCCACGTAGCGCACGGCCCCGGCCCCGCCCCGCAGCGCGCCGGCGACCGCGAGGACCGCCGCGCCGGGGTAGCGCGCGGACCCGGCGGCCACGCCGACGACCCCCCGCCGGTACTTGTCGCTCTCCGCCGCCGGCACCGGCAGCAGCGCCGCCACCTCCGCGTGCTGCAACGCCTCCAGCTCGGGTTCGGCGGGCAGTTCGGGCCCGAGTCCGATGTCGACGAGCCGTACCGTCCCGGCGTACTCGCGCGCCGGGTCGATCAGCAGCCCCGGTTTGTGCGTCCCGAAGGTCACCGTCAGATCGGCCCGCAGCGCCGCGCCCCGCACCTCGCCGGTGTCCGCGTCGACGCCGCTCGGCAGGTCCACGGCGACGACGGCGGCCCGGGACCGTACCGCCGCCTCGGCGAGCGGGACGGCCTCCGGCCGCAGCCCGCCCTTGCCGCCGATGCCGACGATCCCGTCGACGACGAGGTCGGCCCGCTCGATCGCCGCCTGTGCCGCCGCCGTGTCCGCGACCGCGCCGCCCGCCCGCCGCAGCGCGGCGAGTCCTCCGGCGTGCGCCCGCTCGGGCGTGAGCAGCACGGCGGTGACGCCCGCGCCGCGCCGGGCGAGGCGCGCCCCGGCGTAGAGGGCGTCGCCGCCGTTGTCGCCGCTGCCGACCAGCAGCACGACCCGGCTGCCGTAGACCCGCCCGAGGAGCTGGGCGCAGGCGGTGGCGAGGCCCGCCGCCGCCCGCTGCATGAGTGTTCCCCCGGGCAGCCGCGCCATCAGCCGCCGCTCCGCCGCCCTGACCGTCTCCACGCCGTACGCAGTCCGCATGCGTCCGAGTCTCCCGTCGCTCGCCCCTCGGCCCTCGATCCGGGCTTCGCCGGATCTCCTGCCTCATCCTTCCCGCCGTACCCGCCTTACCCATTGACGCCCCGGCGTCTCCTTGCCACACTCCCGGCCCCCCACAGGATGAATCGATTCAGTCGAATCGGTTCGACGAGAGGACGCACCCGCATGGGACGCAGAGCCGCACTCCTCGCCGCCACCGGCGCCGCCGCCCTCCTCGCCACCGCCGGCACCCTGTCCGCCCCGAGCGCCACGGCCGCCACCGACGCGGCTACCGGCGCGGCCGCCGCCTGCGGTGACGGCTCCTACCAGGCCGAGGCCGTGCTGAACGGCAGTACGTGGACGGTCCGCCGCTCCGGCACGGTCGTGCACACCGGCACGGACCTGCGGGCGGCCGTGCAGGCGGCCGTGAACAGCCTGACCGCCGGGCGCACCGCCAAGGAGCGGGTGGTGGTGCGCGGCTCCGGGTCGATGCCGGCCGGCTCCCGCATCTCCCTGCCCAGCTACACGGTCCTCGACGTCTGCGGCACCATCAACGTCACCGGCACCGGCAGCGGCGACCAGGCCCCCGTCTACTCCCGCGGCACCCGCGACATCGAGGTGCAGCACCTCAACGTCACCGGCACCCCGCTCTACGGCGTCTTCCTGCGCAACGTCACCAACGCCACCCTCGGCCAGATCGACATGCGCCTGTCCTCCGGGCTCGGCGTGCGTGTCGACAACCGCGGCGACACCAGCCAGTGGACGCGCAACGTCCGCATCGACAGCGTCTACGTCTCCGGCGCCTCCAGCCACGCGGTGGAGACGTACGGCGTCGACGGCCTCACCGTCGGCACGGTCACCGCCCGCAACGTCGGCGAGTCCGGGCTGCTGCTCAACCAGACCGTCAACGCGACCGTGGGCAGGGTGGACGCCGAGAACGCGGGCACGGGCACCGGTTACGCCGCCTTCCGCATGGCCAACCGCAACGGCCGGATCGGCAGCTCGTACCCGGTGAACATCCGCGTCGGGGAGGTCGTCGCGCGCGGCGGCGGGCGCGGCGTGTTCTGCGTCTCCGAGAGCGGCGGCGCGGTCATCGACCGGGTGACGCTGTCGAACACCGGCAACAACGCGGTACTCGTGGAGAACTGCTACAACGTCACCCTCGCCGCCCAGTCCGGCACCGTCACCGGCGGCGGCGAGATCCGGCTGGCGGCCCGCTCCGAGTTCCCGAACAACCGGGACATCACCATCCAGAACCTGACGGTGACCAACTCCGCGATTCGCGAGAGCCCTTGCGGCGAGAACACCACCTTCCGCAACAACACCCTGGTCAACAGCTCCCAGTCCATCTGCTGACACGGGTTCCGCGCGGACACGGATTCCCGCGTCTGCCACGGATTCCGCGCCGGCCCGGCCCCGCCCCCGCTCAGCCCTCCGCGATGACCACCGCGGACGCCACCCCCGCGTCATGGCTGAGCGACACGTGCCAGGACCGCACGCCGAGTTCCGCCGCCCGGGCCGCGACCGTCCCGGTGACCCGCAGCCGGGGGCGGCCGCTGTCCTCGACGTAGACCTCGGCGTCGGTCCAGAGCAGTCCGGGCGGGGCCCCCAGGGCCTTGGCGACGGCCTCCTTCGCGGCGAACCGGGCGGCGAGGGAGGCCGGGCCCCGGCGTTCGCCGCTGGGCAGCAGCATTTCCCGGTCCCGGAACAGCCGCCGGGCCAGACCGGGGGTGCGTTCCAGCGACGCGGCGAACCGGTCGATCTCGGCGACGTCGATACCGACTCCGATGATGCTCATGCCCAGCACCCTAAGCTCGGACGCGCCCCTTCCGGGCTGCTAGCCTGCGGCGACTTCACACACACGCCGGCGCGCCCTGGGGGGCCAGTTCGCGCGCCCGGCGCTGCCGGCGACAGCCAGGGGGCGGAGGAATGAGCAGGACCACCAGCGGCATACCGGGCGCGGTGCCCGGAACGGGGCCGTACTTCGATCCGTACGACACCCTTCCCGGACTCCTCCCGCTGCGCACCGCCGCCCGCGGCGGCGACTGGAACGCCGTACGGGCGTACTTCGCCGCCCTGGACTCGCCGGAGCAGGTGAGCTTCGCCGTCGGGCTGCTCGCCGAGGAGGAGGGCGTCGAGACGATGCTGGAGCGGGCCGCCGCCGAGCACCCGGCCGATCCGCTGCCGCGCACCCTGCTCGCCGACCGGTACGTCCGCATCGGCTGGGGCATCCGCAGCGACCTGCGCGCCGAGCATGTGTCCCAGGACCAGTTCGCGCAGTTCCACGCGTGGCTGCGCAAGGCCGAGCAGATCCTGATCGAGGTGTGCGCGCAAGCGCCGTGGTACGCCCCCGCCTGGACCGTACGGCTGATCACCGCGCGCGGGCTCCAGCTCGGCCAGGCCGAGGCGCGCCGCCGCTACGACCGGCTCAGCGCCCACCACCCCCACCACTATCCGGCGCAGACGCAGCTGCTCCAGCAGCTGTGCCCGAAGTGGGGCGGCTCCTGGGACGCCGCGCACGGTTTCGCCCGCGAGGCCACCACGGCCGCGCCCGACGGCGCGCACACCGGTGCCCTGGTCGCGCTCGCCCACCTGGAGCGCTGGCTGGAGCTGGACGGCCCCGACGCGGGCGCGTACATGCGGGGCGTGCCGGTCCGCGACGATCTGCGGTTCGCCGCGCAGGTGTCGGTGCTGCACCCCGACTACCGGCCCGGCTGGCACTGGATCGGCGCGCACAGCGCGTTCGCGATGGCGTTCTCCCTCGGCGGCCACTTCGAGGACGCGCAGCGGCACTTCGCGATCCTCGGCGACCGGGCCAGCGACTTCCCGTGGTCGTATCTGTCCGATCCGAAGGCCGCGTTCAGGAAGTACCGCAAGTCCGCGATGGCGACGAGCTGAGGGGCCGGCAGACATGACCACCGACATCACCGGCGTCACGGGCGGCGGCGCCACGGGCGCCACGGGCACCGCGGGCCTCGACGTGCTCTCCGGGCTGGTCGCGCACACCACCACCCAGGGCATCCCCACCCTCTACGCCCCGGCGCAGGGCGGCGAGATCACCGCCGGTCTCTTCTTCCGGGTGGGCCGCGCCGACGAGACCCTCGCCACCAGCGGCATCACCCACCTGGTGGAGCATCTCGCGCTGCACCGGCTGGGCCTGACGGACCTGCACTACAACGGCGCCACCGCCAACACCTACACCCTCTTCCACGTCACCGGCAGCGAGCAGGAGGTCGTCGCGCACCTGAACGCCGTCTGCGCGTCCCTGCGCGATCTGCCGCTGGACCGGCTGGAGACCGAGAAGGAGATCCTGCGCACCGAGGCCGCCGGGCGCGGCCAGGGCGTCAACTCCCAGATGCCGCTGTGGCGGTACGGCGCGCAGGGCTACGGCCTGTCCAGCTACCGCGAGCTGGGCACCTGGAACCTCACCGCCGACCAGGTCCGGCACTGGGCGCAGACCCGGTTCACCCGGGACAACGCGGTGCTGTGGATCACCAGCGACCGGGTCCCCGAGGGCCTGGACCTCACCCTCCCCGCCGGCACCCGGATTCCGGCGCCCGCGGCGACCAGCGCGCTGCCGGTCACCCCGGCGTACATCCACGGCGACGACGGCCATGTCGTGTTCACCTCGGTGCTGCGCCGCACCACCGCCGCCTCCGTCTTCGCCGACGTCCTCGGCCGCGCCCTCTTCCAGGACCTGCGCCAGGAGGGCGGCTACTCCTACACGGCGGAGGCGGACTACTCCCCGCGCGACGCCCGGTTCGCGACCCTGACCGCGTACGCGGACGCCCTGCCGCAGAAGCAGGACGCCGTCGTCGGCGGGTTCGTCGACACGCTCGCGCGGCTGCGCGCGGGACGGATCGAGCAGGCCGAGCTGGACACCGTACGCGGCAAGATCCTGAAGATGTACGACGTGCCGGACCTCGGCGCGGCCGCCCTGCCGTCGTACGCGCTGAGCCTGCTGCTCGGCCACCGGATCCTCTCCCCCGACCAGCACCGGGCCGAGCTGGCGGCGGTCACCGTCGGCGATCTGCGCGAGGTGGCCCGCGAGGCGTGGGACTCCGGACTGCTCCAGGTGCCGGGGCGGGGCGCCGACTGGGCGGGCTTCACCCTCGCCCCGCAGTACTCGGCGCACGCCGTGACCGGCAGCCGGCACGCCTCCCTGGAGGACGAGCGGGTCACCCTGGTGATGGGCGCGGAGGGCGTCAGCCTGCTGACCCCGGGCGGGCCGGTGACCGTCCGGTACGACGCCGTCGCGGCGATGTCCGCGCGGCCCGACGGGGCCCGCAGCCTGACCGGGCACGACGGCTTCTGCGTGTCGGTGGAACCGACCCTCTACCGGGGTGTCGGACCCGACCGCATCGCGGCGATCGACGCGGCCGTGCCGGCGAGTGCGGTGGTCCGGCTCCCGGCCCGGGACCCGGAGGACATCCCCCGCCCGAGCGAGCGCCCGAAGGGCTCCGGCCGCGCGCCCCGGCGCCGCGGGGCGGCCGCCTGGGCGTGGCAGACCGGGTTCCTGGTCGCCGCCGCCCTCACGGTGGTGTGGGGGCTGCTGTGTCTGCTCGTCACCGTCGACGAGGCCGGTGCCGCGCGTCCCGAGTGGGACGCGGTGGTCGGCATCTGGGGGCTGGAGCTGCCGCTGCTGTTCGTGAGCTGGAAGCTGCTGCGGGAGCCGCGGCGCAGGGGCCACTGACCCGGGCGGGCCCTGGGACCGGCTCGCCCGGTGGCCCGCGGCTACTCCACGGTGACCGACTTCGCCAGGTTGCGCGGCTGGTCGACCTCGTTGCCGCGGGCGGTCGCCAGCTCGCAGGCGAAGACCTGCAGCGGCACGGTCGCGACCAGCGGCTGGAGCAGGGTGGGCGTGGCGGGGACGCTGATGAGGTGGTCGGCGTACGGGACGACCGCCTCGTCGCCCTCCTCGGCGATCACGATGGTGCGGGCGCCGCGGGCGCGGATCTCCTGGATGTTGGAGACGATCTTGTCGTGCAGCACGGACCGTCCGCGCGGCGACGGCACGACCACGACCACCGGCAGGTCCTCCTCGATCAGCGCGATCGGCCCGTGCTTCAGCTCGCCGGCCGCGAAGCCCTCGGCGTGCATGTAGGCGAGTTCCTTGAGCTTGAGGGCGCCTTCCAGGGCCACCGGGTAGCCCACGTGGCGGCCCAGGAACAGCACGGTGTCCTTGTGCGCGAGGGTGCGGGCCAGTTCGCGCACCGGCTCCATGGTCTCCAGCACCCGCTCGACCGCGCCGGAGACCTCGGACAGCTCCCGCACGACGCCGCGGATCTCGTCGCCCCACTTGGTGCCGCGCACCTGGCCCAGGTAGAGGGCGACCAGATAGCAGGCGACCAGCTGGGTCAGGAACGCCTTCGTCGACGCGACGGCGACCTCCGGTCCGGCGTGCGTGTAGAGCACGGCGTCGGACTCGCGCGGGATGGTGGAGCCGTTGGTGTTGCAGATGGCGAGCACCTTGGAGCCCTGCTCGCGGGCGTGGCGCAGGGCCATCAGGGTGTCCATGGTCTCGCCGGACTGGGAGATGGCGATGACCAGGGTCTGCGGGTCGAGGATCGGGTCGCGGTAGCGGAACTCGCTGGCCAGCTCCACCTCGCAGGGGATCCGCGTCCAGTGCTCGATGGCGTACTTGGCGATGAGCCCGGCGTGGAAGGCCGTACCGCAGGCGACGATGACGACCTTGTCGACCTCGCGCAGCACGCTCGCCGGGATGCGCACCTCGTCCAGGGTGAGCGAGCCGGCGGCGTCGATGCGCCCGAGGAGGGTGTCGGCGACCGCCTTGGGCTGTTCGGCGATCTCCTTGAGCATGAAGTAGTCGTAGCCGCCCTTCTCGGCGGCGGAGGCGTCCCAGTCGACGTGGTAGGAGCGCACGTCGGCGGGGCGGCCGTCGAAGCCGGTGATGGTCACGCCGTCCCGGCGCAGCTCGACGACCTGGTCCTGGCCGAGTTCGACGGCGTCGCGGGTGTGGGCGATGAACGCGGCGACGTCGGAGGCGAGGAAGGCCTCGTCCTCGCCGACGCCGACGACCAGCGGCGAGTTGCGGCGGGCGCCGACCACCACGTCCGGCTCGTCGGCGTGCACCGCGACCAGCGTGAACGCGCCCTCCAGCCGCCGGCACACCAGCCGCATCGCCTCGGCGAGGTCCGCGCAGGAGGAGAACTCCTCGGCGAGCAGATGGGCGACGACCTCGGTGTCGGTCTCGGAGGCCAGTTCGTGCCCGCGCTCGGCCAGCTCGGCGCGCAGTTCGGCGAAGTTCTCGATGATGCCGTTGTGGACGACGGCGACCCGGCCCGCGTTGTCGAGGTGCGGGTGGGCGTTGGCGTCGGTCGGGCCGCCGTGCGTGGCCCACCGGGTGTGCCCGATGCCGGTGGAGCCGGCCGGCAGCGGCCGCTCCGACAGCTCCTTCTCCAGATTGACCAGTTTCCCGGCCCGCTTCGCCGCCGCCAGCCCGCCGTCCGCGAGCACGGCGACCCCGGCCGAGTCGTATCCCCGGTACTCCAGCCGCTTCAGCCCGGCCATCACGACATCGAGCGCCGACTGCGACCCCACGTATCCCACGATTCCGCACATGCCCGGCAGCCTACGGCCGTTCCACCCGCCGAACCCGCCTTCCCCTGCCCGAAATCGGAAATTCCCGCGGGGGTACGCAGACGCCACACGCAAACGCCACCGGGTGTCCGGCCGCATGCGGACGCCCTTCGCGCTGGCGTAACGTCAAGGCGGTCACGTGCACCGTCATGCGCCGTCAGGTGCGGTCATGTGCGGTCGCGTGCGCGTCCGGACGAGGGAGGCAGGCGCGATGAGCTACACCCTGAGTCTCTACAGGTTCTCGCGCGCCGAGCCGGCGGCGCCCGACCCGGACGTGGTCCGGGCGCTCCTCTCGCCGCTGCTCGCCGCGCCGGAGAAGGTGTCCGACGACGGTGTGGAGTTCTGGATCCGCGCCGCGGACGGCAGCGAGGCCGAGGTCGGCGTCCACGAGCACTTCGTCGGGGTGGAGCGGCCGCAGGCCGGGGAGGTGTGGAAGACCGTCATCGCACTGGCGGACCGGCTCGGTGCGGGCATCCTGGTCCCCGGCGGCACGTTCCTGTGCCGCGAGGACATGCGTGCACACCTGCCCGAGGGCATGGCGGACGACTCCGTCTTCGTCCCGGAGATCACCCTCGAAGCCTTCGAGGGCGTCGCGGGTCCGTTCCGGTATCCGCTGGCCTGACCTCTTCCCTGCGAGGGGCCGCGCCGGCTTCGGCTCGCCCCGTGCTGCACAGCCGTCTTGACGCCCCCTCACGTCTTCGCCCGATACGCCCGCATGGCCAGCGGATAGAACACCAGCGCGATGCCCGCCGCCCAGACCAGCGACCACAGCACCGGCTCCGCCACCGGCCCGCCCAGCAGCAATCCGCGGAAGGCGTCGGACAGGTGGGTGACCGGATTGACGTCGCTGAACGCCTGGAGCCAGCCCGGCATGGTGTCGACCACGACGAACGCACTGCTGGTGAAGGTGATCGGGAAGATCAGGGTGAAGCCGAAGGCCTGCACCTTCTCCGCGTCCCCGGCGAGCATCCCGATCAGCACCGCGCTCCACGACACGGCCGCGGCGAACACCACCAGCAGCACCGTGCCGAGCAGGAACCCGTCGAGCCCTCCGGTGACCCGGAAGCCGAGCAGCAGCCCGAGGCCGATCATCAGCAGCATGGCCCAGACGTGCTTGGCGAGATCCGCGGTGATCCGTCCGATCAGCGGGGCGGAACGGGCGATCGGCAGGCTGCGCAGCCGGTCGAAGACGCCCTTGGTGAGGTCGGTGTTGAGCGCCATCGCCGTGTACATCGTCATGAACAGCGTGTTCTGCACGATGATCCCGGGCAGCGCGTACTTCAGATACGCGTCGGGGGAGCCGGCCATCTGACCGCCCAGCACATAGGTGAAGAGGAACACGAACATGATCGGCGTGATGCTGTAGTCGACCAGTTCGAGCGGGTTGTGCTTCACGGCGACCAGGCTGCGCCAGGCCATCGTGAACGTCTGCCGCAGCGCGGCGAGGGGACGCACCCGCCCGGAGGCGCTGACCGGCGGGGCCGGGACGGTCCCGGTGGCGGCCGTCGTGGCGGTCATGGCCGCGTCACCGCCTTCCGCGGCGCGTTCCCTTCCTCCCGGCCGGCGGCGCCCTCGTCCTCGCGCGCGGTCACCTCCGCGTCCTCGATCTCACCGTCCCCGACGTCCGCGCCGTCCCCGACGTCCCTGCCGTCCCCGACGTCCCTGCCGTCCCGGCCGCCCCCGCCGGCCGCGCCGACAGCGCCCTCGCCCTCCCCCGCCGACGCGCCGCCCTCGCCCGCCGACGCGCCGCCCTCGCCCCCGCGGGCGACCGGCTCCGCGCGGTGGCCGGTCAGGGCCAGGAACACCTCGTCGAGGGAGGAGCGGCGCAGCGCCAGCTCGCTGACCGCGATGCCCTCGCGGTCCAGGGCGCGTACGACGGCCGGCATCAGCTCGGGGTCCTTCACCGGGGCGGTGATCGTCTCGCCCTCGATCCGGGCCTGCGGCCCGGCCGCCCCCGCCACCAGGGCGTGCGCCCGCGCGAGGTCCTGCCCGAGGACCGGCCGCAGCTCCAGCACCTGCCCTCCGACCTGCGACTTCAGCTGGTCGGGGGTGCCTTCGGCGATCACCCGGCCCTTGTCGATCACCACGATGTCGTCGGCCAGCACATCCGCCTCGTTCAGATACTGCGTGGTCAGCAGCGCCGTGGCGCCGTCCGCGACCAGCCCGCGCAGCATGTCCCACAGCTCACCGCGGCTGTGCGGGTCGAGGCCGGTGGTCGGCTCGTCGAGGAAGAGGATGCCGGGCCGCCCCACGAGACTGGCCGCGAGGTCGAGGCGGCGCCGCATCCCGCCCGAGTAGGTCTTCACGGCCCGCCCGCCCGCGTACGTCAGCCGGAAACGCTCCAGCAGCTCCGCCGCCCTCGCCTTCGCGTCCCGCCGCGGCAGCCCCAGCAGACGCCCGATGAGCAGCAGGTTCTCCGTGCCGGTCAGGTTCTCGTCCACCGCGGCGTACTGCCCGGTCAGGCCGACCGTGGCCCGCACCACCCCGGCCTCCCGGACCACGTCGTGCCCGGCCACCCGGGCCGTCCCGCCGTCCGGCCGCAGCAGGGTGGCGAAGATCCGCACCGCGGTGGTCTTCCCGGCGCCGTTGGGACCCAGCAGCCCGAGCACCGTGCCCTTGCGGGCGGCCAGATCGACACCGGCCAGCGCCTCCGTCTCCTTGAACCGTTTGACCAGGCCTTCCGCCTCTATCGCATACGTCGTCGCATCCGTCATGGGTCACCCCTTCGGGGTCGGTGGACCCGGCTGGCCCACCTCTCCCACAACTGTGACGCACGCCACTGACATTCCCCCGTTCGTCCCGATTCCTCCCTATCCCGCCGCCCCCGCCGACGCCCCTCCCCGCGCGTGACGGATCCCACCTCACCCTCTGTTCGTACTCCCGTAACAATGGACTGTGATCTCTCCGGTCTCCCCGATGCCCCGGAGCGCCCACCGGCCCCGCCCGGAGGCGACTCCCTACGTCGACCTCACCCGCGCCGAGTGGAGCGCGCTGCGCGACAAGACGCCGCTGCCGCTCACCGCGGAGGAGGTCGAGAAGCTGCGCGGTCTGGGCGACGTCATCGACCTCGACGAGGTCCGGGACATCTACCTCCCGCTGTCCCGGCTGCTCAACCTCTACGTCGGCGCCACCGACGGCCTGCGCGGCGCGCTCAACACCTTTCTCGGGGAACAGGGCTCGCAGTCCGGCACGCCCTTCGTGATAGGGGTGGCCGGCTCGGTCGCCGTCGGCAAGTCCACGGTCGCCCGCCTGCTCCAGGCCCTGCTCTCCCGCTGGCCGGAGCACCCGCGCGTCGAACTGGTCACCACCGACGGCTTCCTGCTGCCCACCAAGGAGCTCCAGGCCCGCGGCCTGATGTCCCGCAAGGGCTTCCCCGAGTCCTACGACCGCCGCGCCCTGACCCGTTTCGTCGCCGACATCAAGGCCGGCAAGGACGAGGTCTCCGCCCCCGTCTACTCCCACCTGATCTACGACATCGTGCCCGGCGAGCGCCTGGTCGTACGCCGCCCCGACATCCTGATCGTCGAGGGCCTGAACGTCCTCCAGCCCGCCCTGCCCGGCAAGGACGGCCGCACCCGCGTCGGCCTCGCCGACTACTTCGACTTCAGCGTGTACGTCGACGCCCGCGCCGAGGACATCGAGCGCTGGTACCTCAGCCGGTTCCGCAAGCTGCGCGAGACCGCCTTCCAGAACCCCTCGTCCTACTTCCGCAAGTACACCCAGGTGTCGGAGCAGGAGGCCCTGGACTACGCCCGCACGATGTGGCGCACCATCAACAAGCCCAATCTGGTGGAGAACATCGCCCCGACCCGCGGCCGCGCCACCCTGGTCGTGCGCAAGGGCCCGGACCACAAGGTGCAGCGCCTCAGCCTGCGCAAGCTGTGACAGCCTTCGGACAAGCTCGCACAGCCGTGAGAAGGGCCTGTTAGAAAGGGCCCATGCTGCATCTGCGCCTGATCACCCCGGCCGAGAGGACCGACGCCGTGGTCCGCGTGATCGAGAAGACGGTCGGCGCCACGCATCTGGTCGTCCTGCCGGGCGCCGCCCGCGACCCGGCCGGCGATGTCGTGATGTGCGACGTCGCCCGTGAGGCCACGGACGAACTCATCGATGCCCTGCGGGTGTTCGACCTCGACGAGTGCGGTTCGATCACGGCCGAGAACATCGACCTGACACTGTCCCGGCACGCCGAGAAGGCCGAGCGGGACGCTCCCGGCGAGGCCGCCGACGCGGTGGTCTGGGACCAGCTCACCGAGGCGACGCACGAGGAGTCGACCCTCTCCGTCACCTATCTCGCGTTCATCACCCTGGCCACGATGATCGCGGCCTGCGGTGTGGTCCTCGACAACGCGATCCTGATCGTGGGCGCGATGGCGGTGGGCCCGGAGTTCGGCCCGCTGGCCGGTTTCTGCACGGCCCTCGTCCAGCGCCGGCCCCGCCTCGCCCTGCGCTCCCTGACCGCCCTGCTGGCCGGCTTCGCCGTGGCGATGGTGGTCACGGTCGGCTTCAGCTACTTCATGGACTCCGTCGACCTGTTCAGCGAGCAGGCCCTGAAGGCCGAACGCCCCAACACCAACTTCATCTACCGCCCCGACTGGTTCTCCTTCGTCGTGGCGGTCTTGGCGGGCTGCGCCGGCACCCTGTCGCTGACCTCGGCGAAGTCCGGCGCCCTGGTCGGCGTCGCCATCTCGGTCACCACGGTCCCGGCCGCCGCCAACGCGGCCGTCGCCTTCAGCTACGACCAGTACCGCCAGGCCTGGGGCTCCTCGGAACAGCTCCTGCTGAACCTCCTGGGCATCATCCTGGCCGGCACCCTGACCCTGCTGGTCCAGAAGGCCCTGTGGTCGAAGAAGGTCCGCAAGACGAGCGCGCCCTAGTGCAGAGGGGCGCGGGGCGCGGGGCTCCGTCCGGTATGCGGCTCCGCCGCGCGGGCGCGACCCACCACGAACCGGTCGCAGCCCGCGACGCACGGCACCCCACACCCGAACCGGGCGGCGGGGAACTACCCCAGCGCGGACTTCACCGCGTCGGCCAGCCGCCCCGCGACCGTCCGCGCCTGCTCGATGTCCGCCGCCTCGACCATCACCCGCACCAGCGGCTCGGTCCCCGACGGCCGCAGCAGCACCCGCCCGGTCGCCCCCAGTTCCCGCTCGGCCTCGGCGACCGCGGCGGCGACGTCCCCGGAGCTGGCGACCCGGGACTTGTCCACGTCCGGCACATTGATCAGCACCTGCGGCAGCCGCTCCATCACGGACGCCAGCTCCCGCAGCGACCGCCCGCTCTGGGCGACCCGCGCGGCCAGCAGCAGCCCGGTCAGCGTGCCGTCACCGGTGGTGGCGTGGTCGAGGATGATCACGTGCCCGGACTGCTCGCCGCCGAGGGCGAAGCCGTGCTCCTTCATCTCCTCCAGCACATACCGGTCGCCGACCGCCGTCTGCACGAGCCGGATGCCCTCGCGCTCCAGGGCCAGCTTGAAGCCCAGGTTGGACATGACGGTGGCGACGACGGTGTCGGACCGCAGCACCTGCCGCTCGCGCATCGCGAGCGCCAGCACGGCGAGGATCTGGTCGCCGTCGACCTCCTCACCGGTGTGGTCCACGGCGAGGCAGCGGTCGGCGTCCCCGTCGTGCGCGATGCCCAAGTCCGCCCCGTGCTCCACGACCGCGGCCTTCAGCGGCGCCAGATGCGTCGACCCGCACCCGTCGTTGATGTTCAGCCCGTCCGGCTCGGCGCCGATCGTGATCACCTCGGCGCCGGCCCGCGTGAACGCCTCCGGGGACACCCGGGACGCCGCGCCGTGCGCCTCGTCGAGCACGATCCTCAGCCCGTCCAGCCGGTTCGGCAGCACACTCAGCAGGTGCTCGACGTACTGGTCCGCGCCCTCGTCGTACGACCGCACCCGGCCCACGCCGGCACCCGTCGGCCGGTCCCACGGCGCACCGGTGCGGTGCTCCTCGTAGACGGCCTCGATACGGTCCTCGATGTCGTCGGGGAGTTTGTGGCCGCCCCGCGCGAAGAACTTGATGCCGTTGTCGGGCATGGCGTTGTGGCTGGCGGAGAGCATGACGCCCAGATCGGCACCGAGGGCCCCGGTGAGATACGCCACCGCCGGGGTGGGCAGCACGCCGACGCGCAGCACGTCCACGCCCGCGCTGGCCAGGCCCGCGACCACGGCCGCCTCCAGGAACTCCCCGGACGCACGCGGGTCACGCCCGACCACCGCGGTCGGCCGGTGGCCTGCGAAGGTGCCCGCCTCGGCCAGTACGTGGGCCGCCGCGACGGACAGCCCGAGCGCCAGCTCGGCCGTCAGATCCGCGTTGGCGACACCGCGCACGCCGTCCGTGCCGAAGAGTCGTCCCACTTGTCCTCCTGAGGAAGCGTCAGTTCCGGAAGCCGCGCCCGAACGCGGCCCACACGGCTCCCGGGCCCCGGACACACAGCGCCGGGCCATCCGATCACACAAGCCTTTGAGCGTCTTGTGCCGTTATACGCCCATGGCATGCGATAAACGAACGCCCCGGCGGCACAGTGGCGTGCCGCCGGGGCGTTCGGAGTACGAGCAGGCAGCTGCGATTAGCGCTTGCTGTACTGCGGAGCCTTGCGGGCCTTCTTCAGACCGGCCTTCTTCCGCTCGACCGCGCGGTCGTCGCGGCGCAGGAAGCCGGCCTTCTTCAGCGGACCGCGGTTGTTGTCGACGTCCGCCTCGTTCAGCGCACGGGCGACACCGAGACGGAGCGCACCGGCCTGACCGGAGACACCGCCACCGGAGATGCGGGCGATGACGTCGTAACGGCCCTCGAGCTCGAGAACCTTGAACGGCTCGTTGACTTCCTGCTGGTGCACCTTGTTCGGGAAGTAGTCCTCGAGGGTGCGACCGTTGATCTTCCACTTGCCGGTGCCCGGAACGATCCGGACGCGGGCGATGGCCTCCTTGCGGCGGCCCAGACCGGCGGCCGGCTGGGGCTCGCCGAAGCGGGAGGCCAGGGACTCCGAGGTGTACTCGCCCTCGACGGGGACCTCGGACTCGGTGGTGTAGCTGTCGATGTCAAGCTCTTCGAGCGGCTGCTCGGCAGTGGTCTCGGCCACGATTCTCCTCAGATTCTGTTCAGTCTTAGGGGGTGGCCGGACTTACTGCGCGACCTGGGTGATCTCGAACGGCTGCGGCTGCTGCGCGCCGTGCGGGTGCTGGTCACCCTTGTAGACCTTCAGCTTCGAGAGCATCTGACGGCCCAGCGAGTTCTTGGGGAGCATGCCCTTGACGGCCTTCTCGATGGCCTTCTCGGGGTTCTTGTCGAGCAGCTCGTCGTAACGGACGGAGCGCAGACCACCCGGGTAGCCGGAGTGGCGGTACGCCATCTTCTGGGTCCGCTTGTTGCCGGAGAGGTGCACCTTGTCGGCGTTGATGATGATGACGAAGTCACCAGCGTCGACGTGCGGCGCGTAGATCGGCTTGTGCTTGCCCCGCAGAAGGGTGGCGGCGGTGCTGGCGAGACGGCCCAGGACAACGTCCTGAGCGTCGATGACGTGCCACTGGCGCGTCACATCGCCGGGCTTGGGGCTGTACGTACGCACGGTTCGTAGCCTTCGCTTCGAGTGAATGGTCCTAGACAAGGTCACCGAAACGATCACGACAGCCTTGACCCACGGCGGCGACGCAAACCGCGTGCGTGGGGTCGCTGGTCATCGGCCCGGTGGACCGGTGTAAGGGCCCGTCCCGTGAGAATGAGCAAGCCAATACACAACGAACATGCAGGATACCCGCGCCGACCCGGACGGGTCAAAACGCGGGATCACCGGGCGGGCAGCCCGGCATCCGCACCCTTTCAGAGTACGCGAACCGCGCCACCGCTCCGCTCCCGCCGCGGGGCGACGAAGCGGCCCGGCAGCCGCAGCGGCCGGGCGCGCGCCCCCCGGGCGGCGACCGTCGCGGCCAGGACGCACAGCGTGAACGCGTCCTTGAAGGCCCGGCGGCGCGGCGCCTCCAGGTACGGCAGGGCCAGCGACGGCAGTTGCGGGGCCAGGGCGAGCCAGAACCAGGGACCGCGGGCGACCGACCCCGCGTACGGCAGCCCCGCGAGCAGCAGCGGCAGCACGACCAGCAGATAGTGGTCGTACGACGGCCTGGACACCAGGAACGCCGACAGCATCAGGCCCGCCGCGGTCTCCGACAGCCGCAGCGGCCCGGCGTCGCCCCGCCGCCACCGGCGGTACGCGCACAGCACCCCCGCCCCGGCCGCCGCGGCCGCGAGCAGCCCGGCGAGGGTCCGCGGCACCCCCAGCCGGGGCAGCACGGCGGCCGGGGACGCCTCGTAGAGCCGTACGAAGCCGTCGTCGCCGCTCAGCAGGAACGGCAGGGTGCGGGTGAAGAAGCCGGCCGGGTCCGGCATCAGCAGGCCCGCCGCCGCCGAGGCCGCCGCCGGGACCAGGACCGCCGCCGCGAGCGCCCGCCGGCGCCGGGCGAACAGGAACAGCAGCGCCACGGGCGCCAGCAGCGGCTTGAGCGCCACCGCCGCCCCGACGACCACCCCCGCCGCCGTCCACCGCCCGCGCCCCGCGAGGAGCAGCGCCAGCGGCAGGGCCAGCGCGGCGGTCACCGTCCAGTTCGCCAGCTGCACCAGGTGCGCGAACGGCGCGAACCCGGCCGCGAGGCCGGCCAGGCCCAGCGCGGCGAACCGGCTGGACAGCGGGACGCGGTGCAGCCGCAGCGCGGCCGCCCAGGCACCGGACAGCAGGGCGATCACCGCCACCGGCACCAGCAGCCGCAGCCACGACGAGGGCAGCAGCGCCTGCGGGGCCGCCGCGAGGACCGCGCTGGGCAGATAGAGGAAGTGCGGGTCGTCGTACGGGGAGCCGCCGGCCAGCCAGGCGCGGGCCGCGCGGACGACGATCGCGTTGTCCATGCCGCCGTCCGGGGACAGCCGCGCCACCCGCGCCGCCTGGGCGCCCAGCACCACCGCGGGCACCGCCCACAGATGCCAGGTGGCCCGCCGAAGCAGCCACCCGGAGATGTCACCTTTGACCGTGCTTTTGCCGTTCTCGCCGGATTCCATGCAGGGCACGCTAGGGGCTCCGCGGCCGCGCGAGGCGGAACAGCGCGCCGCCCGGCCCGTCTAAGATGCGCCCCATGAGCTATGGGCAGGGGGGACCCCAGTCTCAGTGGGATCCCTGGACACCGCAGTCGCAGCAGCAGTCCTGGAACAGCGGCACCGACCAGACCCCGGACTGGGCAGCGCTCGCCGAGGCCTCCGAGGCCCGTAACAAGCGGCGCCGCCTGCTCTTCGTCGGCGGCGGCGCGCTCGCCACCGTCGCCATCGGCACGGCCGTCGCCATGGCCGTCGTCTCGGCGAACGGCGACGGCGGCCAGGCGAACAGCCCCACCTCGCGGCTGCCCGCCAGCGCGGACATACCCGGCGAGTCCACCGCCGCGCCGCCGTCCTTCGCGCCCACCAGCGCCCCGCCGCCGCTGGACCCGAAGGACTTCGTCTCCGGCAAGGACAAGGACACCGCCCCGCTCAGCCCCGAGATCCTCTTCCCGGGCACCCAGCTGACCATGGGCGACATCGTCTACAAGAAGGGCCCGACCGCCGACACCAGGAGCTGCGCGACGGCCGCCCTCCAGACCCTGCCCAAGGTGCTCACCGCCAACGGCTGCACCCGGATGCTCCGCGTCACCTACACCAAGGGCGACGTCGCGGTCACCGTCGGCGTGGCCGTCTTCGACACCGAGGCCAAGGCCACCGCCACCAAGACCCAGGCCGACAAGAAGAGCATCGTGAAGTCGCTGAACGGCGGCGGCGTGCAGCCCTTCTGCAACTCCGCCATCTGCCGCACGACGACCAACTCCTACGGCCGCTACGCCTACTTCACCATCGCCGGCTTCACCGACGGCAGGGACGTGACGACCAAGGACACCGAGGTCTTCAAGACCGGCGACGACCTGGCCGAGTTCACCTTCCGCCAGATCCGCCGCCGCGGCGAGGCCCAGGCGTCGGCGGCCGCGGCGGCGGGCTGACGGGCCGAGCGCGGGTCAGCAGCAGCCGGCGGCCGCCGCCCCCGGCAGCGACCGCTTGTTGCGGGCCTCCCGGCTGCGCGCGGCCAGCAGCTCGTCGGCCGGGTAGCCGACCTCCTCCAGCGTCAGCCCGTGCGGCCGTACGACGTGCACGGCCGAGTCCCGGACGCCCGCGGCCAGCACCTTGGCCGGCCAGTCCGGCGGCCGGTGCCCGTCGCCCACGAACAGTAGCGCCCCGATCAGCGAGCGCACCATGTTGTGGCAGAACGCGTCGGCGCGCACGGTCGCGGTGATGATCCCGTCCTCGCCGCGCGCCAGGCTCAGCTCCTGGAGGGTGCGGATGGTCGTCGCGCCCTCGCGCTTCTTGCAGTACGCCGCGAAGTCGTGCTCCCCGAGCAGCCCGCGGGCCGCCTCGTTCATGGCGTCCACGTCGAGCGGCCAGTCGTGCCACAGGACGTGGCCCCGCAGCAGCGGGTCCACTCCCCCGGGGTTGTCGGTGACCCGGTACGCGTAGCGCCGCCAGATCGCCGAGAACCGGGCGTTGAAGCCGCTGGGCGCCTCGCGCAGGGCCCAGACCCGCACATCCCTCGGCAGCCGCCCGGCGAGCCGCTTGAGCAGCTTCTCGTGGTGCTCGCGCCACACCGCCTCGGGCAGGTCCACGTGCGCCACCTGTCCGCGCGCGTGCACACCGGCGTCGGTCCGCCCGGCCACCGTCAGCTCGAAGGTCTCGCGGGACCGCGTCACGGTCCGCAGGGCGTCCTCGATCTCCCCCTGTACGGTCCGCCGTCCCCCGGCCTGCTTGGCCCAGCCGGAGAACTCGGTGCCGTCGTAGGAAAGATCCAGGCGCACCCGCACGTATCCGGGCTCTACTTCCTCACTCACCCCAGAATCCTCTCAGGAACGGCGAACGGGCCCGCCCCCGGGAAGGGAACGGGCCCGCGCACGCCCTCACGGGCGCGAGGAACGCTTACGCGTCCTTGGACTCCTCGGCGGGAGCCTCGGCGACCTCGGTCTCGTCGGCCTTGGCGTCGTCGGCCTTGGCCTCCTCGACCTCGGTGTCCGCGGCCTTGGCCTGCTCGGACTCCTTGACCGCACGCTTGGTGGCGGCCTCGGCCTCACCGGTGGCCTGCTGCGCGACCGTCAGCGCCTCGACCAGCTCGATGACCGCCATGGGCGCGTTGTCGCCCCGACGGTTGCCGATCTTGGTGATACGGGTGTAGCCACCCGGACGGTTCTCGTACCGCGGGCCGATCTCGGTGAAGAGCGTGTGGACGACGCTCTTGTCCGTGATGACCTGGAGCACCTGACGGCGGTTGTGAAGGTCGCCCTTCTTCGCCTTGGTGATCAGACGCTCGGCGTACGGCCGCAGACGGCGGGCCTTCGCCTCGGTCGTGGTGATCTTGCCGTGCTCGAAGAGCGACTTCGCGAGGTTCGCGAGCAGCAGCTTCTCGTGCGCGGCGCTGCCGCCCAGACGGGCACCCTTGGTGGGCTTCGGCATGGTTCTTCTCCTGTGTGTCTGCCCCGGCCGTATCAGGTACCGGAGTCAGTATCCGAGCAGGCGGTCGCCTGTCGGAGATCCGGACGACGAGCCCCGGAGGGGCTGTCGTCCGGAAGGGGCGCGGGGAACTGCGCGACAAGCCACAGCGCACCCGCACCCTTTTACGGACCGGAAGGCCCGAGCTTTCAGTACTGCTCGGTCTCCACGAACCCGGCGTCCGCGTCGTCGTCCGCACCGAACGCGTCCGCGGCGGCGGTCGGGTCGAATCCGGGCGGCGAGTCCTTGAGCGCGAGACCCATGCCGGCCAGCTTGGCCTTGACCTCGTCGATGGACTTCGCACCGAAGTTGCGGATGTCGAGCAGGTCCGCCTCGGAGCGCGCGACGAGCTCACCCACGGAGTGGATGCCCTCACGCTTGAGGCAGTTGTACGACCGGACGGTGAGCTCCAGCTCCTCGATCGGCAGCGCCAGGTCGGCGGCGAGCGCGGCGTCCGTCGGGGACGGACCCATGTCGATGCCCTCGGCGTCGATGTTCAGCTCGCGGGCGAGACCGAACAGCTCGACCAGGGTCTTGCCGGCCGACGCCATGGCGTCACGCGGCCGCATGGCCTGCTTGGTCTCGACGTCGACGATCAGCTTGTCGAAGTCGGTGCGCTGCTCGACACGCGTGGCCTCGACCTTGTAGGTGACCTTGAGAACCGGCGAGTAGATCGAGTCGACCGGGATGCGGCCGATCTCCTGGCCCACCTGCTTGTTCTGCACGGCGGAGACGTAGCCGCGACCGCGCTCGACGGTCAGCTCCATCTCCAGCTTGCCCTTGCCGTTGAGCGTGGCGAGGACCAGGTCGGGGTTGTGCACCTCGACACCGGCCGGGGGCGCGATGTCGGCGGCGGTGACCAGACCCGGACCCTGCTTGCGCAGGTACATCACCACGGGCTCGTCGTGCTCCGAGGAGACGACCAGCTGCTTGATGTTGAGGATCAGGTCGGTGACGTCCTCCTTGACGCCCGGCACGGTGGTGAACTCGTGCAGCACGCCGTCGATGCGGATGGACGTGACCGCCGCACCCGGGATCGAGGACAGGAGGGTACGGCGCAGGGAGTTGCCGAGGGTGTAACCGAAGCCCGGCTCCAGCGGCTCGATCACGAACCGGGAGCGGAACTCGTCGACGACCTCTTCGGTCAACGAGGGACGCTGAGCGATCAGCATGTGTGGATCAGATCCTTCAGTCGGGGGCGCCCGCTATATGACGCCCGACCAGACCGCCCCGTTCGACAGGAGCGGGTACAGCAAGGGTACGGGCGATACGGCCCTTTTACGGAGCCGTACCGCCCGGAACCACGATCCGCGAAGCGGCGAGCGTCAGACGCGGCGGCGCTTCGGCGGACGGCAGCCGTTGTGCGGGGTCGGGGTGACGTCCTGGATGGAGCCGACCTCGAGGCCCGTGGCCTGCAGGGAGCGGATCGCGGTCTCACGACCGGAACCCGGGCCCTTGACGAACACGTCGACCTTGCGCATGCCGTGCTCCTGGGCGCGGCGGGCGGCCGACTCGGCGGCCATCTGCGCGGCGAACGGCGTGGACTTCCGGGAGCCCTTGAAGCCGACGTGGCCGGCGGAGGCCCAGGAGATCACGTTGCCGGACGGGTCCGTGATCGAGACGATCGTGTTGTTGAACGTGCTCTTGATGTGCGCGTGGCCGTGAGCGACGTTCTTCTTTTCCTTGCGGCGCACCTTCTTGGCAGCGCCCTGACGTCCCTTGGGGGGCATCTTCTAACTCCTACGGGAGGTGGTCGGTCCTACAGCGAAGACCGTGGACAGGCGTCCGCTGCGGACTACTTCTTGCCCGGCTTCTTCTTGCCGGCGATGGCGCGACGCGGGCCCTTGCGGGTGCGGGCGTTGGTGCTCGTGCGCTGACCACGGACGGGCAGACCGCGGCGGTGGCGCAGACCCTGGTACGTGCCGATCTCGACCTTGCGGCGGATGTCGGCCTGGATCTCGCGACGGAGGTCACCCTCGGTCTTGATGTTGTTGTCGACGTACTCGCGGATCGCGACCAGCTGCTCCTCGGAGAGGTCCCGAACACGGGTGTTCGGGTCCACGCCGGTGGCGGCCAGCGTCTGCTGGGAAAGGGTCCGGCCGATGCCGAACACGTAGGTCAGGGCGATCTCCACGCGCTTGTCGCGCGGGATGTCGACACCGGAAACGCGTGCCATTCAATGGCTCCTGGTGATCTTCGGAGGTCTGCCGCAGGACCGGTTCCCAGCCGCCGTATCAGGTACGGACTGGGTCCCCGGCCTCCGAACCGGGGGTGTCGAACCGCTGTCGCGGCTCGGGCCCTGCGTATGTACATATTCAGCTCGCGTCGCGCGAAGTCTCTGCGATAGCGGTGCAGAGGGGAATGATCGTGCGGTCAGCCCTGGCGCTGCTTGTGGCGCGGGTTCTCGCAGATGACCATGACCCGGCCGTGACGGCGGATCACCCTGCACTTGTCGCAGATCTTCTTGACGCTCGGCTTGACCTTCATGGGATGTGAGGTTCTCCGGGTCAGTTGCCGGCGGCCCCGTGCACAGGGAGGGCACGGGGCGTGGGGCAAGATCTACTTGTACCGGTAGACGATCCGGCCACGCGTCAGGTCGTACGGAGACAGCTCCACCACGACCCGGTCGTCAGGGAGGATGCGGATGTAGTGCATACGCATCTTGCCGCTGATGTGTGCCAGGACCTGGTGGCCGTTCTGGAGCTCGACCTTGAACATGGCGTTCGGAAGAGACTCGACGACAGTGCCCTCGATCTCGATGGCACCTTGCTTCTTGGCCACGCTTCGCCCTTCGAATCGACTACCTTGATCGACTCACTGTGAGCGCATGCAGACATGCGGGTACACAAGAGCCGACGAGTCAGTCTACGTCAGCGCACCCGGAAACACGAATCGGGGGCAGTCTGCCCCACGCAGAAGATCATTATGCGAGAGGATCCGGCGCGGCCGTGACCCCGTACTCGGCGAGCTTGGCCTTGCCGCCGTCCGGGGCCGTCAGGACCAGCGGGCCCTGCTCCGTGAGGGCCACCGAGTGCTCCCAGTGGGAGGACCAGGTGCCGTCGGTGGTGATGACCGTCCAGTCGACCCATTCTCCACGCCCCCCTCGCGGGCTCGGCGCCTGGGGCGCCTCACAAGCTTCGGGCGGCTGCGCCGGCCTCCGACCGGCGGTCGGCGCGTGAGGCCGTCGTCAGGCCAGCGGATCCGGCGCGGCCGTGACCCCGTACTCCGCCAGCTTGGCCTTGCCGCCGTCCGGGGCCGTCAGCACCAGGGGGCCCTGCTCCGTGAGGGCCACCGAGTGCTCCCAGTGGGAGGACCAGGTGCCGTCGGTGGTGATGACCGTCCAGTCGTCGTCCAGGACCTCGGTCCTCGGGGTGCCGAGGGAGACCATCGGCTCGATGGCGAGGCAGAAGCCGGGGACCAGCCTGGGGCCCTTGCCGCGGCGGCGGTCGACGTAGTTCAGCAGGTGCGGGTCCATGTGCATCTCGGAGCCGATGCCGTGGCCGCCGTAGTCCTCGATGATCCCGTACCGGCCGCCGCCGGGCTTCGGCTGGCGGCGGATGTACGTCTCGATGGCGCGGGAGATGTCGACGAGCCGGTTGCCCTGCTTCATGGCCGCGATGCCGGCCCACATCGACTCCTCGGTCACCCGGGACAGCTCGATCAGCTCGGGGGCGTGACCGGAGCCCACGAACGCCGTGTAGGCCGCGTCACCGTGCCAGCCGTCGACGATCGCGCCGCAGTCGACGGAGATGATGTCGCCGTCCTTCAGGACCACGTCGTCGGACGGGATGCCGTGGACGACGACCTCGTTCACGGAGGTGCAGATGGTCGCCGGGAAGCCGCCGTAGCCGAGGAAGTTGGACTTCGCCCCGTGCTCGGCGAGCACCTTGCGCGCCACCTGGTCGAGGTCCTTGGTGGTGGCGCCGGGCACTGCGGCCTCCCGGGTGGCCGCGTGGATGGCTGCGACGACCAGCCCCGCCGCACGCATCTTGGCGATCTGCTCGGGGGTCTTGATCTGCACCATGGGGGCCCTGCGCTCTCCGTCACTCACGTCAACCGGTTACGTACACAACAGTACGGCCGTGACGCCCCTGGGGGTGCCACGGCCGCGACCGCATCCGACGGCTACTCGCCGCCGTCCTCACGCTTCAGCGCCTCCAGCGCCCGCCCCGTGACCTCGTCCACCGCACCCAGCGCGGAGATGGTGACGACCAGCCCCTGCGCCTTGTAGTAGTCGATGATCGGCTCGGTCTGCGTGTGGTAGACCTCGAGCCGCTTGCGGACGGTGTCCTCGGAGTCGTCGTCCCGCTGGTACAGCTCGCCGCCGCAGACGTCGCAGACACCCTCGGTCTTCGGCTTGCTGTACGTCACGTGGAAGACGTGGCTGGAGTCCTTGCGGCAGATCCGCCGGCCGGCGATCCGCTTGACGACCTCGTCCTCCGGGGCCTCCAGGTCGAGCACCGCGTCCAGCTCGATGCCCTCGGTCGTCAGCAGCTCGTCCAGCGCCTGGGCCTGCGAGACGTTGCGGGGGAACCCGTCCAGCAGGAAGCCGTTCTCGGCGTCCGGCTGCTCCATGCGGTCCTTCGCCATGGCGATCGTGACCTCGTCCGGCACCAGATTGCCGGCGTCCATGTAGGACTTCGCGAGCTTGCCGAGCTCCGTCTGCCGGCTGATGTTGGCGCGGAACAGGTCGCCCGTGGAGATGTGCGGGATCGACAGCTTCTCGGCAAGGCGCGTGGCCTGCGTACCCTTACCGGCACCCGGCGGCCCGACGAGGACGATTCGCATCAGCGGAGGAACCCTTCGTAATTGCGCTGCTGGAGCTGGCTCTCGATCTGCTTCACCGTCTCGAGACCGACACCCACGATGATCAGGATGCTGGTACCGCCGAAGGGGAAGTTCTGGTTTGCCCCGAAACCGGCCAACGCCATTGTCGGCACGAGAGCGATCAGACCCAGATACAGCGAACCCGGCCAGGTGATCCGGTTGAGCACGTACGACAGGTACTCAGCGGTCGGTCGGCCAGCCCGGATGCCCGGGATGAAGCCACCATACTTCTTCATGTTGTCCGCGACTTCCTCGGGGTTGAACGAGATGGCCACGTAGAAGAACGCGAAGAAGACAATCAGGAAGAAGTAAATCGTGATGTGAACGGGCGCCGCGGTGTCCGCCAGGTTGCCGTTGATCCAGCGTGCCCAGCCTGCCTGGGAGTTGGAGAACTGGACGATCAGCGCCGGGATGTAGAGCAGCGACGACGCGAAGATGACCGGGATCACACCCGCCTGGTTGACCTTCAGCGGGATGTACGTCGACGTCCCGCCGTAGGAACGGCGGCCGATCATGCGCTTCGCGTACTGGACCGGGATGCGGCGCTGGGCCTGCTCCACGAACACCACCAGGCCGACCATGAACAGGCCGACGAGGATCACGGTGCCGAACTCGATCCAGCCGCCGGCCAGCGAGCCCTGCTGCTTGATCGCCCACAGCGCGGCCGGGAAGGTGGCGGCGATCGAGATGAACATCAGGATCGACATGCCGTTGCCGATGCCGCGGTCGGTGATCAGCTCACCCAGCCACATGACCAGGGCGGTACCGGCGGTCATCGTGATGACCATGGTCACCGTCGTGAAGATCGAGCGGTCCGGCACGATCTGCTGGGCGGCCGAGCAGTTCGGGAAGAGCGAGCCGGTGCGGGCGGTGGCCACCAGACCGGTGCCCTGGAGGATCGCCAGCGCGACCGTCAGGTAGCGCGTGTACTGGGTGATCTTGGCCGTGCCGGCCTGCCCCTCCTTCTTGAGGGCCTCCAGACGCGGGATCACAACGGTCAGCAGCTGAAGAATGATGCTCGCCGTGATGTACGGCATGATGCCGAGCGCGAAGATCGTGATCTGCAGAAGCGCACCACCGCTGAACATGTTCACCAGACCGAACAGGCCCTGGTTGGCGTTCGCCTGGTCGATGCAGATCTGGACGCTCTTGTAGTCGACGCCTGGGATCGGGATGTGTGTGCCGATCCGGTAGATCACGATGATGCCGAGCGTGAAGAAAATCTTCTTGCGCAGGTCGGGCGTCTTGAACGCCCGGGCGAACGCGGTGAGCACGGTGCCTCCTGCGACCCCCGCGCATCTGCGTCAAGGGTGACGGTCTTGAGGATTCGACGAATACGTAACGGTCAACTGCCGCTCAGAGTGCCCGAGGTGCGGCACCCAGTGAAAGTTGGCAGTGCAGGCCACCTTACCGGCGAGACTGCCACCCTAGGAACGACCAACCGGGGATACCCCATTTGTGGGGTATCCCCGGTGGGGATCGCTCAAGTCATCGAGACGCCTGAAGGACTCAGACGAGCTCGGTGACGGTACCGCCGGCGGCGGTGATCTTCTCCTTGGCGGAGCCGGAGACGGCGTCGACCGTCACCTGCAGCGCCACGGAGATCTCGCCCTGGCCGAGCACCTTGACGAGGCTGTTCTTGCGAACGGCACCCTTGGCGACCAGGTCCTCGACGGTGACCTCGCCACCCTGCGGGTACAGCGCGGCCAGCTTGTCGAGGTTCACGACCTGGTACTCGGTCTTGAACGGGTTCTTGAAGCCCTTCAGCTTCGGGAGACGCATGTGGAGCGGCATCTGGCCACCCTCGAAGCTCTCCGGAACCTGGTAGCGGGCCTTGGTGCCCTTGGTACCACGACCGGCCGTCTTACCCTTCGACGCCTCACCACGACCGACACGGGTCTTCGCGGTCTTGGCGCCGGGGGCCGGACGGAGGTTGTGGATCTTCAGCGGGTTCTGCTCCGCCATGATCAGTCGACCTCCTCGACCGTCACGAGGTGGCGGACGGTGTGCACCATGCCGCGGAACTCGGGGCGGTCCTCCTTGACGACCACGGTGTTGATCCCCTTGAGACCAAGCGACCGCAGAGTGTCACGGTGGTTCTGCTTGCTGCCGATGTAGGACTTGACCTGCGTGATCTTGAGCTGCGCCATGATTACGCACCCACCCCGGCACGCGCACGCAGCAGAGCCGCGGGGGCGACGTCCTCGAGCGGCAGACCACGGCGGGCCGCGATCTCCTCGGGACGCTGCAGGCCCTTCAGGGCCTCCACGGTCGCGTGCACGATGTTGATGGCGTTGTCGGAGCCGAGCGACTTCGACAGCACGTCGTGGATACCGGCGCACTCCAGGACGGCACGCACGGGACCACCGGCGATCACACCGGTACCCGGCGAAGCCGGCTTGAGGAGCACGACACCGGCGGCCTTCTCACCCTGGATGGGGTGAGGGATGGTGCCCTGGATCCGGGGGACCTTGAAGAAGTGCTTCTTGGCCTCCTCAACACCCTTGGCGATGGCGGCCGGCACCTCCTTGGCCTTGCCGTAACCGACACCCACGGTGCCGTCACCGTCGCCCACCACGACCAGCGCGGTGAAGCTGAAGCGACGACCACCCTTCACAACCTTGGCGACGCGGTTGATCGCGACGACGCGCTCGACGTACGCGGTCTTCTCGGCGGCAGCAGCGCCGCCGTCACGGCCCTTCCGGTCCCGCCGCTCGCCGCCACCGGCACCGCTTCCGCGGCGCTGGGGTCCAGCCATTGGATTACCTCTCTCTTTCCGCTAGCTACAAGCGGCTCAGAACTTGAGCCCGGCTTCGCGGGCGGCGTCCGCCAGGGCGGCGATGCGCCCGGCGTACTGGTTGCCACCACGGTCGAACACGACAGCCTCGACACCGGCGGCCTTGGCGCGCTCGGCGACCAGCGCGCCGACCTGCTTCGCCTGGGCGGACTTGTCGCCCTCGGCACCGCGGATCGACGCGTCCAGCGAGGACGCCGACGCCAGGGTGTGGCCCTTGAGGTCGTCGATCACCTGCGCCACGATGTGGCGGTTGGAGCGGGTCACGACCAGACGGGGGCGCTCGGCCGTACCGTTGATCCGCTTGCGGATCCGCAGGTGACGGCGCTTGATCGCGGCGCGCTTGTAGGCGTCGCCCTTGAGGATCTTCTGCCCGTATGCCATGGCTTACTTACCCGCCTTTCCGACCTTGCGGCGGATGACTTCGCCCTCGTACTTGACGCCCTTGGCCTTGTACGGGTCGGGCTTGCGCAGCTTGCGGATGTTGGCCGCAACCTCGCCGACCTTCTGCTTGTCGATGCCCTCGACCGAGAAACGGGTCGGGGTCTCCACCTTGAAGGTGATGCCCTCGGGGGCCTCGACAGTGATCGGGTGGCTGTAACCGAGCGCGAACTCGAGGTTCGAGCCCTTGGCGGTCACGCGGTAACCGACACCGCTGATCTCGAGCTTCTTGACGTATCCCTGGGTCACACCGGTGATCATGTTCGCCACCAGCGTGCGGGACAGGCCGTGCAGGGCCTTGCTCTGCCGCTCGTCGTTCGGGCGCGTCACCTGGAGGGTGCCGTCCTCGCCCTTAGCGATGTCGATCGGCGCGACGATGGTGTGGGTCAGTTCGCCCTTGGGGCCCTTGACCTTGACCGTACGGCCGTCGATGGTGACGTCCACGCCGGCGGGAACCGGGATGGGGAGCTTGCCGATACGCGACATAGCTGTTTCCTCCGTTCCCTTCCGTTACCAGACGTAGGCGAGGACTTCCCCACCCACGCCCTTCTTCTGCGCCTGCTTGTCGGTCAGCAGACCGTGCGACGTGGAGATGATCGCCACGCCCAGGCCGCCCAGGACCTTCGGCAGGTTGGTGGACTTCGCGTACACCCGGAGACCGGGCTTGGAGATCCGCTTGATGCCCGCGATGGAGCGCTCACGGTTGGGCCCGAACTTCAGCTCCAGGACGAGGTTCTTGCCGACCTCGGCGTCCTCGACCTTCCAGCCCGTGATGAAGCCCTCCTGCTGGAGGATCTCCGCGATGTGAGACTTGATCTTGGAGTGCGGCATCGACACCGAGTCGTGGTACGCCGAGTTCGCGTTCCGCAGACGCGTCAGCATGTCTGCGATCGGATCAGTCATGGTCATGAATTGGCCTGTGGCCTTTCTCGCCGGGGTTTCCTATATGCGCCATCCCTCTCCCCATACATGGACGGGACGGGTGCGGCACGGGGACCTACGGCGTAGTAAGCAATCGTTAGCGGACTCTGTCCGCGGGCGTTCAGGGCGGCAGGGGCCCAACCCTCCTAGCCTAAGCCATGAGGGGAGGCGCCCCCGCCGTCCCGGTTGCTTACCGAGAGGTCCAGGAATCCCGAATTACCGGGATTACCAGGAGCTCTTGGTCACGCCCGGCAGCTCGCCACGGTGAGCCATCTCACGAAGGCACACGCGGCAGAGGCCGAACTTGCGGTAAACGGAGTGCGGACGACCGCAGCGCTGGCAGCGGGTGTACGCGCGCACGCCGAACTTGGGCTTGCGAGCAGCCTTCGCGATGAGAGCCTTCTTCGCCATCTCGCTCACGCCTCCTTGAACGGGAAGCCGAGGTGACGGAGAAGGGCACGGCCCTCTTCGTCGTTGGTCGCCGTGGTCACCACGGTGATGTCCATACCCCGGACACGGTCGATCTTGTCCTGGTCGATCTCGTGGAACATGACCTGCTCCGTGAGACCGAAGGTGTAGTTGCCACGGCCGTCGAACTGCTTGGGGGACAGGCCGCGGAAGTCGCGGATGCGCGGCAGCGCGAGCGACAGGGTGCGGTCCAGGAACTCCCACATGCGGTCGCCACGGAGCGTGACGTGGGCACCGATCGGCTGGCCCTCACGCAGCTTGAACTGCGCGATGGACTTGCGGGCCTTGGTGACGGCCGGCTTCTGACCGGTGATGGTGGTCAGGTCGCGGATCGCGCCCTCGATCAGCTTCGAGTCACGGGCGGCGTCGCCGACACCCATGTTGACCACGATCTTGACGAGGCCGGGAACCTGCATGACGTTCTCGTACTTGAACTCGTCACGCAGCTTCTGCTGGATTTCCTCGCGGTACTTCGTCTTCAGACGCGGAGTGGTGGTGGTAGCCATCAGATGTCCTCACCCGTCCGCTTGGCAACGCGGATCTTGTTGCCCTCTTCGTCGAAGCGGTAACCGACACGCGTGACGACCTTCTTGCCGTCCTTCTCCACGACCAGCTGGACGTTGGAGACGTGGATCGGCGCCTCGGTGGTCACGATGCCGCCGGCCTGGGAACCGCGCGCGGTCGGACCGGCCTTGGTGTGCTTCTTGACCCGGTTGACACCCTCGACCAGGACACGGTCCTCGCGGGGGAAGGCCGCGATGACCTTGCCCTGCTTGCCCTTGTCCTTACCGGTGATGACCTGGACCAGGTCGCCCTTCTTGATCTTCATGCTTACAGCACCTCCGGCGCGAGCGAGATGATCTTCATGAACTTCTTCTCGCGCAGCTCACGGCCGACCGGGCCGAAGATGCGGGTGCCGCGAGGGTCGCCGTCGTTCTTCAGAATGACGGCGGCGTTCTCGTCGAAGCGGATGTACGAGCCGTCCGGACGGCGGCGCTCCTTGACGGTGCGAACGATGACCGCCTTGACGACGTCACCCTTCTTCACGTTGCCACCGGGGATCGCGTCCTTGACGGTGGCGACGATGACGTCACCGATGCCCGCGTAGCGGCGACCGGAGCCACCGAGCACACGGATGCAAAGGATCTCCTTCGCACCAGTGTTGTCGGCGACACGCAGTCGCGACTCCTGCTGGATCACGTCTATCTCCTGATCGTCTGCCGGTTCCCCGGGGGCCGCTCGTGCGAGCGGCCCCCGGAGCCTGGCGGAACTGACCTGCGGGGTTTGCCCCGCAGGAATTACTTGGCCTTCTCGAGGATCTCGACGACGCGCCAGCGCTTGGTCGCGGACAGCGGCCGGGTCTCCATCAGGAGGACGCGGTCGCCGACACCCGCGGCGTTCTGCTCGTCGTGCGCCTTGAGCTTGTTGGTACGGCGGATGACCTTGCCGTACAGCGCGTGCTTGACGCGGTCCTCGACGGCGACGACGACGGTCTTGTCCATCTTGTCGCTGACGACGTAACCCTCGCGGGTCTTGCGGAAGCCGCGCGCCTCGGTGTTCTGCTCAGTCACGTTGTTCTCGCTCATGCGTTCTCCACCGTTTCGATGCCCAGCTCGCGCTCGCGCATCAGGGTGTAGATCCGCGCGATGTCCTTACGGACGGCCTTCAGCCGACCGTGGTTCTCGAGCTGACCGGTCGCCGCCTGGAAACGGAGGTTGAACAGCTCTTCCTTGGCCTCGCGGAGCTTGTTGAGCAGCTCCTCGTTGCCCAGCTCGCGCAGCTCGGACGCCTTGGTACCGGCCGACATCACGCTTCACCTGCCTCGCGCTTGACGATCTTGCACTTCATCGGCAGCTTGTGAGCCGCACGGGTCAGGGCCTCGCGCGCGATCTTCTCGTTGGGGTACGACAGCTCGAACATGACGCGTCCGGGCTTGACGTTGGCCACCCACCACTCGGGAGAACCCTTACCGGAACCCATGCGGGTCTCGGCCGGCTTCTTCGTCAGCGGGCGGTCCGGGTAGATGTTGATCCAGACCTTGCCGCCACGCTTGATGTGGCGGGTCATGGCGATACGAGCCGCTTCGATCTGGCGGTTCGTGACGTACGCCGGGGTCAGCGCCTGGATGCCGTACTCGCCGAACGCAACCTGCGTGCCACCCTTGGACATGCCGTTGCGCTTGGGGTGGTGCTGCTTGCGGTGCTTGACCCTACGGGGGATCAGCATGTCGGTCAGGCCTCCGTTCCGGTGCTCTCAGCCGGAGCGGCGGGCGCCTCGGCCTTGGGGGCCTCGGCAGCGGCAGCCTGCTGCGGCTTGCGACCACGCCCGCCACGCTCGCCACCGCGGCCACCACGGGCCGGGCGGTCGTTGCCACCACGGGCCGGGCGGTTGCCGGCGCGGGCAGCGGCGTTCTCGGCGCGGACCTCGGCGATGTTCTTGACGTCGCCCTTGTAGATCCAGACCTTCACACCGATGCGGCCGAAGGTCGTCTTGGCCTCGAAGAAGCCGTAGTCCACGTTCGCGCGGAGCGTGTGCAGGGGCACGCGGCCCTCGCGGTAGAACTCCGAGCGGGACATCTCGGCGCCGCCGAGGCGGCCACCGCACTGGATCTTGATGCCCTTGGCGCCGGCCTTCATGGCGGACTGCATGCTCTTGCGCATGGCCCGGCGGAAGGAGACGCGGGAGGACAGCTGCTCGGCGACGGCCTGGGCCACCAGCTGAGCGTCCGTCTCCGGGTTCTTGACCTCGAGGATGTTCAGCTGGACCTGCTTGCCGGTCAGCTTCTCCAGGTCACCGCGGATGCGGTCGGCCTCGGCGCCGCGGCGGCCGATGACGATGCCGGGACGCGCGGTGTGGATGTCGACGCGGACGCGGTCACGGGTGCGCTCGATCTCCACCTTCGAGATGCCGGCGCGCTCCATGCCGGACGTCATCATCCGACGGATGGCGACGTCTTCCTTGACGTAGTCCTTGTACAGCTTGTCGGCGTACCACCGGGACTTGAAGTCCGTGGTGACACCGAGCCGGAACCCGTGCGGGTTTACCTTCTGGCCCATTACCGGGTTCCTTCCTTGCTGGCGACGACCACGGTGATGTGGCTGGTCCGCTTGCGGATCCGGTAGGCACGGCCCTGGGCACGCGGACGGAACCGCTTCAGGGTCGGGCCCTCGTCGACGTAGGCCTCGGAGATGTAGAGGCTGTCGACGTCGGTGTGGTCGTAGTTGTGCGCGGCGTTGGCGATGGCGCTGTCGAGCACCTTGCCGACCGGCACGGAGGCAGCCTGCGGAGCGAATCGCAGGACCGCCTGAGCCTCCGTGGCGTCCATGCCACGGATAAGGTCCACCACGCGGCGGGCCTTCATGGGCGTGACGCGGATGTACCGCGCCTGGGCCCTGGCTTCCATGGTTGTCCCTTCAGTTTCTTACGTGTCTGAATGCGATCCGCTACTAGCGGCGCTTCGACTTCCGGTCTTCCTTGACGTGGCCCCGGAAGGTGCGGGTCGGCGAGAACTCGCCGAGCTTGTGGCCGACCATCGACTCGGTGACGAACACCGGGATGTGGGTCTTGCCGTTGTGCACCGCGATCGTGTGGCCGAGCATGGCCGGGACGATCATCGAGCGACGGGACCAGGTCTTGATGACGTTCTTGGTGCCGGCTTCGTTCTGGGCGTCCACCTTCTTCATCAGGTGGTCGTCGACGAAGGGCCCCTTCTTCAAGCTACGAGGCATCTCAACCCGTCCTTAGCGCTTCTTGTTCGTCTTGCGGCGGCGGACGATGTACTTGTTCGACGCCTTCTTGGGCGAACGAGTACGGCCTTCCTTCTTGCCCCACGGGGAGACCGGGTGGCGGCCACCGGAGGTCCGGCCCTCACCACCACCGTGCGGGTGGTCGACCGGGTTCATGACCACACCACGGACGGTCGGGCGAACGCCCAGCCAGCGCTTGCGGCCGGCCTTACCCCAGTTGATGTTCGACTGCTCGGCGTTGCCGACCTCGCCAACGGTGGCGCGGCAGCGGACGTCGACCAGACGGATTTCGCCGGACGGCATGCGCAGGTGGGCGTAGGCGCCCTCCTTCGCGAGCAGCTGCACGGAGGCACCGGCGGAACGGGCGAACTTGGCACCGCCACCGGGACGGAGCTCGATCGCGTGGATCGTGGTACCGACCGGGATGTTGCGGAGGGCCAGGTTGTTGCCCGGCTTGATGTCGGCCCCGGGACCGTTCTCGATGCGGTCGCCCTGCTGCAGGCCGCGCGGCGCGAGGATGTAGCGCTTCTCGCCGTCGGCGTAGTGCAGCAGCGCGATACGCGCCGTGCGGTTGGGGTCGTACTCGATGTGCGCGACCTTCGCCGGCACGCCGTCCTTGTCGTGACGACGGAAGTCGATCACACGGTAGGCGCGCTTGTGGCCACCACCCTGGTGGCGGACGGTCACACGACCGGCGTTGTTACGGCCGCCCTTGCTGTGCAGAGGGCGGACCAGCGACTTCTCCGGCGTGGACCGCGTGACCTCGACGAAGTCGGCGACGCTGGCGCCACGACGGCCAGGAGTCGTCGGCTTGTACTTGCGGATACCCATTTCTCAGTCCTCGTCCGATATCGGACGATCCGGACCTCCGTCAGGAGGTCGGACCGCCGAAGATGTCGATACGGTCGCCCTCGGCGAGGGTCACGATCGCGCGCTTGGTGGCGGCACGCTGGCCGAAGCCGGTGCGGGTCCGCTTGCGCTTGCCCTGGCGGTTGATCGTGTTGACCCCGGTGACCTTGACCGAGAAGACCGACTGCACGGCCTCCTTGATCTGGGTCTTGTTGGCCCGCGGGTCGACGATGAACGTGTACTTGTTCTCGTCGAGGAGCGCGTAGCTCTTCTCGGACACGACCGGCTTGATCAGGACGTCACGGGGATCCGTGTACGCCTTGCTCGCCGGGGTGACGACGGTGTTCTTGCCCTCGGCGGCGTGGCGACGCGCCTTGGCGACGCGCGCGGCCTTGGCGGCCTTGGCGGCCTTGGAGGCAATGGCGGGGTGACGGATAGCCATCAGGCCTCGCTCCCTTCGGTGTCATTGGCCTTCGGGCCGGACACGAAGGACTCGAAGGCGGCCTTGGTGAAGACCACGTCGTCCGAGACGAGAACGTCGTACGTGTTCAGCTGGCCCGGCTCCAGGATGTGGACCTGGGGCAGGTTGCGGGCGGACAGCCACGCGGCCTCGTCGGAGCGGTCGACGACCAGGAGCAGGTTCTTGCGCTCGCTGATCTTGCCGAACAGGCTCTTGGCGGCCTTCGTGGAGGGGGTCTCGCCCTCGACCACGCCGGTGACGACGTGGATGCGGTTGTGACGCGCCCGGTCGGTGAGGGCGTGACGCAGAGCGGCAGCCTTCATCTTCTTCGGGGTGCGCTGCGAGTAGTCGCGCGGCACGGGACCGTGCACGACGCCACCACCGGCGAACTGCGGCGCGCGGGTCGAGCCCTGACGGGCGCGGCCGGTGCCCTTCTGGCGGTACGGCTTCTTGCCACCGCCGCGGACCTCGCCACGGGTCTTGGTCTTGTGCGTGCCCTGACGGGCGGCGGCCAGCTGCGCGACGACGACCTGGTGGATCAGCGGGATGCTGACCTTCTCAACGCCGAAGATCTCCGCGGGGAGCTCGACGGAACCGGCCTTGTCGCCCGCCGGCGAAAGGATGTCAACAGTGCTCATCGGTTACCTCAGGCCCCCTTGGCCGCGGTGCGGACCAGGACGAGGCCGCCGTTCGGACCGGGAACCGCGCCCTTGATGAGCAGCAGACCCTTCTCCGCGTCAACGGCGTGGACGGTCAGGTTCTGGGTGGTGACCCGCTCGTTGCCCATGCGACCCGCCATGCGGAGGCCCTTGAACACACGGCCCGGGGTGGCACAGCCACCGATGGAACCGGGGGAGCGGTGCTTGCGCTGGGTGCCGTGACCGGCGCCGAGGCCACCGAAGTTGTGACGCTTCATGACACCGGCGAAGCCCTTGCCCTTGCTCTTGCCGGTGACGTCGACCTTCGTGCCGGCCTCGAACACCTCGGCGGTGATCTCCTGGCCCAGCGTGTACTCGGAGGCGTCCGACGTGCGGATCTCGACGAGGTGACGACGCGGGGTGACGTCGGCCTTGGCGAAGTGGCCCTTGAGGGGCTTGTTCACCTTGCGCGGGTCGATCTCGCCGAAGGCGATCTGGACGGACTCGTAGCCGTCGACGTCGTTCGTACGGACCTGGGTGACGACGTTGGGCCCGGCCTTGACGACGGTGACGGGAACAACACGGTTGTTCTCGTCCCACACCTGCGTCATACCGAGCTTCTCGCCCAGGATGCCCTTGATCTGCTTAGCCATTCTCAGCCCACCAGCCTCAGAGCTTGATCTCGATGTCGACACCGGCCGGGAGGTCGAGTCGCATCAGAGAGTCAACGGTCTTGGGGGTCGGGTCGAGGATGTCGATCAGGCGCTTGTGCGTGCGCATCTCGAAGTGCTCGCGCGAGTCCTTGTACTTGTGCGGCGACTTGATGACGCAGTACACGTTCTTCTCAGTGGGCAGCGGCACCGGGCCCGCGACCGACGCACCGGTACGGGTCACCGTCTCGACGATCTTCTTCGCCGAGGAGTCGATGACCTCGTGGTCGTAGGCCTTGAGCCGGATGCGGATCTTCTGTCCCGCCATGGCTACTTCGTAGTCCTGTCTCTCTACAGCTCTGGAACCCGGATTCTTCTTCCGTTTCTCCGACCCACGCGGTCGGGCGTGTCGCGCTCCCGCTGACACAGATGCCCCTTGTTCGAACATCCCTGCGGGGAATGCACACGGCCCTCACGGAACCGCAGGCCGGAGGCGAGAAGCCCACCGGGCGCCTGGCCGGTGCCGCACCGACGCTTCCCGGAAGATTCCCGTACGTCCGCCCCAGTGCTGCCGTGTGGCAGTTAGGACGACGAGTACTGTGGGACTCGCTTCCGGTCCTCCCGGCGGGAGGCGCGCAGCATCAACACTCGACCGAGCAACTCGGACAGTCTGCCACACGGGGTAGGGCCGACGCCAATCGAGCCGGAGAGAATACCCCGAACGTGACGCAGGTCAAACACCTGCCACGGTTGACCGCCATGGACATGCCTGGCCGGTGCGGTGCACGACCCCGGCGCCGGGTAGGGCGAGGCCGTCCGGTCCCGGCGCCCCCTTCGGGTGACCGTAGGCCCGGCGCGTGGCGGAGCGGGTGCGGTCGCCGGGGTGTCGGTCAGGGCGCGGATCAGGGCGTGATCCGGGGCGAGCCGACAGGCGGGATCCGGGCGGGTGGCGTCGCCGGTGAGGGCGTAGGCCTGGCAGCGGCAGCCGGCGAAGTCGCGCTCGCGGTGGGCACTCGGGGTGCGCCGCCCGGGTTCAGGTGCGCGTCACCGTCCCGCAGTCCTCGCCGTCGAGCACCTCGCCCAGCGGTGTCTCACGGTCGTACGGGTCCGTGTCCGGGCCGGTGGGCGGGGAGGCGGTGGGGGCGGTGGACGGGAAGGACGGGTGCAGGAAGCCGCCCTCGTTCTCGCAGGAGACGTTGAAGAACGCGGCGTCATAGCGCTCGACTTGGAGCTTTCCGGGGGTGGCCGTCCAGCGGGCGGGGTCGGAGAGGAGCAGGACCAGCTCGCGGCGGACGATGGCGCGGGAGACGCGGTCGGCGCCGCGCTCGGCCTTCGTCACGGGATAGACGAAGGTGTAGTCGGCGCGTACGCGGACCTGGCCGGGCTTGCCTGCCTCGTAGGTCATCGTGCCGCGCACCTTGACCACGTCCCCGACCGGGCGCACCTCGTCCGGGTCGAAGCGCGTGAACAGGGCGACCGGGTCGTGCTCGCGGTCCGGGGAGCGCAGGGAGCGGCGCGCGTCGGGGAGCATGTCCGGCTGCCGGGGGTCGAGCAGGGACAGGGCCTTCTCCGGGTGCCCGCCGCGCCGTACCTCCGGGTCGAGGTTGGCCGCGACCAGGAACTCCTTGGTGCGGCGCAACGCCAGCTCCACGTCCTTCTCGCTCATGTCGCCGACCGCCTCGGCCGCCGGGAGGTCGATCGCGTCCGCGCCCTCGGCCCAGGAGCGGGCGGGCGAGCCGCGGAACGGGGCGTCGAGGGTGGGGCCGTCGGCGGAGTCGGCGGGGGACGCGGAGGCGGAGGCCGACTGCGGGGTGTCGTCCCCGCCCGGCAGGTGGTCCAGGACCAGCGACGGCCGGATCGCGACCACCGCGAGGCCCACGGTCAGCAGCACGCCGAGCGCCGCTCCCCACCCGCGCCTGCGGCGGGCGCGGCCCCGTGCCTCCTCCCCCGTGGGGCCCGTACGCCAGCCCGGCGGGTCCGCGTCGCCCTGCTCCCGCAACCGGCGGGCCACCATGCGCGCCCGTGCGGACGGCTCCTTGGGCGCCTCGCCGGCTCCTCCGCCCTCCGCGGCCGCGCGGAGGAAGGCCTCCAGCTCCTCGTCCGATATCGAGGGCTGTTCGCCGGGCTGTTCGGAGGACGGACGAGTACTCACGGCTTCACTCTCTGGCTCAGGAAGGGAAGGGCGGGACGACGCAAAGGAGTGGAAAGAAAAAGGGGGAACCACCGGACGGCAAGGACGTGATCATTCCTAAGCCGTTCGCTGACGGCCGCACAAGCGGTTCCGCGCAACTGAGGCGTTCTACTCACTCCACCCGGGTATCTCCGCCCTCCCCCGGCCCCCGCCCGGCCGCTTGGATCGACTCCATGGCCGCACCGACGTCCCGCCGCCACCCGGCGCTGCCCCGCGCCGTCCTCCCCGCGCTCCTCGGCATCACCGTCGTCCTGCTCATCGCCTTCGGCGCGTCCGCGTGCCAGTCCTTCGCGGGCGGCCCCGTGCTGTCCGCCGCGGAGTACCGGGAGCGGGTGGCCGCGACCGAGGCGGCGGGCGAGGAGGCGCTGCGCGACCTGAGCCCGGCGCCCGCCGCCGGGGACGGGGTCCTGGACGAAGTCAGCGGCTCCTGCGTGGACGACTTCGGCTTCGACGACACCGGGGTCACCCGCGACGAGCCCTCGTACGAGTGGTCCCTGGACTTCACCGACCGGTCCGCGTATCTCCGGGCCGTGGAGAACCTCCACCGGACCTGGACCGAGCGCGGCCTGGACGTCGAACATGTCGACCCCGACAAGGACTCCGGCCTGCCGGGCATCACCACGACCACCGACGGCATCCGCCTGACCCTCGCCCCCGACTGGTACTCGGACCGTCCCGTCCTGCGCGCGAACGGCGGCTGCCTCCGCCACGAGTACGACTTCCATCGATGACGTCCGGTGACCCTGGGGCGGAGGCAACCGCTGGTCGCTGGTGACCTGCTCGCGGACGCCCGGCTCGTCCTCGCCCTGCTCCGCCTCGAGCCGCAGCCCGGGGCGGCCCCGGTCCCTGAACCCGGCCGACACGGCAAAGGGGCCCGTACGACCGAAGTCGTACGGGCCCCTTCGAGCCACTCAGATCACGTGACCCTCAAGCAAGCGGAACTTACTTCAGGATCTTGGTGACCTGGCCGGCGCCCACGGTCCGGCCACCCTCACGGATGGCGAACTTCAGGCCCTCCTCCATGGCGACGGGCTGGATCAGCTCGACGCGCATCTCGGTGTTGTCGCCCGGCATGACCATCTCGGTGCCCTCGGGGAGGTGCACAACGCCGGTCACGTCCGTGGTACGGAAGTAGAACTGCGGGCGGTAGTTGTTGAAGAACGGCGTGTGGCGGCCACCCTCGTCCTTCGACAGGATGTAGGCCTGGGCCTCGAACTCGGTGTGCGGGGTGACCGAACCCGGCTTGATGATGACCTGGCCGCGCTCGACGTCCTCGCGCTTGATGCCACGGAGGAGCAGACCGACGTTCTCACCGGCCTGGCCCTCGTCGAGCAGCTTGCGGAACATCTCGATGCCGGTGACCGTGGTGGTGGTCTTCTCGGTCTTGATGCCGATGATGTCGACGGTCTCGTTGACCTTCAGGACACCACGCTCGATACGGCCGGTGACGACCGTACCGCGACCGGTGATGGTGAAGACGTCCTCGATCGGCATGAGGAACGGCTTGTCGACGTCGCGCTCCGGCTGCGGGATCGACTCGTCGACGGCCTTCATCAGGTTGAGGACGGAGTCCACCCACTCCTTCTCGCCCTCGAGGGCCTTGAGAGCGGAGACCTTGACGACCGGAACGTCGTCGCCGGGGAACTCGTACTCGGAGAGGAGCTCACGGACCTCGAGCTCGACGAGCTCCAGGATCTCCTCGTCGTCCACCATGTCGGCCTTGTTCAGGGCGACCACGATGTACGGAACGCCGACCTGGCGGGCCAGGAGCACGTGCTCCTTGGTCTGCGGCATCGGGCCGTCGGTGGCGGCGACCACGAGGATGGCGCCGTCCATCTGCGCCGCACCCGTGATCATGTTCTTGATGTAGTCCGCGTGACCCGGGCAGTCGACGTGGGCGTAGTGACGCGCCTCGGTCTGGTACTCGACGTGCGCGATGGAGATGGTGATACCGCGCTGACGCTCCTCGGGCGCCTTGTCGATGTTGTCGAACGGGGTGGCCTCGTTCAGGTCCGGGTACGCGTCGTGCAGCACCTTGGTAATGGCGGCCGTGAGGGTCGTCTTACCGTGGTCGATGTGACCGATGGTGCCGATGTTGACGTGCGGCTTAGTCCGCTCGAACTTCGCCTTCGCCACTGGGGTCCTCCTGGGAGTGGTTCTGGTACGCCTTACTTCATCGGCGCCAGGTGATCTTTGCTGGATGTCCCGGATCCCGGGGGCAAACATCCGTGATGCGGCTGTTTGCCCCACGAGGCTCCGGAGTCAAGCCTACGGCGTGGACGCGAGGTCCGTTACTCGCCCTTGGCCTTCGCGATGATCTCCTCGGCGACGTTCCGCGGAACCTCGGCGTAGGAGTCGAACTGCATGGAGTAGCTGGCGCGGCCGGACGTCTTGCTGCGCAGGTCGCCGACGTAACCGAACATCTCCGAGAGGGGCACGAGGCCCTTCACGACGCGGGCACCGGCCCGCTCCTCCATGGCCTGGATCTGGCCACGGCGGGAGTTGATGTCACCGATGACCTCACCCATGTAGTCCTCGGGCGTGGTGACCTCGACGGCCATCATCGGCTCAAGGAGAACGGGGCTGGCCTTGCGCGCGGCCTCCTTGAAGGCCTGCGAACCGGCGATCTTGAACGCGAGCTCGGAGGAGTCCACCTCGTGGTAGGCACCGTCGAGCAGCGTGACGCGCACGCCGGTCATCTCGTAACCGGCGAGGATGCCGAACTGCATGGCCTCCTGGCAGCCGGCGTCGACCGACGGGATGTACTCCTTCGGGATACGACCACCAGTGACCTGGTTGACGAACTCGTAGGAGGCGTCGCCACCCTCGATCGGCTCGACCGAGATGATGACGCGGCCGAACTGGCCGGTACCACCGGTCTGCTTCTTGTGGGTGTACTCGACCTTCTCGACCGACTTGCGGATGGTCTCGCGGTACGCGACCTGCGGCTTGCCGACGTTGGCCTCGACCTTGAACTCACGGCGCATACGGTCGACCAGCACCTCGAGGTGCAGCTCGCCCATACCACCGATGATGGTCTGGCCGGTCTCCTCGTCCGAGTGGACCTGGAAGGACGGGTCCTCCTCGGCCAGGCGCTGGATCGCGACGCCCAGCTTCTCCTGGTCGCCCTTCGACTTGGGCTCGATGGCGACCTGGATGACCGGCGCCGGGAAGTCCATGGACTCCAGGATGACCGGCGACTTGTCGTCGCACAGGGTCTCACCGGTGGTGGTCTGCTTCAGGCCCATGACGGCGACGATGTCGCCGGCGCCCACCGACTCGATCTCCTCACGCTTGTTGGCGTGCATGCGGTAGATCTTGCCGATGCGCTCCTTGCGGCCCTTGACGGAGTTCAGCACGGCGGTGCCGGACTCCAGGCGGCCGGAGTACACGCGGACGAAGGTGAGCTTGCCGAGGTGCGGGTCGCTCATGATCTTGAACGCCAGCGCCGACAGCGGCTCGTCGTCGGACGGCTTGCGCTTGATGACCGTCTCGGGGTCCTTGACGTCGTGGCCCTCGATGGCCTCGATGTCGACCGGCGACGGCAGGTAGCGCACGACCGCGTCGAGCAGGGGCTGGACGCCCTTGTTCTTGAAGGCGGTGCCGCAGAAGACCGGGGTCACCGTGGTGCCCTGGCCCTTGCCGGAAGCGATCGTGATGCGGCGGATGGCCGCGTACAGCTGCTCCTCGGTGGGCTCCTGGCCCTCCAGGTACAGCTCCATGATCTCTTCGTCGTTCTCGGCGACGGCCTCGAGCAGCTTGCCGCGCCACTCCTCGGCGGCCTCGGTGTGCGTGGCCGGGATGTCGACGACGTCGTACATCTCGCCCTTGGTCGCCTCGGCGGACCACACGAGCGCCTTCATGCGGACCAGGTCCACGACACCCTTGAAGTCGGCCTCGGCGCCGATCGGCAGCTGCATCACGATCGGCTGGGCACCCAGCCGGTCGCTGATCATGTCGACACAGCGGTGGAACTCGGCACCGGTGCGGTCGAGCTTGTTGACGAAGCAGATACGCGGAACGCCGTAGCGGTCCGCCTGACGCCACACCGTCTCGGACTGCGGCTCGACGCCGGCGACGCCGTCGAACACCGTCACGGCACCGTCGAGCACGCGCAGGGAGCGCTCCACCTCGACGGTGAAGTCGACGTGACCCGGCGTGTCGATGATGTTGATGGTGTGGTCGACGTCGTCCAGCGACCAGTGGCAGGTGGTGGCAGCAGAGGTGATCGTGATGCCACGCTCCTGCTCCTGCTCCATCCAGTCCATGGTGGCAGCGCCGTCGTGGACCTCACCGATCTTGTAGGACACACCGGTGTAGAACAGGATCCGCTCGGTGGTGGTCGTCTTGCCCGCGTCGATGTGGGCCATGATGCCGATGTTGCGCACCCTGGCCAGGTCAAGCGAAGTGGTAGCCATAAGGCTTCAGTCTTCTCTCGGTCTCGATGTGGGTAGCGACTACCAGCGGTAGTGCGCGAAGGCCTTGTTGGACTCGGCCATCTTGTGCGTGTCCTCGCGCTTCTTCACAGCGGCACCGAGGCCGTTGGACGCGTCGAGGAGCTCGTTGAGCAGACGCTCGGTCATGGTCTTCTCGCGACGGGCGCGGGAGTAACCAACCAGCCAGCGCAGCGCCAGGGTGTTGGCACGGCCGGGCTTGACCTCGACCGGGACCTGGTAGGTGGCGCCACCGACACGGCGGGACTTGACCTCGAGGGTCGGCTTGATGTTCTCGAGAGCGCGCTTCAGCGTGATGACCGGGTCGTTGCCGGTCTTCTCGCGCAGGCCCTCCATGGCGCCGTAGACGATGCGCTCGGCGGTGGAGCGCTTGCCGTTCAGCAGCACCTTGTTGATCAGGGAGGTCACCAGAGGGGAGCCGTAGACCGGGTCGACGATGACCGGACGCTTCGGGGCGGGGCCCTTACGAGGCATTCTTACTTCTCCTTCTTGGCGCCGTAACGGCTGCGGGCCTGCTTGCGGTTCTTGACACCCTGGGTGTCGAGCGAGCCGCGGATGATCTTGTAGCGAACACCCGGCAGGTCCTTCACACGGCCGCCGCGCACGAGCACGATGGAGTGCTCCTGCAGGTTGTGTCCCTCACCCGGAATGTAGGCCGTGACCTCGATCCCGCTGGTCAGACGCACACGCGCGACCTTGCGGAGGGCCGAGTTCGGCTTCTTCGGGGTGGTCGTGAACACACGCGTGCAGACGCCGCGACGCTGAGGGGAACCCTCGAGTGCGGGCGTCTTGTTCTTCTCGACCTTGTCCTGCCGGCCCTTGCGGACCAGCTGCTGGATCGTAGGCACTACTTCTCCGGTTTCTGTGTGCCGATGGGTACAGCTAACCTGGAACGTCGCCGACCCACGCGGTCGGGTGTGTCGAATCCCGCGGACTCCTGCCGACTGACAGAAAGAAGCGCAGATTACGGTGGCCGTTCACAGCTCCCGATGCGGTCGAAGGCACGCAGGAGAGCCAAGGCACACCCCAGGCACAAGGTCTGAGCGTACCTACCGCATTCGCTGTGGTCAAAACAAATGGGAGCCGCCCGCAAGGCCACGCGGGACATGTCAAGACCCCAGTCCGTAAGTGATCTTCAAATCGACGGTGCGTGTCCGCTTCGAACACATTTCTTCCACCCGCGGCGCGGACGTCGGCCGACCGTGATGCGGACGTCAGCTGACCGTGACGCGGACGTCAGCCGACCGTGACGGTCACGGCGGCCACCAGCACCATCACGAGTGCCCAGCCCGCCGTGTACAACCACCCGAGGACCAGCCCGGTGAGCGCGAGCCCGTCACCGCCTTCCCCGGAGTGCCGGATCTCGGAGCGCGCCATGTGCCCCAGCACGACCGCCGGGATCCCGGTGAGCCCGAAGGTCGGCACACACAGCAGCCCGCACAGGGCGGCACCGACGGCCTTCCCGTTCGTCCGCGCCCGCGCCACCGGCGCGAACGTCGCCGGCACCGCCGGCGCCGGCCGCTCCACCGGCCCCTGCGGCAGATCGGCGACGAGCACCGCCAGCTCCCCCACCGTACGCGCCGCGTAGGCCCGCGCGACCCGCTTGTCGAACTCCTCGTGCTCCATGCGCCCCTCGGCGTACCCCGCTCTGAGCACGTCCACGGCCCGCTCCCGCTCGGCGTGCGACGCGAGCATGGACGGGGCCCGGTGACCGGCCCACGACTGCGGAACGCGCTGCCCCTCCCAGGGCTGCCACGGCGGATACGGCGACTGCGACACGGGCACCTCCCGGACGACCGGAGTCCCTCCATCATGCGCCGCGACGGCGGGGAGGGCATCAGTGACGACCCTGGGGCGACCCTGAGATTCGCGGCGCTCACCCTACGGGTCCCGGCCCGCCCCATGGCCGGTTTCCGCGCTTTTCCGGGGCGGCACCCGGCCCGTTCAGTAGCTTGATCCGTCGCTGCGACGATCGGGGGCTGAGCGTGATGAGGACGGCCGCGTACCCACTGGACGACGGAGGCGACGGCGGCCTCGACGACCGGGTGCCCTTCCTGGCCCGGCTGGAGAGCGAGGACCGCACCGCCCTGCTCTCCCTCGGCCGCGAGCTGGTGTTCGCCCCGCGGGTGATCCTGCTGCACCAGCGCGAGCCCTCCTCGCACGTCCTCTTCCTCGTCGAGGGCTGGACGAAGGTCACCGCCTCCGCCGCCAACGGCTACGAGGCGCTGCTCGCGCTGCGCGGCCCCGGCGACATCGTCGGCGAGTCGGCCGCGCTCACCGGCCGGCCCCGGTCGGCGACGGTGACCGCGCTGGAGGCGGTCCGGGCGGTGGCGCTGGAGCACGAGCGGTTCAAGGACTTCCTCAACCGCTCCCCCACCGTCTCGTTCGCCCTGCTCGGCCTGACCTCGGACCGCACCCGGGCGGCCGACCGGCGCCGGCTGGAGTTCGCCTCGATGAACGTCCGGGAACGTCTCGCCGTCCTCCTGCTGGACCTGGCCCGCACCCACGGCCGGCGCGGCCCCGACGGCATCGAGGTGTGCGTACCGCTGAGCAAGCAGGAGCTGGCGGGCTCGATCGGCGCGTCCCGCGAGATGGTGCAGCGGCTGCTGAAGGAGCTGCGCGAGAAGGACGTCGTCGCCACCGGGCGGCGCACCCTGCTCATCCTCCGCCCCGGCGTCCTGCGCCGTATCGCGGCCACGGGCGTCCCCACGCCGGGGATCCCCGCGCCGCCGGGTCCGTACGAGGAGTGACCGGCCGGCCGCGCCGCGCCGCGGGCCGCCGGACCTCCGGTCCCTTCTGTGCACACGGTCACACTGCGAGTGAGTCAGGCTCCCTCACCACATCCGGCCCATCGCCCCCACGCTGCTGGTCTGCACGTCCCCCACCGCGAGAGGCGACCATGACGGACCCCGTGAGCCGGACGATCCTGCTGCTGGACATCGAGAGGTTCAGCGACCGGGACGACGTGGAGCAGGCGTACCTGCGCCGGATGCTCTACGACATCACCGACCGCGCGCTGGAGGCCGCGGGCATCGACGGAACGCGGCGGCTGCGCGCGGACCGCGGGGACTCCGTGATGGAGCTGATCGACGCGGGCGCCCCGGTCACCGCGCTGCTGCGCGCCCTGCTGCGCGAGGTTCCCGCCCAGCTGCGCCAGGTCAACCGCATGTCCTCGCGCTCGGCCCAGATCCGGCTGCGCGGGGTGGTGGCCGCGGGCTACGTCGCCGTCGACGAGCACGGCGGCTGGGTCGGCTCCGATCTGAACCACGCCTGCCGCCTGCTCGACGCCGACGTGCTGCGCGCGGCGCTGCGCGAGCGCCACGACGACTTCGCCCTGTGCGTGTCGGAGAGCGTGCACGCGGGCATCGTCCGGCACGACCACGCGGGCATCCCCGCCGAGGACTTCCACCTGGTGACGGTGGTCAGCAAGAACGGCCCGCTGCGGGCCTGGCTGCACGGGCCGCTCCCGGCGGGAGCGGCCCGTACCGGGGAGGGCGGTACGGCGCCCCGTGAGGCGGGCGGAACGGCGACGGCGACGGCCGCGCCCGAGGACCACGGTGAAAGGGGGGCGGGGGAAGCCCCGGTGCCGGGTGACCCGGGGGACGGCCCGGCACCGGGGCCGCAGGCCCCGCCCCGCGCGCAGCCGCCCGGCGGCGTCGTCCTCACCTTCCTCGGCGGCTCCCCCTCCTTCGGCGGCAGCCTCGTCGCCGGTGACCAGCACGGCGTGTCCGGCGGCCAGGTCACCGGAGACGTCCACCTGGGCCGGTCGGGCGGTGAGCCCGCGTGACGGCGCCCGCGCAGCCGGCGCCCGCCGCCGACGACGTGCCGCCGCGGGCCGCGCAGCCCTCACCCGGCGTGTCCGCCGAAGCCGCCGAGGCGGCCGGGGCCGCCGAGGGCTCGGAGGGCATGGAGGGCTTGGAGGAGCGGACCCAGGAAGCACGGGCCGCGCAGCGGGAGCTGTTCGCGCACACGCCCGGTTTCATCCTCGGCTCGGCCGCCTCCTTCGGCGGCAGCCTGGTCGGCGGCGCCCAGCACGGTGTCTCCGGCGGGCAGGTCGCCGGTGACGTGTTCATGGGCGGCAAGACGGAGATCCATCACCACGCGCCGACGGCCGCCGCGCACGTCGCCGGGGAGATCCCGCGCGAACAGCTCGACGCGCTGGCCGAGCGCTTCGCCGAGGGGCCGGTCTTCGCCGCCGCCCTCGCGCGGTTGCGGGAGGAACGCGTCCTCGTCCTGGCCGGCCCGCACGGCTGCGGACGCCACGCGGCCGCGCGGATGCTGCTGCACCGCCTGGGCCTGCCCGCCGTCCACGCGCTGTCGGAGGAGACGACGCCGGGCACGCTGAGCGCGCAGCTCACCCGGCCGGGCGGGCATCTGCTGCGGGATCTGCCGCTGACCCGCAACCGTCCGCTGCGCGACACCCATCTGTACGCCGCGGCCGACCAGCTGCGGAAAGCGGACGGCTACCTCGTCGTCACCGTCGAGAAATCGCCATTCCTGTCCGGGGTCACGCCGTTCGCCTGGAAACCACCGGCCGCCGAGGACGTCGTACGGGCGCACCTGGCGGCCGTACGCCCCGACGACACGGCGCGGCTGCTCGCGCTCGGGCCCGTGCGGGACTTCCTCGCCCGGGGCGGGCACCGGCCCGCCGAGGCGGCCGGGTTCGCCGCGGCGCTCGCCCGCTACGACGGCAGCCCGGCGGCGGACGCGCGGCTCGTGGACTTCGGGCAGGCGGCGGTGGAGAAGCAGTGCCGGGACCGGCTCGGCGACCCCCGGACCGACCTGCGGGACAAGGCCTTCCTCATCTCCCTCGCGGTGTTCGACCGGGCCCCGTACGTGCTGGCCGCCGAACTCGCCGACAAGCTCTTCGTCCACCTCCAGCGGCTCCAGCACCCCGAGCGGCCCCCGGAGATCCCCGTGTTCTCCCCCCTGGCCGCCGAGACCCGGCTGGAGCGCGCCGGGGCGAAGGGCGAGGTGCGCGGCGAGGAGACCGAGTGGGGTACGGTCCCGCAGTTCACGGCCTACTTCCCGCGTGAGGACACCCCGCGGGCCCTGCTCGCGGAGGTGTGGACGGGTCACCCGTCGGCCCGGCCGGCGCTGGTCGGCTGGCTCAAGGAGCTGGCCCGGGACCGGCGGCCCCTGGTCCGTACCCGCGTCGCCGCGGCGACGGCGCTGCTCGCGCGCGCCGACCTGCCCTCTGCGGTGGCCCTGATCATCGACGGCTGGGCCGTCTCGAAGGCGTTCGGACCCCGGGTGACCGCCGCGAACGCCCTGGTCCTCGCCCAGCTCCTCGACGCGCCCGTGGTCCTGCGCCTGCTCACCCAGTGGTGCACGGACCCGCACTGGGCGCGCCGCTGGACGGCGATCCGCGCACTCGGCCTGCTCGCCCCGTTGCGCCCCGAGCTGACCGGCCCGGCACTCGGCGCGCTCGCCGCCCGCGCCCGTGCGGACCACAGCGGTCCGGCCGAGAGCGCCAACCTGATCGAGTCCACGGCGCTGCTGCTGTCGGTGGGCACCCGCCGCGGGGAGATGCTCTCCGAGCTGGTCCGGCTGCTGCAGGAGGACGCCCCGTCGGTCCGCTCGCTCGCCCTGGCCGCGTTCGTCCGCGCCTGCGAGAACACGGAGGAGGGCGCGCTCGTCGAGTGGTACGCCGACACCGGCATGTACGAGCCGGACTCGGCCCGTGACCTCGCCACCCTCTGGCGCACCGCGCTCGGCGACCGCGGCCACACCCGGCAGGCCCTGAACGCCCTGCGCGCCTGGGTGTACACGGCCCAGCGCAGCGCGGCCACGGCGCAGGCCCTGGAACTGCTGCTGCCCGCCCTGGTCGTCACGGCCGCCGACCGGCACCGCCTCGACCACGAGCTGCGCACGCTGCGCGCGGAGGACGGCGGCCCGCGCCCGCCGGTCGCCGACCGGCTGCTCGCCGTGGTGAGCCCATCCATGCACCCCCAGCACCAGCCGAGGAGTTGACCCATGGCGGACTTCCGCCGTCAGCCGGAGTGGCAGCAATCCGCCGACCGGCACAGCACCCTGATCGACCCCGTGCTCACCGTGCGGCCGGTCTCCCGGTTCGACTACGCCGCCCGGCGTCCGGTCACCGCGATCGACCACGCACTGGTGTTCGCCACGGCGACCGGCACGTACGACGTCTACATCCCGCCGCACCGGCCCACCCGCGCACAGGCGGCCACCCGCCGCTACACCTCGGTGTACGAGGTCGACATGGGCAGCCACCCGGTGCGGCTGGATCTCGATCTGCCCAGCGACGACGACGCGTTCTCGTTCGGCGCGACCGCCGAGCTGACCTGGCGGGTCGCCGATCCGGAGGCGTATGTGCGCAGCGGTGAGCGGGACGTGCCCACCCGGCTCGCCCGGGAACTCCAGCAGTTCGCCCGCCCGGTCAGCCGGCGCTTCTCCATCGAGGACAGCCCGGCCGCCGAGAGCGCCGTGCAGCAGGCCGTCGCCTCCGGCTCCTTCGCGGCGGGCATCGGGCTCGCCGTCACCTGTGTGATGCGGCTGCGGCTGGACGACGGGGCGATCGAGCACCGGCGCAGGCGCCGGGAGCTGCGCTACAGCACCGAACTGCTGGACCCCGAGCACGAGTTCCGGATGCGGCAGGCGCAGCAGCAGCACGAACTGGAGATGCTGCGCCAGCGGCAGTACCAGCAGCTGGTCGCCGAGAAGATCCACTTCTACCAGTACCACCTCCAGCACGGCGGCGTCGGCGCGTGGGCGCTGCACCTCGCCGCGCACCCCGAGGACACCCGGCTGGTGATCGACAACATCCACCGGGACCAGCTGACGTACATCAAGGACCAGCTGGAGCTGATGAGCGGCGACGAGCTGGAGGACTACGAGAAGGCCGCCTCGCTCAAGCAGATCCGCCAGGAGGTCGACGACCTGATCCAGCGCCGGTCGGCCGCCCCCGGGGCCCAGGGCGAACTGCCCACCGGCCCGCCTCCCGCAGGGCCGTACGGCGCGGAGGACCCGGCGGCGCCCCCGGCCGCCCCCGCTGCCACGGGAGGCCCCGCGCCCGTCACACCGCCGCCGCCCCCGGCGTACGCCCCTGCCCCGGCGTACGCCCCGGCCTCGCCGGCCGTCCCCGCCCCGTCTGCCGTCCCCGCCGCACCGGCCGTCCCCCCGCCGCCGGGGTCGCCGGACGGCGAGGCCGCTGAGCCGGGGCCGGGGCCGGCGTGACCTCCGCGGACGATGCCACGGCCGTCCGCCATCAGCTCGCCGAACGCCTGCTCACCGAGATGCGCGCGGAGATAGCACGGGCGGACAGCAAGGCGGCGGTGCTGGTGGCGGCGCTCGGCATCACCGCCGGGGTGTGCAGCGGCCTGATGGCCGGGCGCAAGTGGAGCCCGCAGGACCTCTCCGCGGGGGGCGCGGTGCTGTGGTGGGCCGGGATCCTGTCGTTCGCCCTGTCCCTGCTCGCGCTGCTGCTGGCCGTGCTGCCCCGCTACGGCAAGGACGGCTGGGCCCCCGGCCGTCCCCTCTGCTACTTCGGCGACGTCCAGCGCGCCGTACGCGACGGACAGCTGGCCGACGCGCTCGCCGACACCGCCCGCGACCCGGCCGGCGGGCACCTGGTCGCCCTGGCCGAGACCAGCCGTATCGCCGCCCGCAAGCACCAGTGGATCCGCACCGGCCTGATCGCCTTCTGCGCCGGGACGGTCCTGCTGCCCGCGGGCCTGCTGGCCGGCTGATCCCCCGTTCCGCCCGAGGGTTCGCGAGACCCCGCACGCACGAAGGAGCTCCCATGACCCAGCCACCGGACCCGGCCGCCGTACCGGAACCCCCGTACCCGGCCGCCCCGCCGCCACCGCGGTATCCGACGGCCGCACCGCCCCCGCATCACGCGACGGCCGCGCCGCCCCCTCAGTACCCTTCCGTCCCGTCGCCTCCTCAGTACCCGACGGCCCCCTCGCCCCCTCAGTACCCGACGGCCGCCCCACCGGCGTACTCGACGGCCCTGCCCCCGGCGTATCCGACCGCCCCGTCCCCCGCGTACCCGGCCGCCGGCACCACCCCGCCCGTCCACCCGACCGGCACCATCCCGCCCGTCCACCCGGCCGGCCCCGGCACCCCACCGCCCGCCGCCGGTACCACCGGCGTCGCCGCCGCCGTCCCGTCACAGCCCACCGGAGCCCCCGACGACCTCGACTACCGTCACGCCGGCTCCCGCATCCATGTGGCCGAGCACCAGCGCGGCGCGGACGCCACCGCGATCGGACGGCTGCTGATCCACGTACCGGGCCTGGTGGTGAGCCTGGCCGTGGTGGCCACCGTCGCCGAGGCCCTGGCCGGCCCGGCCGGTGCCTGGGTGGCCGTCCTGCTGTGGCTGGCCTCCGGCGCGTTCGTCTTCCACCGGCCCACCGAGCTGGCCTTCGCCCGCCACGTCCTCAAGCTGCGCGCCCCGCTGGCCGACGAGCGGGCCCGGCTGGAGCCCGTCTGGCGCGAGGTCACCGCCCGCGCGGGCATCGAGTCCCACTCCTACGAGCTGATGGTGGAGAACAGCACCGAGCTGAACGCGTCCGCCGTCGCCGGTCACGTCGTCAGCGTCACCACCTACGCCCTCAACGAGATCCCGAGCAGCAACCTCGCCGCCGTACTCGCCCATGAACTCGGCCATCACACCGGCGGCCACGCCTGGGCCGGACTGCTCGGTTACTGGTACTCCCTGCCGGGCCGCGTCGCCTGGGCGCTGACCAAGCGCCTCGCCCGGTTCGCGCTCGTCATCGCCAGTGTCTTCTCGGCGGCGGCCACCGGAGTCCTGCTGCTGTTCATGGGGGTCTTCCTGGCGGCGGGCATGCTGGTGATCCCGTACATCACCGTCCCGCTCGTCCTCGCCCCCTACCTGCTGGCCTACATGGGCCGCACGGGCGAGCTGCGCGCCGACCAGCAGGCCGCCGACCTGGGCTTCGCCGGTCAGATGACACAGGTGCTGTACCGGTTGCAGGCCGAGGAGGACGCCCTGGAGGCGCACGCGCGGGCGACGGGGCAGCGGCTGGAGAAGCCGGGCAGACTGGCCCGCCTGCTGTCCACGCACCCCGACCACCCCACCCGGATCCGGGCGCTGGAGCCCTATCTGCGCACCGGCCTCTGACTGCGGACACGCCGAAGGGCGGCCACCCGCCGGGGTGACCGCCCTTCGCGTTCAGGCGACTCGCTTACTGGTTGTACGGACCGTAGTCGTAGTCCTCCAGCGGAACGGCCTGGCCGGAGCCCGTGCCGAACGGCGAGTAGTCGATGTCGTCGTAGCCGACGGCCGAGTACATCGCGGCCTTGGCCTCCTCGGTCGGCTCGACCCGGATGTTGCGGTAGCGGGACAGACCCGTACCGGCCGGGATGAGCTTACCGATGATGACGTTCTCCTTGAGGCCGATGAGGCTGTCGGACTTGGCGTTGATCGCCGCGTCCGTCAGGACTCGGGTCGTCTCCTGGAAGGAGGCGGCCGACAGCCAGGATTCCGTCGCCAGCGAGGCCTTGGTGATACCCATCAGCTGCGGACGACCGGAGGCCGGGTGACCGCCCTCCTGGACCACACGACGGTTCTCCTGCTCGAAGCGGGAGCGCTCGACCAGCTCGCCGGGCAGCAGCTCGGCGTCGCCCGACTCGATGATCGTCACGCGGCGCAGCATCTGCCGGATGATGATCTCGATGTGCTTGTCGTGGATCGACACACCCTGCGAGTTGTACACCTTCTGGACCTCGCCGACCAGGTGGACCTGGACGGCACGCTGGCCCAGGATGCGCAGCACGTCGTGCGGGTTGGTGGCACCCACGGTGAGCTTCTGGCCCACCTCGACGTGCTCGCCCTCGCTGACCATCAGACGGGCGCGCTTGGAGATGGGGTAGGCCATCTCGTCGCTGCCGTCGTCCGGCGTGATGACGATCTTCTTGGTCTTCTCGGTCTCCTCGATCCGCACGCGGCCGGCGGCCTCGGAGATCGGGGCGACACCCTTCGGGGTACGGGCCTCGAAGAGCTCGACGACACGCGGCAGACCCTGGGTGATGTCGTCACCGGCCACACCACCGGTGTGGAAGGTACGCATCGTCAGCTGGGTACCGGGCTCACCGATGGACTGGGCGGCGATGATGCCGACCGCCTCACCGATGTCGACCAGCTTGCCGGTGGCCAGCGAACGGCCGTAGCACATGGCGCAGGTGCCGACCGCGGACTCACAGGTCAGGACCGAGCGGGTCTTGACCTCGGCGACGCCGTGGGTGATCAGCTCGTCGATGAGCACGTCGCCCAGGTCGGTGCCGGCCGGGGCCAGCACCTTGCCGTCCACGACGATGTCCTCGGCGAGGCAGCGCGCGTACACGGACGTCTCGACGTTCTCGGCCTTGATGAGCGAGCCGTCCTCGCCGCGCTCGGCGATCGCCAGGCGCAGACCGCGGTCGGTGCCGCAGTCCTCCTCGCGGATGATCACGTCCTGGGAGACGTCGACCAGACGACGGGTGAGGTAACCCGAGTCGGCGGTACGCAGGGCGGTGTCGGCGAGACCCTTACGGGCACCGTGGGTGGAGATGAAGTACTCCAGCACGGACAGACCCTCACGGAACGACGCCTTGATGGGCCGCGGGATGGTCTCGTTCTTCGCGTTCGACACCAGACCGCGCATACCGGCGATCTGACGCATCTGCATCATGTTTCCTCGGGCACCCGAGTTGACCATCATGAAGATCGGGTTGGTCTTCGGGAAGTTGCCCGTCATGGCCTCGGCCACGTCGTTGGTGGCCTTGGTCCAGATCGCGATGAGCTCCTGGGTCCGCTCGTCCTTCGTGATCAGACCGCGCTCGTACTGCTTCTGGACCTTCTCGTCCTGCGCCTCGTAGCCCTTGACGATCTCCTTCTTCGCCTCGGGGACGACGACGTCGGAGATGGCCACGGTGACACCGGAACGGGTCGCCCAGTAGAAGCCGGCCGCCTTCAGGTTGTCGAGCGTCGCCGCCACGATGACCTTCGGGTAGCGCTCCGCCAGGTCGTTGACGATCTGGGAGAGCTGCTTCTTGCCGACCTCGTAGTCGACGAACGGGTAGTCCTCGGGCAGCAGCTCGTTGAAGAGCGCGCGGCCCAGCGTGGTCTTCAGGGTGAAGCTGTCACCCTGCTGCCACTCCGGCTCGCCCTCCTCGCGGGCCGGCGGCTCCCAGCCGCGCGGCGGGATGGTGCCCACCGGGAAGCGGATGTCGACCGGCGCCTGGAGCGACAGCTCGCCGGCGTCGAACGCCATGATCGCCTCGGCGACCGAGGAGAACGCGCGGTCCTCGCCCTTGATCTCGCGGCCCTCGGCGTCCGTGGTGAGGAAGTACAGACCCAGCACCATGTCCTGGGTCGGCATCGTCACCGGACGGCCGTCGGCGGGCTTGAGGATGTTGTTCGAGGACAGCATCAGGATGCGGGCCTCGGCCTGCGCCTCCGCGGACAGCGGCAGGTGCACGGCCATCTGGTCACCGTCGAAGTCCGCGTTGAACGCGGTGCAGACGAGCGGGTGGATCTGGATGGCCTTGCCCTCGACCAGCTGCGGCTCGAAGGCCTGGATGCCGAGGCGGTGCAGGGTGGGAGCACGGTTCAGCAGCACCGGGTGCTCGGCGATGACCTCTTCGAGGACGTCGTACACGACCGTGCGGCCGCGCTCCACCATGCGCTTGGCGCTCTTGATGTTCTGCGCGTGGTTCAGGTCGACCAGGCGCTTCATCACGAACGGCTTGAACAGCTCCAGCGCCATCGCCTTGGGCAGACCGCACTGGTGCAGCTTCAGCTGCGGACCGACGACGATCACGGAACGCGCGGAGTAGTCCACACGCTTGCCGAGCAGGTTCTGGCGGAAGCGGCCCTGCTTGCCCTTCAGCATGTCGCTGAGGGACTTCAGCGGGCGGTTGCCCGGTCCGGTGACCGGACGGCCGCGGCGGCCGTTGTCGAACAGCGCGTCCACGGCCTCCTGGAGCATGCGCTTCTCGTTGTTCACGATGATCTCGGGCGCGCCGAGGTCGAGAAGCCGCTTCAGGCGGTTGTTGCGGTTGATGACACGGCGGTACAGGTCGTTCAGGTCGGAGGTCGCGAAGCGGCCACCGTCCAGCTGCACCATCGGACGCAGGTCCGGCGGGATGACCGGCACGCAGTCCAGCACCATGCCCTTGGGGCTGTTGCTGGTCTGCAGGAACGCGGAGACGACCTTCAGGCGCTTGAGCGCACGGGTCTTCTTCTGGCCCTTGCCGGTACGGATGATCTCGCGGAGCTTCTCGGCCTCCTCCTCGAGGTCGAAGGACTCCAGGCGCTTCTGGAGCGCCGCGGCACCCATCGAGCCGTCGAAGTACGTGCCGAAGCGGTCCCGCAGCTCGCGGTAGAGCAGCTCGTCGCCCTCCAGGTCCTGGACCTTGAGGTTCTTGAAGCGGTTCCACACCTCGTCGAGGCGGTCGATCTCGCGCTGCGCGCGGTCGCGCAGCTGCTTCATCTCGCGCTCGGCACCCTCGCGCACCTTGCGGCGCACGTCGGCCTTGGCGCCCTCGGCCTCCAGCTCGGCCAGGTCGGACTCGAGCTTCTTGGCGCGGGCCTCCAGGTCGGCGTCGCGGCGCTGCTCGATCTGCTGGCGCTCGACGGAGACGTGGGCCTCCAGCGAGGGCAGGTCGCGCTGACGGCGCTCCTCGTCGACGTACGTGATCATGTACGCCGCGAAGTAGATGACCTTCTCCAGGTCCTTCGGAGCGAGGTCGAGCAGGTAGCCGAGGCGCGACGGGACGCCCTTGAAGTACCAGATGTGCGTGACGGGGGCGGCGAGCTCGATGTGGCCCATCCGCTCACGGCGCACCTTGGCGCGGGTGACCTCGACGCCACACCGCTCGCAGATGATGCCCTTGAAGCGGACGCGCTTGTACTTGCCGCAGTAGCACTCCCAGTCCCGGGTCGGACCGAAGATCTTCTCGCAGAAGAGTCCGTCCTTTTCGGGCTTGAGGGTGCGGTAGTTGATGGTCTCGGGCTTCTTGACCTCGCCGTGGCTCCACTGACGGATGTCGTCAGCGGTGGCCAGGCCGATCCGGAGCTCGTCGAAGAAGTTGACGTCGAGCACTATGCGTCAATCCCTCTCAGGGTCGTAAGTCTTGGGGTCTGATACGGGGGTCCTGGGGCCGGCCGGAGGCTCAGGGATCTTCATCGCTGAACCTCCGGACCGGACTCCCGTCAGACCTCTTCGACGCTGCTCGGCTCGCGCCGGGACAGGTCGATACCGAGCTCCTCCGCAGCGCGGAAGACATCCTCGTCGGTGTCACGCATCTCGATGGACATACCGTCGCTGGACAGCACCTCCACGTTCAGGCAGAGAGACTGCATCTCCTTGATGAGCACCTTGAAGGACTCGGGGATGCCGGGTTCGGGGATGTTCTCGCCCTTGACGATGGCCTCGTAGACCTTCACGCGGCCGGTGACGTCGTCGGACTTGATGGTCAGCAGCTCCTGGAGGGCGTAGGCGGCGCCGTAGGCCTCGAGTGCCCACACCTCCATCTCGCCGAACCGCTGGCCACCGAACTGGGCCTTACCACCCAGCGGCTGCTGGGTGATCATCGAGTACGGGCCGGTCGAGCGGGCGTGCAGCTTGTCGTCGACCAGGTGGTGCAGCTTCAGGATGTACATGTAGCCGACCGAGATCGGGTCCGGGAACGGCTCACCGCTACGGCCGTCGAACAGCCGCGCCTTGCCGGACGGGAGCACCATGCGCTCGCCGTCGCGGTTCGGGATGGTGTGCTGCAGCAGACCCGCCAGCTCGTCCTCTCGCGCACCGTCGAAGACCGGGGTGGCCACGTTGGTGCCGGGCTCGACCTTGTCGGCGCCGATCGCCTGGAGGCGCTGCGCCCACTCGTCGGCCAGGCCGGAGACGTCCCAGCCGCGGCTGGCGAGCCAGCCGAGGTGGATCTCCAGCACCTGTCCCGGGTTCATCCGGGACGGCACACCCAGCGGGTTGAGGATGATGTCGACCGGGGTGCCGTCCTCCAGGAACGGCATGTCCTCGATCGGCAGGATCTTGGAGATGACACCCTTGTTGCCGTGGCGGCCGGCGAGCTTGTCACCGTCGGTGATCTTGCGCTTCTGCGCAACATACACACGCACCAGCTGGTTGACGCCGGGCGGCAGCTCGTCGCCCTCCTCGCGGTCGAAGACGCGCACGCCGATGACCTTGCCGGTCTCACCGTGCGGCACCTTCAGCGAGGTGTCACGGACCTCACGGGCCTTCTCACCGAAGATCGCGCGCAGCAGGCGCTCCTCCGGCGTCAGCTCGGTCTCACCCTTGGGCGTGACCTTGCCGACGAGGATGTCACCGGCGATGACCTCGGCGCCGATGCGGATGATGCCGCGCTCGTCGAGGTCGGCGAGGACCTCCTCGGAGACGTTCGGGATGTCCCGGGTGATCTCCTCGGGGCCGAGCTTGGTGTCACGGGCGTCGACCTCGTGCTCCTCGATGTGGATCGAGGAGAGGACGTCGTCCTGCACGAGGCGCTGCGACAGGATGATCGCGTCCTCGTAGTTGTGACCCTCCCACGGCATGAACGCCACGAGCAGGTTCTTGCCGAGGGCCATCTCGCCGTTCTGGGTGGCCGGACCGTCGGCGAGGACCTGGCCCTCGACGACCCGGTCGCCCTCGTTGACGATGACCTTCTGGTTGACCGAGGTGCCCTGGTTGGAGCGGGCGAACTTGGCCAGGCGGTACGTGATGTACGTGCCGTCGTCGTTGGCGGTGGTGATGTAGTCCGCGGAGACCTCCTGGACCACACCGGCCTTCTCGGCCTTGACGACGTCGCCGGCGTCGACGGCGGAGCGGTACTCCATGCCGGTGCCGACGAGCGGGGCCTCCGCCTGGATGAGCGGAACGGCCTGGCGCATCATGTTCGCGCCCATGAGGGCACGGTTGGCGTCGTCGTGCTCGAGGAAGGGGATCATGGCGGTCGCGACCGACACCATCTGGCGCGGCGAGACGTCCATGTAGTCCACGTCCTCGGGCGCGACGTAGTCGACCTCGCCGCCACGGCGGCGGACCAGCACGCGGGCCTCGGCGAACCGCATGTCGTCGGTGAGCGGCGCGTTGGCCTGCGCGATGACGAAGCGGTCTTCCTCGTCGGCGGTGAGGTAGTTGACCTCGTCCGTGACCTGGCCGTCGATCACCTTGCGGTACGGCGTCTCGACGAAACCGAAGGCGTTGACGCGACCGTAGGTGGCGAGCGAGCCGATCAGACCGATGTTCGGGCCTTCGGGGGTCTCGATCGGGCACATACGGCCGTAGTGCGACGGGTGCACGTCGCGGACCTCGAAGCCGGCCCGCTCACGGGAGAGACCACCCGGGCCGAGCGCGGACAGACGACGCTTGTGCGTCAGCCCGGACAGCGGGTTGTTCTGGTCCATGAACTGGGACAGCTGGCTGGTGCCGAAGAACTCCTTGATGGAGGCGACGACCGGCCGGATGTTGATCAGGGTCTGCGGCGTGATCGCCTCGACGTCCTGGGTCGTCATCCGCTCGCGGACGACGCGCTCCATACGCGCCAGACCCGTGCGGACCTGGTTCTGGATGAGCTCGCCGACGCTGCGCAGACGACGGTTGCCGAAGTGGTCGATGTCGTCGGTCTCGACGACGACCGTCTCGCCGTTGTCGCCGGTGGTCTCGGTCTCGCCGGCGTGCAGCTTCACCAGGTACTTGATCGTCGCGATGATGTCCTCGACGGTCAGGATGCCCGCGTCCAGCGGGGTGTCCGTACCCAGCTTCTTGTTGACCTTGTAGCGGCCGACCTTGGCGAGGTCGTAGCGCTTGGGGTTGAAGTAGAGGTTCTCGAGCAGCGTCTGCGCGGCCTCACGCGTGGGGGGCTCGCCCGGACGCAGCTTGCGGTAGATGTCGAGCAGCGCGTCGTCCTGGCCCTGGGTGTGGTCCTTCTCCAGGGTGGCGCGCATGGACTCGTACTCGCCGAACTCCTCGAGGATCTGCTCGGTCGTCCAGCCGAGCGCCTTGAGGAGGACGGTCACGGACTGCTTGCGCTTGCGGTCGATGCGGACACCGACCATGTCGCGCTTGTCGATCTCCATCTCCAGCCAGGCACCCCGGGACGGGATGATCTTGGCGGAGAAGATGTCCTTGTCGGAGGTCTTGTCGATGGTGGAGTCGAAGTAGACACCCGGCGAACGGACCAGCTGCGACACCACGACACGCTCGGTGCCGTTGATGACGAAGGTGCCCTTGTTGGTCATGAGCGGGAAGTCGCCCATGAAGACCGTCTGGGACTTGATCTCGCCGGTCTCGTTGTTCGTGAACTCGGCCGTGACGAAGAGCGGCGCGGCGTAGGTGAAGTCGCGCTCCTTGCACTCGTCGATCGAGTTCTTCGGCGGCTCGAAGCGGTGGTCGCGGAAGGTCAGCGACATCGACCCGCTGAAGTCCTCGATCGGGGAGATCTCCTCGAAGATCTCCTCCAGACCGGACTTGGTGGGGACGTCCTGACCGTTCTCGAGGGCCTCCTCGACGCGAGCCTTCCACGCGTCGTTGCCGAGCAGCCAGTCGAAGCTCTCGGTCTGGAGCGCGAGAAGGTTCGGAACCTCGAGGGGCTCCTTGATCTTTGCAAAGGAGATGCGCAGCGGGGCGGTGCTGGCAGCGTTGTTCGTATTCGCGGTCGAGGCGTTGCGCGAGGCGGCCAAGAGGGGGTCCTTCCGAGGGCTCGGACTCACTACGCGCGTACCGGCCCCTCCCCCAAATGCAGAGACACTTTCCCCAGGTCAGAGGGGACGAGGTGCCGTGCTCGGGTGAGGGCAGACCCCTGGTGACGGGCAGGGGACAGCTAACAGGCAGCGCAAAGGGTCAGTGTAGCCACTCGGCACACTGATGTCCAGCCCCGGATTCCGGAGACCCTTGTTCTCAACGCCTGCGTCATGCCTGCCCTCAACGCACGTTGATACTGCCCTCTTCGTCGTCGATCCATGCCTCGGATTCGGACCGTTGTGACGACGCGTCCTGAGAATTGCGCGCTGCGTGCGGTTCGTCAAGGCCCCCTTGGCCGGAACCAGGCGCTCCGGAGACACGACGAAGATCACCTTACCCCTCCCCACGGGGGGCGCAAGGCAAGCGCGGCCCGCCCCCCGAGAACGCCGAAGAGCGACCACCCGGATGGATGATCGCTCTTCGGTGCGTTCGCGTTACAGCCTCGCGAGGCTACGCCTCAGGCGGCTGTGCTCGGCGTCGCGGGAGTGCGGTGCGACCCGCGAGGTCTTACTTGACCTCGACGGAGGCGCCGGCGCCCTTGAGGGCCTCGGCGGCCTTGTCGGCCTGCTCCTTGTTGACCTTCTCGAGGACCGGCTTCGGGGTGCCGTCGACGAGGTCCTTGGCCTCCTTCAGACCCAGGGAGGTCAGCTCGCGCACGACCTTGATGACCTGGATCTTCTTGTCGCCGGCGCCGGTGAGGATGACGTCGAACTCGTCCTTCTCCTCGGCGGCCTCGGCGGCGGCGCCACCAGCGGCACCACCGGCGACGACGACCGGCGCGGCAGCGGCGGCGGTGACGTCGAACTTCTCCTCGAAGGCCTTCACGAACTCGGAGAGCTCGATGAGGGTCATCTCCTCGAACTGGGCAAGCAGCTCGTCCTGGGTGAGCTTCGCCATGATGGCGGTCCTTCCACTCAATCGGCAGGTGCCGGATGTACTGGGTGAGGCGGGCGTACGTTCGGGCCCGCTGCGACCCTTGCCGCGCTCAGGCGGCGAGGATCAGAAAGCGAGCCGAATTACTCGGCACCGCCCTGCTCGTCCTGCTTGGCACGGAGCGCGTCCACGGTGCGGACGAGCTTCGAGGGCAGGGCCTGGAAGACGGAGGCAGCCTGGGACTGCTTCGCCTTGAAGGCACCGGCCAGCTTGGACAGCAGAACCTCGCGGGACTCGAGGTCCGCAAGCTTCTTGATCTCGTCGGCGGACAGCGCCTTGCCGTCAAGGACACCGCCCTTGATGACGAGATTGGGGTTCTCCTTGGCGAAGTCACGGAGACCCTTCGCCGACTCCACCGGGTCACCGGTGACGAAGGCGACGGCCGTCGGACCAGCGAAGAGCTGGTCGTCCAGCGTGATCCCGGCCTCGTTGGCCGCAATCTTGGTCAGCGTGTTCTTCACCACGGCGTACTGGGCGTTCTCACCGAGCGAACGACGCAGCGTCTTGAGCTGCGCCACGGTGAGACCGCGGTACTCGGTCAGCACGGCGGCGTTGGAGCTGCGGAACTTGTCCGTCAGTTCGGCAACCGCGGCAGCCTTGTCGGGCCTCGCCATAGAGCCTCGGCCTCCTTCCGGGTGATTCGGACCGCGCGGACCCGAAGGAGGACTGGGGAAAACGAAACGCCCCGGCGCAGGCGCACGGGGCGTAGCTCGACCAGACGGATTCCGTACGGGCGGAACCGATCCGGGAGCACTTCCACTGTCACCTGCGCGGGTCGTCCGCAGTTCAGCGGATCCTTCGGCCACCGCGCCCTCGTGTGAGCGCACGGCAACGACCAGCGGTCTTTGGCTTCGGTAGGAGAGTACGTGACCGGATCGCCGTCAAGCAAATCCGGTCACCGCGGGACGATCGGGTACGCCGGCCGGAGGACCGGTCACGGCGGTCAGGCGCCGCTCTCGCGCATCATCTCCGCGAGGTCGGCGACCTCCCCGGCGGGCGGGGCGGTGACCTTCACCGGCTCGTTGACGTCGAGGAAGGTGATGGTCAGGTCGAGCGGGCCGCCGTCGGCCTTGCCGCGCACCCGGAACTGCTTGGTGTGGTCCTCGCCGTCCACCCACATGTCCATGGTGATCTTGTCGACGCCCATCTTCTCGTACTGGTCGAGGCTCTTCTCGCGGCGCTCGCGGGTGGCCCTGTCCTCGTCCTTCAGGGAGTCGCGGAACTCGTCGAGGGTGACCGTGCCCGAGTAGCGGGTGGTCTCCACGCCGTCGACCTTCTCGGTGCCGACGCGCTCGACGTCCTCGGCGCCGGTGAGGAGGGCGGTCTCCGCGGCCGGGTTCTTCTCGGCCGTGCCCGCGGCGCCGAGCTGGTTCATCTCCTTGTCGGCGCCGAGCGCGGACAGGTCGAACTTCATCCAGCTCTTGCCGTCCATCTCCTTGGCCATCTCCGGGCCGCCGCCGATGTACATCGCCTTGTCGACGAGGCGGATCTCGACGGTGCCCTCCGGGCCCTGGTCGAGCGCCGACATCTTCATGCTCATGGCCATGGAGGGCTTCGTCCGCAGGGACGCCTCGGCCTCGACGTGGCCCTGCTGGGGGATCTCGCCCTTCATGCGGTAGCGGAGGGAGGAGATGTCCTCCGTGTTCTTCGCCGCCTTGGCGACGGCCGCCGCCGGCGACATCGCGGGCGCTTCCTCGGTCCCGCAGCTCACGGCACCGCCGGCGAGCAGCAGGGCGGCGAGCGCGGCGGCGGATATGGACGGCTTGGCGGACCTGGCGGACTTCATGGATTCCCCCCACGGGACACATGGCTGACACAGCCTGAACACAGAGGCCGCGAGCCTATCCGAGAGGAAGAACCGAGGGCCTCGTATTTCCCGGAGGCTCAGGTGCCACAGGGCGCCGATCGCGCCGCACAGCGCCGCACGGCGGCCCGGAAACGGGAACGGGCCCCGCACCCAGGAAGGGTGCGGGGCCCGTGAACCGGTTCGGGTGAGCCTCAGGCTCAGACCGCGGCCGGGTCCTCCTCGACGAGGAGGTTGCGGGTGCGGTTCGGGTCGACCGGGATGCCGGGGCCCATCGTGGTGGTGATGGCGGCCTTCTTGATGTAGCGACCCTTGGCGGCGGACGGCTTCAGACGGAGGATCTCCTCCAGGGCCGCGCCGTAGTTCTCCACCAGCTTGGTGTCGTCGAACGACGTCTTGCCGATGATGAAGTGCAGGTTCGCGTGCTTGTCGACACGGAACTCGATCTTGCCGCCCTTGATGTCGGTGACAGCCTTGGCGACGTCCGGGGTCACGGTGCCGGTCTTCGGGTTCGGCATCAGACCACGGGGACCGAGCACGCGGCCGAGGCGGCCGACCTTGCCCATGAGGTCCGGGGTGGCGACGACGGCGTCGAAGTCCAGACGGCCCTTCGCGACCTCGTCGATCAGCTCGTCGGCGCCGACGATGTCGGCGCCCGCGGCACGCGCGGCCTCGGCACGGTCACCGGTCGCGAAGACCAGGACCCGGGCGGTCTTACCGGTGCCGTGCGGGAGGTTCACGGTGCCACGGACCATCTGGTCGGCCTTGCGCGGGTCGACACCCAGGCGGAAGGCGACCTCGACGGTGCCGTCGAACTTGGTCGTGGAGGTCTCCTTGGCGAGACGGACGGCCTCGAGGGGAGCGTAGAGCTTCTCCCGGTCGATCTTGGCGTCCGCAGCGCGGAGAGACTTGCTGCGCTTGCTCACTTAAAGCTCCTGTTGAGTCTAGGAGTCGTGGTCCGGGCCGAGCAGGCCCTTCCACACTTCTGCTGTTGCTACGGGGGTGAGGGTCAGCCCTCGACCGTGACGCCCATGGAACGGGCGGTGCCGGCGATGATCTTCTCGGCGGCGTCCAGGTCGTTGGCGTTGAGGTCGGGCATCTTGGTGGTGGCGATCTCGCGGACCTGCTCGCGGGTGATCTTCGCGACCTTGGTCTTGTGCGGCTCGCCGGAGCCCTTCTCCACGCCCGCGGCCTTGAGGATCATCTTGGCGGCCGGAGGGGTCTTGGTGATGAAGGTGAAGGAACGGTCCTCGTAGACCGTGATCTCCACCGGGATGACCCAACCGCGCTGCGACTCGGTCGCGGCGTTGTAGGCCTTGCAGAACTCCATGATGTTGACGCCGTGCTGACCCAGCGCGGGGCCGACCGGCGGGGCCGGGTTGGCGGCACCGGCCTGGATCTGGAGCTTGATGAGCCCCGTGACCTTCTTCTTCTTGGGAGGCATGCTCTCTCCGGGTCCTTACTGAGAGGTTGATTACCACCTGCGACAGGGGGATCGGCGCCGGAGCGTGATCCAGGCAGATGGCATACCGCACAACGATAGCCCCTGCTTCCTCCGGACCAGAAATCGCCCTGGTCAGGAGGGCCGCACGGGCCGGGCGCGCCGCTCGCCGCGGCCCAGGTGCGCCGCCCCGGCGGCGAGCGCGGCGAGGGTCGCCGCCAGCGGCAGCGCGAGCAGCAGGGCCACGCTTCCGCGCCCGGCGTCGTCCGCGAGGACGGCCCGCCCCGGCTCGCCGGGCACGTGCAGCACGGCCGCGGAGTCGCCGTCGGCGAGCCCGCCGGCCCGCGTCCCGGCCGGCAGCGCGGCCGTCACCGGCTCCCCGCGGCCGGGAACGTCACACGGCACCCGCCGAGGAGGCAGGCGCCGTCGTGGAAGACGGCGCAGGCCGGTGTGCCGCCCCGGGCCTCGGCGCTGCCGGGCGGCGGAGAAGCACACCACGTACGTCAGCGCGAGCAGAGGAGCGCGGCGGCCGTCACGGCGCGGACACGCCGAGGGCGCCCCGGCCCGGTGCTCACCGGCGGGGCGCCCTCGGACGTCGACGTGCTCAGTACCTCGCGCTCGCTGCTCGCGCTCAGTTCTTCTGGATCTGGTCGAAGGACAGCTCGACCGGCGTCTCGCGGCCGAAGATCTCCACCAGGCCCTTGACCTTCTTCGAGTCCGGGTTGATCTCGTTGATGGTCGCCTGGAGCGTGGCGAACGGGCCGTCGGTGACGGTGACCGAGTCGCCGACCTCGAAGTCCAGCACCTGGACCTCGACCTTGCGCTGCGGGGCCGGCTTGCCCTCGGCCTCGGCGGCCTCGCGGGCGGCCTTCTCCTCCGCCTCCGGGGCGAGCATCTTGACGATCTCGTCCAGGGTCAGCGGGTACGGGTCGTAGGCGTTGCCCACGAAGCCGGTGACGCCGGGGGTGTTGCGGACGACGCCCCAGGACTCGTTCGTCAGGTCCATGCGCACCAGGACGTAGCCGGGGAGCTTGTTCTGACGGATGGTCTTGCGGTCGCCGTTCTTGATCTGGACGACCTCTTCCTGCGGCACCTCGGCCTGGAAGATGTAGTCCTCGACGTTCAGCGAGACGGCGCGCTGCTCCAGGTTGGTCTTCACGCGGTTCTCGTAACCGGCGTAAGTGTGGATCACGTACCACTCGCCGGGCAGGCTGCGCAGCTCCTGGCGGAGCTTCTCGACCGGGTCGAGCTCGGGCTCCGCCTCGGCCTCCTCGGCTTCGGCGGCGGCCTCGGCCTCTTCGGCGTCCTCGGCCTCGGCCTCTTCGGCGTCCTCGGCCTCGTCCTCGTCGGTCACCTCGAGGGCGGCCTCCTCGGCCGGCTCCTCGGCGTCGGCAGCCTCGACCTCGTCCAGGTCCTCGTCCGCGCCCTCGACGATGTCGAGCTCGTCATCCACGGACGCATCCGGCTCGATGGCGTCGTTCAGGTTCGGGTCAGACACGGTGGCTGCTTCTTCCTGGATACATACGGGTGGAACACGCGAAAGGGGCGCCAGTGACGGCGCCCTTCGCTCTTGGCTCAGCCGAAGACGTACTTGGCTGCGTGGTCGAGCCCATAGTCAATCACGGTGACCAGGCCGATCATGATGACGACGAAGATGATCACAACGGTCGTATACGTCGTCAGCTGGCTGCGCGTGGGCCAGACGACCTTGCGGAGTTCCGCGACGATCTGGCGGTAGAAGAGGGCGAGCCGCTTCAGCGGGCCCTTCTTCGCGCGCTTGCCGCCTTTGCGAGTCCTCTTCTTCGACTCGGGCGCCTCGTCCTGGGCATCAGGCGTGTCGATGGAGCCCACGGCGTCCGTCATAGTCCTCACCTGATCCCGGGTCGTGGCCGTGCCGCGCCCGGTCTGAGCCGCACGGCGGTGCATTGCTGTACGTACCTGCGCACACATCCTGGCGGTGTGTGTAGCAGGGCCGGAGGGACTTGAACCCCCAACCGCCGGTTTTGGAGACCGGTGCTCTACCAATTGAGCTACGACCCTTTGTCTGTCCCCCAACGTACCGCATCCGGACGGGTGCTCGGTGTGCACCGGACGAGTGCGGCCCGTGAGAGCCAACGAGGTGAGAGTGTACGTGGTCCGAGGCCGGGCGTCGAACAGAAAGCACCCATGACGGTGCCCGGCGCGGCAGGGCCGGCCGGTGTCCGGCGGGAAAGCTGCGCGCCTGCACCGGAAGATCACCCAGGCCGGCGCGGGGATCCGGACGGATGTTCCGTGCTCTGCCCGGACAAGTTCACTCCGTGAAACCCGTGTGCCGGGCGCGTTTCGGGTCTGGAACGATGGGCTCCATGAGCGCTGCAACCCCTCCCACCGAGCGCCGGGTCTCCGCCCGAGTCGGCGCGATCTCCGAGTCCGCCACCCTCGCCGTGGACGCCAAGGCGAAGGCCCTGAAGGCCGCCGGGCGTCCGGTGATCGGCTTCGGCGCCGGCGAGCCCGACTTCCCGACCCCGGACTACATCGTCGAGGCGGCCGTCGAGGCCTGCAGGAACCCGAAGTACCACCGCTACACCCCGGCCGGCGGCCTGCCCGAGCTGAAGGCCGCGATCGCCGAGAAGACGCTGCGCGACTCCGGCTACGAGGTGGACCCGTCGCAGGTGCTGGTCACCAACGGCGGCAAGCAGGCGATCTACGAGGCGTTCGCCGCGATCCTCGACCCGGGCGACGAGGTCATCGTCCCGGCGCCGTACTGGACCACCTACCCGGAGTCGATCCGGCTGGCCGGCGGTGTCCCGGTGGAGGTCGTCGCCGACGAGACCACCGGCTACCGGGTGAGCGTGGAGCAGCTGGAGGCGGCCCGCACCGAGCGGACGAAGGTCGTCCTCTTCGTCTCCCCGTCGAACCCGACCGGCGCGGTCTACAGCGCGGCCGAGGCCGAGGCGATCGGCCGCTGGGCCGTCGAGCACGGCCTGTGGGTGCTCACCGACGAGATCTACGAGCACCTGGTCTACGGCGACGCGACGTTCACCTCGCTGCCGGCGATCCTGCCGGAGCTGCGCGACAGGTGCGTCGTCGTCAACGGCGTCGCCAAGACGTACGCGATGACCGGCTGGCGGGTCGGGTGGATCATCGGCCCGAAGGACGTCGTCAAGGCCGCGACGAACCTCCAGTCGCACGCCACGTCGAACGTGTCCAACGTGGCACAGGTCGCCGCGCTCGCGGCGGTCTCCGGTGACCTCGACGCGGTCGCGGCGATGCGGGAGGCGTTCGACCGGCGCCGCAAGACGATCGTGCGGATGCTGAACGAGATCGACGGCGTGATCTGCCCGGAGCCGGAGGGCGCCTTCTACGCGTACCCGTCGGTGAAGGGGCTGCTCGGCAAGGAGATCCGCGGCAGGCGTCCGCAGGACTCGGTCGAGCTGGCCGCGCTGATCCTGGACGAGGCGGAGGTCGCCGTGGTGCCGGGTGAGGCGTTCGGCACGCCGGGGTACCTGCGGCTGTCGTACGCGCTGGGTGACGAGGACCTCGTCGAGGGCGTCTCGCGGATCCAGAAGCTGCTGGCGGAGGCCAGGGACTGACGTCCGCCCTGTCGGGGGCGCCTGCCGGACACGGCGGGCGCCCCCTTTGTTTGTGCGAGCAAGACCACGATCGGGGAACGGGCTACCGAGGCGGCGGGGGCGTACGGCAGGATCTGGGAATGGAGCGCGTACGTGATCTCTCTGAGCTGCCGAAAGCCCATCTGCACCTGCACTTCACCGGGTCCATGCGGCCGGGCACCCTGCTGGAGCTGGCCGACAAGTACGGCGTACGACTGCCGGACGCGCTGAGCGAGGCGTTGGTCAGCGGCGAGCCGCCGAGTCTGCGCGCGACGGACGAGCGGGGCTGGTTCCGGTTCCAGCGGCTGTACGACGCGGCGCGCTCGTGCCTGCGGTCGCCGGAGGACATCCAGCGGCTGGTGCGGGAGGCCGCGGAGGAGGATCTGAAGGACGGCTCCCGGTGGCTGGAGATCCAGGTGGATCCGACGTCGTACGCCCCCCGGCTGGGCGGGCTGATCCCCGCGATGGAGGTGATCCTGGACGCGGTGGACACGGCCGTGCGGGAGACCGGCCTGGGGATGCGGGTGCTGGTCGCCGCGAACCGGATGAAGCATCCGCTGGACGCGCGGACGCTGGCGCGGCTGGCGGTGCGGTACGCGGACCGGGGCGTCGTCGGGTTCGGGCTCTCCAACGACGAGCGGCGCGGTATGGCCCGGGACTTCGACCGGGCGTTCGCGATCGCGCGGGAGGGCGGGCTGCTGTCGGTGCCGCACGGCGGGGAACTGGCCGGGCCGTCGTCGGTACGGGACTGTCTCGACGATCTGGGCGCGAACCGCATCGGTCACGGGGTGCAGGCCGCGCAGGACCCCCGGCTGCTGAAGCGGCTCGCGGACCGGCAGGTGACCTGCGAGGTGTGTCCGGCCTCGAACGTGGCGCTGGGGGTGTACGAGAAGCCGGAGGACGTGCCGCTGCGGACCTTGTTCGAGGCGGGGGTGCCGATGGCGCTGGGCGCGGACGATCCGCTGCTGTTCGGTTCGCGGCTGGCCGCGCAGTACGAGCTCGCCCGGGAGCATCACGGCTTCACGGACGCGGAGCTGGCGGAGCTGGCCCGGCAGTCGATCCGGGCGTCGGTGGCGCCGGAGGGAGTGAAGGCGGAGCTGCTGGCGGGGGTGGACCGGTGGCTGACCACGCCGGTGTGAGAGGCCGGGGGCCCCGGGCCGGGGGCCGTCAGAGGCTGACGCCCACCGTCACCGGCTCGTTGACCAGCGTGATCCCGAAGGCCTCGTGGACCCCGGCGACCACCTCGCGGGCGAGGGCGAGCAGGTCCTCCGTGGTGGCGTTCCCGCGGTTGGTGAGGGCGAGGGTGTGCTTGGTGGAGATGCGGGCGGGGCCGGTGCCGTAGCCCTTGGTGAAGCCCGCCTTGTCGATCAGCCAGGCCGCGGAGGTCTTGGTGTGGCCCGGTCCGGCCGGGTAGGCGGGGGGTTCGGCGTCGGCGCCCAGGCGCTCGCGGACGCGCGCCCGGAAGGCGGCGAACTGGGCGTCGGTGAGGATGGGGTTGGTGAAGAAGGAGCCGGCGGACCAGGTGTCGTGGTCCTCCGGGTCGAGGACCATGCCCTTGCCGGCGCGCAGTTTCAGGACGGTCTCGCGGGCGTCGGCGAGCGGCACGCGGTCGCCGGGCTCGACGCCGAGGGCGCGGGCCGTCTCGGCGTACTTGACCGGCGCGGAGAGGCCGCCGGCGTCCTCCAGGCGGAAGCGGACGCGCAGGACGACGTACCGCTCGGGGTCGGACTTGAAGCGGCTGTGGCGGTAGCCGAAGGCGCAGTCCTCGTTGGAGAGGGTCACCGTCTCGCCGGCGCGGCGGTCGTAGGCGATCACCTCGGTGATGGTGGAGGAGACCTCCTGGCCGTACGCGCCGACGTTCTGGATCGGGGTGGCGCCCGCGGAGCCGGGGATGCCGGCGAGGCACTCGATGCCGGCGAGGCCGGCCTCGACGGTGCGGGCGACGGCGTCGGTCCACACCTCGCCGGCGGCCAGCTCCAGGGTGGTGCCGTCGAGGGTGAGGCCGCGCGTGGCGATGCGCAGGGCGGTGCCGTCGAAGCCCTTGTCGCCGATGACGAGGTTGGAGCCGCCGCCGATGAGCAGCAGGGGCGTCCCGCCGGCGTCGGCCTCGCGGACCGCGGCGATCACCTCGGCGTCGGTCTCGGCGGTGACCAGGCGAGTGGCGGGGCCGCCCAGCCGGAAGGTGGTCAGCGGGGCGAGGGGGGCGTCGTGGAGTTCCTGCACGGGGCCAAGACTACGAGACGGCACCGACAGTCCCGGTACGCACGGGTACGGCCCCGCCCGGGAGAGGGCGGGGCCGTACGCGGCGGGGCTCAGCGGCCGGCGGTCTCCAGGACCGGTTCCCCGCTGGCCGCCGGGGCGCCGGGGGCCGCCTGGGCGGGGCGGGAGCGCGGGATGGCGAGGGCCGCCGCTGCCGCCAGGGCGACCACCGCGGCGCCGACCACGAGGGCGGGCCGCAGGCCGTCGACGAAGGTCTGGGCGGACTCGTAGCCGCCCTGGGCCGTGAAGACGGAGGACATGATCGCGATGCCGAGCGCGCCGCCCACCTCGCGAAGCGCGTTGTTGGCACCGGAGGCGATGCCCTGCTCGCTGACGGCCACGCTGGACATGACGAGCGCGGAGGACGGGGCGAAGTACAGGGCCATGCCGAAGCCGCCGAGGATCAGTCCGGGCAGCTGGGAGGCGTAGGAGGCGTCGGCCGTGGCGGCGAAGGCGAGGTAGCCGAGGCCGGCTGCCTGGAGGAAGAGGCCCGCGGCGACGATCGGACGGCCGCCGACGCGGTCGGACAGGATGCCGGCGATCGGGGCGATCACCATGGGCATGGCGGTCCACGGCAGCATGCGCAGTCCGGCCTCGGTGGGCGAGTAGCCGAGCACGCCCTGCATGTACTGGCTGAGCAGGAAGATCGAGCCGAACATGCCCAGGAACATCATCAGTCCGGCCGCGTTGATGCCGGCGAAGGCGCGGGAGCGGAACAGGCGCATCGGCAGCATGGGGTTGCGGGCGCGGATGCCGTGCCCGATGAACGCGCCGAGCAGGACGGTGCCGGTGATCAGGGCGGTCAGTACGGTCGCGCCGTTCCAGCCGTCGACGGGGCCGCGCACCAGGCCGTAGACGATGCCGAAGAGGCCGCCGCTGGCGAGTACGGTGCCGCGGATGTCGAGCGGGGTGTCGGCGCCGTGGGACTCCTTCAGCCGCAGGCGGGCCAGCGGGATCAGGGCGAGACCGAGCGGCACGTTCAGCCAGAAGATCCACTGCCAGGAGATGTGCTCGGTGAGGGTGCCGCCGATGAGCGGTCCGGAGGCGACCGCGAGCCCGTTGACGGCTCCCCAGATGCCGTACGCCATGCCGCGCTTCTCAGCCGGGACGGCTGCCGTGAGGAGGGTCAGGGTGAGCGGTGTCATGACGGCCGCTCCGACGCCCTGCACCGCGCGGGCGGCGATCAGGAAGTCGATGCCCGGTGCCAGGGCCGCGGCGGCGGACGCGCCGGTGAAGATGACCAGTCCGATGACGAACAGCCGGCGGCGGCCGAATCGGTCGCCTAGTGCCGCGCCGGTCATCAGCAGGACGGCGAAGGTGAGCGTGTAGGCGCTCACGGTCCACTCCAGGTCGTGCAGCGCGCCGCCGAGGTCCTCGCGGATGGAGGGCAGTGCGGTGGTGACGACGAGGTTGTCGAGGGCCGCCATGAATCCGGCGACGCTGGTGATCAGGAGGGCCCAGAGGACTCCTCCGCGCGGTGCGGTCTGCTGTGACATCGCTCCCCCAGAGCGTGAGCAAGTATCGAACGAACGTTGGTTAGTTATTGATGACTAACTTCTACGGGCGTGAAAAGGCGCACAGAGCCGTGCCGCCCCTGGTGATCCCGGTGGTCTAGTGGTGCGCCACCCTCTTGGTCTTCGCCGAGTCGTAGAGCCCGCTCCACACCCGGTGCTCCGGCGGGAAACCCATCGCCGTCAGGGTGTTGACGAGCATGCCGAACGCCATGAAGGTCGTCGTCTCGGCGATGTCCGCCCCGAGGGGCAGGTGGACGGTGTCCCACAGCTCCATCCAGCCGCGGCGGACCATCTCGCCGAACTCGTGATCCCCGTCCGCCTCGGCGGCGGCCACCGCGACGTACGTCTGGAGCTGCATCTGGAGCCGCTCCGGCTCCTTGGCGAGCAGCACGTTGTACGCCTCGGCCATGGCATGCAGGGCCTCCTCTCCCTTGAGGTCGCCCGCCGCCTCCTCGAACGTCCGGCGCATGTCCTCCAGGCAGCGCTCGGCGGCCGCGAGGAAGATCGCCTTCTTGCCGGGGAAGAGGCGGAAGAGGTACGGCTGCGAGACACCCACGCGCTTGGCGATCGCGTCGGTGGACGTGCCGTGGTAGCCGTTCTGCGCGAACTCGGCGATCGCCGCGCGGATGACGCTTTCGCGTCGCTCTTCTGCGCTCATCCTGACCATGCGACTAAGTTAGTGCCCAATCACTAACTTCGTCAAGGGGGTCTGTGGGCAGGGCTTTCGTGTGTCAGGAGCAGCCCATGCATGAGGGCGGCCGAACATGAGGGCAGCCATGCGTGAAGGGCGGCCGCGCATGAAGGCAGCCATGCATGAGGGGCACCCGTCATGGACAGGCGCCCCTTGCTCCGGTGACCTGGGGGGTCAGGCGAGGCGGACGACCGCGCGGGACATGCCCAGCACCTTCTGGCCGCCGCTGGTCGCGGTGAGGTCCACGCGGACCGTGTTGTCGTCGAGCTTGGCGGCGACCTTGCCGCTGACCTCGATGGTCGCCCCCTGGTCGTCGTTCGGGACGACGACGGGCCGGGTGAAGCGGACGCCGTACTCGACGACCGCGCCCGGGTCGCCGACCCAGTCGGTGACCACGCGGATCGCCTCGGCCATGGTGAACATGCCGTGCGCGATGACGTCCGGCAGTCCGACCTCCTTGGCGAACTTCTCGTTCCAGTGGATCGGGTTGAAGTCGCCCGAGGCGCCCGCGTACCGCACGAGCGTGGCGCGGGTCACGGGGAAGGTCTGTGCGGGCAGTTCGGTGCCGACCTCGACGTCGGCGTACGCGATGCTGGCGGTCATCTTGCTCACGCCTCCTCGGCCGCGCGGGCCACGAGCTTGGTCCAGGCGGTCACGACGTGCTCACCGGCCTCGTCGTGCACCTCGCCGCGGATGTCCAGGACGTCGTTGCCGGCCATCGACTTGATCGCCTCGATGGTCGAGGTGACCCTCAGCCGGTCGCCCGCGCGCACCGGGCGCCGGTAGGCGAACTTCTGGTCGCCGTGCACCACGCGGCTGTAGTCCAGGCCCAGCTGCGGGTCGGCGACGACCTCACCCGCGGCCTTGAACGTGATGGCGAACACAAAGGTCGGCGGGGCGATCACATCGGGGTGGCCGAGCGCCTTGGCGGCCTCCGGGTCGGTGTAGGCCGGGTTGGCGTCTCCCACCGCCTCCGCGAACTCCCGGATCTTCTCCCGGCCCACCTCGTAGGGCTCGGTGGGCGGGTAGGTCCGCCCCACGAAGGACTGGTCGAGCGCCATGGCTCGGCACCTCCTGATGTCTTGCTGTGGATGACCGGACGGACGGCTGGGGACGACCGGCGAACGGTCCGGCCCAGCGGCCGCAAACGCCACGAGGCCGCCCCCCGGTACTGCGGGGGCGGCCTCGTGAACGAGCCTTTTTATCGCGTTTCGCGGTGCGCGGTGTGCGCGTTGCAACGCGGGCAGTGCTTCTTCATCTCAAGACGGTCCGGGTTGTTACGCCGGTTCTTCTTGGTGATGTAGTTCCGCTCCTTGCACTCCACGCAGGCCAGCGTGATCTTCGGGCGGACGTCGGTGGCAGCCACGTGAGTGCTCCTTGACGAACGGGGACTAGAAATGAACGCACATGAAGAGTAGCCGATCGTCGGACCGACCCGGCAATCGGCTACTTTGAGTAGCGGTGACCGGACTTGAACCGGTGACACAGCGATTATGAGCCGCTTGCTCTACCGACTGAGCTACACCGCTGCGATGCGATCGGGCCCCGCCTCGCGGCGGGAACCTCTCACATCAGAGCCCCAAAACGGAATCGAACCGTTGACCTTCTCCTTACCATGGAGACGCTCTGCCGACTGAGCTATTGGGGCGAGCGAGGAAGACATTACACGGTTGCCCGCCGTTCGCCCAAATCCGTTCCCGGGACCCCCGCCCCGGCCCTTGCCACAGGCCTCACCCGAGCCCCGCGCGGCGCTCCGGTCCGCGGAACCACACCGGTACGACTATTGCGCTCCTCCCCGCCCCAGCAGGGCCGTCGTCCTACGCTCGACTCACTCTCTGTGATCTTGTGCCCCCGGCACAGCCCCCGAGCCACTGGAGCGCGATGCCCGACAGCCAGCCGCAGCCGCCCCGCTCGTCCTCGTCCCCGTCGGGCTCGCCGGGACGGTCCGACGGGGGCCTGCTGCTGTGCGGGGCGCGGCTGACGGACGGCCGCACCGTGGACGTACGGCTCGGCGGCGGGCGGATCGAGGCGGTCGGCACGGCCGGCAGCCTGGGCGGCGGTACCCGCGCGGACGGCGCCCGAGTCGACCTGACCGGCTATCTGCTCCTCCCGGCCCCCGCCGAACCGCACGCCCACGCGGACACCGCGCTGTCCGCCGACGCGGACGGGCCGGTCTCCCACGACCCGCGGGACGTCCAGCGCCGGGCCACGGAGGCCGCCCTGCTCCAGCTCGGCCACGGGGCCACCGCGGTGCGGGCGCACGTGCGCGTGGGCGACGTCCAGGGGCTCGGCGCACTGCGGGCCGTCCTGCGGGCGCGGCGCGCGCTGCGCGGGCTCGTGGAGCTGACGACGGTGGCGATGCCGCGGGTGCTGACCGGGGCGGCCGGTGCGGACGGCCTGGCGATGCTGCGGGACGCGGTGAAGATGGGCGCCTGTGTGGTGGGCGGCTGTCCCGACGCGGACCCGGACCCGGCGGGCTACGTCGAGGCCGTGCTGGAGGTCGCCTCGGAGCACGGCTGCCCCGTCGACCTGCACACCGACGCCGCCGACCCGGCGCGGCTGGCCCGGCTCGCCGCCATGGCGGGCGGCCTGCGTCCCGGCGTGACGATCGGGCCGTGCGCCTCTCTCGCGCGCCTGCCCGCCGCTGTCGCCGCCCGGACGGCGGACCAGCTCGCCGCGGCCGGCGTGACGGTGGTGTGCCTGCTGCAGGGCGGCTGCGGGGGCGTGGAGGGACGCGGGACGGCGCCCGTACGGCTGCTGCGCGCCGCCGGCGTCCGGGTCGCGGCCGGGAGCGGCGCGCTGCGCGACGTGTCCAACCCCGTGGGGCGCGGGGACCCGCTGGAGGCCGCCTACCTCCTCGCCTCGGGCCACGGCCTCTCCCCCGAGGACGCCTACGACACCGTCAGCGCCTCCGCGCGGGCGGCCCTGGGCCTGCCCCCGGTCCGCGTGGAGGCCGGTTTCCCGGCCGAACTCCTCGCCCTGCGCGCCGACCGGCTGTCCGGCGCGCTCTCCCTGGCCCAGAGCCGGATCGTGGTGCACCAGGGGCGCGTGGTGACCCGGACGAGCGCGGTGCGGGAGTACTGCGACTCGGCGGTGGAGCCGGGACTGCCGCGACAGGGACGGGGCGGGCCTTCCTGAGGGGTGTGCGGGGGGCGCGGCAGGGCCCGGTCGGCGGGGGGTGGGGGCGTACGGCGGCGCGAGTGGTCGCGGGGGCGTACGGTCGAAGACATGCGCATTGTCATCGCTGGTGGACATGGTCAGATCGCGCTGCGGCTCGAGCGGCTGCTCGCCCTGCGCGGCTACGAGCCGGCGGGGCTCATCCGCCGCGAGGAACAGGGCGACGACCTGCGGGAAGCGGGCGCCGAACCGGTGCTGCTGGACCTGGAGTCGGCCACGGTCGAGGAGGTCGCGGCGCATCTTCAGGGCGCGGACGCGGCGGTGTTCGCGGCGGGCGCCGGGCCCGGCAGCGGGGCGGCGCGCAAGGACACCGTGGACAAGGGCGCGGCGGTGCTGTTCGCGGACGCCGCGGTCCGCGCGGGGGTACGGCGTTTCCTGGTCGTGTCGTCGATGGGCGCGGACCCGCGGCACGAGGGCGACGAGATCTTCGACGTCTACCTGCGCGCCAAGGGCGAGGCGGACGCGTACGTACGGGGCCTGGACGCGCTCGACTGGACGATCCTGCGCCCCGGTTCGCTGACGAACGACCCCGGCACCGGACTGGTCCGCCTGGAGGCGCACACGGGCCGGGGCGCGGTCCCGCGCGACGATGTGGCCGCCGTCCTGGTCGAGTTGCTGGAGACCCCGGCGACGGCCGGTCTGACCCTGGAGCTGGTCGGCGGGTCGACGCCGGTGTCCGTGGCGGTGAAGTCGGTCGCCGGTGAGTGACCGCCGCGCGGGGCGGACGGGGAGTCAGAACAGCGGCAGCTGCCCCGGGAACTCGGGCACCACATAGCCGTCCAACGACGGCTGCACGGCGCCCAGTTGCGCCGGCCGGCGCGACCCGGGACAGGAGACCAGCCGCCCGTCCTCCCGGGCGCCGGGCGGATCGTGCCGGGCGAACCGCCCGGCGACGACGGCGATCTCACGACGGCACTCGGGACACGTTCTGCGACGGGACGACATGCCCCCAGTGTGCCCGCGCGGCTCCCGGCACCGTGAGGGTCACCACACCACACCCCGCCTGGCCCCGCCACGCGGATGCGGATACGGATCGGGGATGCGGGATGCGGGATGCGGGATGCGGAAACGAAAAGACCCCCTCCCTGCGTTTCGCAGAGGAGAGGGTCTTTCCCGAAGTGGCGGCGCCAGGATTCGAACCTGGGAAGGCTGAGCCGGCAGATTTACAGTCTGCTCCCTTTGGCCGCTCGGGCACACCGCCGGGGTCGCTGCCGTTCGAACCGCTTTTCGGCGGTGCTCCCTGGCAACGACGTAAACAATACCCGATGCGGAGGGGTGCTTCGCCACCCGATTGATCGGCACCCGGGGGACGGGGGGTGGCTAGGCTTGTCCGGATGCGGCCCGGCACCGCGCGGGGCCGGCCGTCGACCCGCGTACGCCGCTACGCACCCCGATTCGCACCCGATGCAAGGAGCCACAGGACATGGCCGACTCCAGTTTCGACATCGTCTCGAAGGTCGAGCGGCAGGAGGTCGACAACGCCCTCAACCAGGCCGCCAAGGAGATCTCGCAGCGCTACGACTTCAAGGGCGTGGGCGCCTCGATCTCGTGGTCCGGTGACAAGATCCTGATGGAGGCGAACTCCGAGGACCGGGTGAAGGCTGTCCTCGACGTCTTCCAGTCCAAGCTGATCAAGCGCGGGATCTCGCTGAAGGCGCTGGACGCGGGCGAGCCGCAGCTGTCCGGCAAGGAGTACAAGATCTTCGCGTCGATCCAGGAGGGCATCTCGCAGGAGAACGCGAAGAAGGTCGCGAAGATCATCCGCGACGAGGGTCCCAAGGGCGTGAAGGCGCAGGTCCAGGGTGACGAGCTGCGGGTCAGCTCGAAGAGCCGGGACGACCTTCAGGCCGTCATCGCCCTGCTGAAGGGCAAGGACTTCGACTTCGCGCTGCAGTTCGTGAACTACCGCTAGGCCGCGCGGGCCGGCGGAGGCAGGCGGGAGGGAGGGCGGGCGTTTCGTGCCCGCCCTCCCTCCGTGTGCGGGGCCGGCCGGCCCGCTCAGTAGGGTGCCGCCATGACGACGTCCCCTGCCGGACTGCGACGCACCCTCGGGGTGACCGATGCCGTGGTCATCGGTCTGGGCTCGATGGTGGGAGCCGGGATCTTCGCCGCGCTCGCCCCGGCGGCCCGCGCGGCCGGCTCCGGGCTGCTGCCCGGGCTCGCCGTGGCGGCCGTGGTCGCCTACTGCAACGCCATGTCCTCGGCCCGGCTCGCGGCCCGCTATCCGGCCTCCGGCGGCACGTACGTGTACGGCAGGGAGCGGCTGGGGCCCTTCTGGGGCTATCTGGCCGGCTGGGCGTTCGTCGTCGGCAAGACGGCCTCCTGCGCGGCCATGGCGCTCACCGTCGGCGCGTACGTGTGGCCCGGTCAGGCGCACGCGGTAGCGGTGGCGGCGGTCGTGGCGCTGACCGCCGTGAACTACGGCGGTGTGCGGAAGTCCGCCTGGCTGACGCGGGCGATCGTGGCGGTGGTACTGGCCGTGCTCGCCGCCGTGGTGGCCGGGTGCCTGGGGTCGGCCGCGGCCGACGCCGGGCGGCTCGACATCGGCGCCTCGGAGGGCTTCGGCGGGGTGCTCCAGGCGGCCGGTCTGCTGTTCTTCGCCTTCGCCGGGTACGCGCGGATCGCCACGCTCGGCGAAGAGGTGCGCGATCCCGCCCGGACGATCCCCCGCGCGATCCCCCTGGCGCTGGGCATCGCCCTCGCGGTCTATGTGTGCGTGGCGCTCGCCGTGCTGTCCGTACTCGGGTCCGGCGGGCTCGCCCGGGCGACCGCTCCGCTGGCCGACGCCGTGCGTGCGGCCGGGCTGCCGGGTCTGGTGTCGGTCGTGGGCGTCGGGGCCGCGGTGGCGGCGCTGGGCTCGCTGCTGGCGCTGATCCTGGGCGTCTCCCGGACCACGCTCGCCATGGCACGTGATGGCCATCTGCCGGGCGTCCTGGCCGCCGTGCATCCGCGCTTCCGAGTGCCGCACCGGGCCGAGCTGGCGGTGGGCGCGGTGGTCGCCGTCCTGGCCGCCACGGTGGACGTGCGGGGCGCGATCGGCTTCTCGTCGTTCGGGGTGCTCGCGTACTACGCCGTGGCCAACGCCTCGGCGTGGACGCTGGACGCCTCCGCGCGGGCCCGCGTGGTGCCGGCCGTGGGGCTGTTCGGCTGTGTGGTGCTGGCGTTCTCGCTGCCCGGCGTGTCGGTCGCGGTGGGTGCGGGGGTGCTGGCGGCGGGCGTGGTGGCGTACGGGGTACGGCGGTGGTGGGCGTCCGCGTGGTGATCCCGGCCCGGCGGCGGCCGGGTGGTCCGGGGGCGGCCAGGTGATCCGAGGGCTGGGTGGTCTGGGGGCTGGGTGGTCTGGGGGCGGCCGTGTGGTCCGGCGGCGGCCGTCACCAGGTCTTCGTGGCGAACGGGCGGTCCGAGGGGACGATCTCGCGGCCCAGCGGCACCAGCGAGACGGGTATCAGCTTGAAGTTGGCGATGCCGAACGGGATGCCGATGATCGTGAGGCAGAGCGCGATGCCGGTCGCGATGTGGGCGAGCGCCAGCCACCAGCCCGCGAGGACCAGCCACAGGACGTTGCCGACGAGGGACGGGGCGCCGGCGTCGCGGCGCTCGGTCGTGGTGTACCCGAAGGGCCACAGCGCGTAGACGCCGATGCGGAAGGCGGCTATCCCGAAGGGGATGCCGATGATCGTGGCGCACAGGAGCAGGCCGGCGGCGAAGTAGCCGAGGCACAGCCACAGGCCGCTCAGCACCAGCCAGATGATGTTCAGGATCGTCTTCACCGTGGGGGACCTGCCATCTGTTCCAGGCGGCGGATGCGCTCCGCCATCGGCGGGTGGGTGGAGAACATCTTGGAGAGGCCCTGGCCGGGGCGGAACGGGTTCGCGATCATCATGTGGCTCGCGGTCTCGATCCGCGGCTCGGGGGGCAGCGGGAGCTGCTTGGTGCCCGCCTCCAGCTTTCTCAGGGCGCTGGCCAGGGCCTGTGGGTCACCGGTGAGCTGGGCGCCGGAGGCGTCGGCCTCGTACTCCCGCGAGCGGCTGATGGCCAGCTGGATGAGGGAGGCCGCGAGCGGTCCCAGGAGCATGATCAGCAGCATGCCGAACAGGCCGGGGCCGTCGTCGTCGTCCGAGCGGCCGATCGGGATCAGCCAGGCGAAGTTGACCAGGAACATGATCACGGAGGCGAGGGCGCCGGCGACCGACGAGATGAGGATGTCGCGGTTGTAGACGTGGCTCAGCTCGTGGCCGATGACGCCGCGCAGTTCGCGCTCGTCGAGGAGGCGGAGGATGCCCTCCGTGCAGCACACGGCGGCGTTGCGCGGGTTGCGGCCGGTCGCGAAGGCGTTGGGTGCCTCCGTCGGGGAGATGTACAGCCGGGGCATGGGCTGGCGGGCCTGCGTGGAGAGCTCGCGGACCATCCGGTACAGCCCCGGGGCCTCGAACTCGCTGACCGGGCGGGCGCGCATCGCGCGGAGGGCGAGCTTGTCGCTGTTCCAGTACGCGTACGCGTTCGTGCCCAGGGCGATCAGGACGGCGACGACGAGCCCCGTACGGCCGAAGAAGCCGCCGATGACGATGATGAGTGCGGACAGTCCCCCGAGGAGTACTGCGGTCCTGAGCCCGTTGTGCCGGCGGTGCACGGTACGCCCTCCAAGTGGTGCAGCAGGGGAACCCTTTGCTTGCTGTGATCTCTTGTCGCACCGGAGTCGTGGTGTCACGTCCAGTGGACCCTCCCGCTCTGGTCAACGCCAGGCGGCGAGCACTAGTTCCCTTGTGCCTGCGGGGGCGCGGCTGAGCCGTCCGGGTGAGGCTGCCCGGACGGCTCGGCCGAGAAGGCCTCAGAAGAGGCCGGTGTCGGTGAAGCGCAGCACCAGCTGGGGCGCCCCGGACAGGGCGATGCCGAGGACGGCGGTGACGGCGATCGCGGCCGTGACGGGGGCCGGGACGCGGTGCCGCGCGGGCTCCCCTTCGGGCGCGCGGAACAGCAGGGCGGTCCACTGGAGGTAGTAGAAGAGCGCGATCACGACGTTCACGGCCATGACCACGGCCAGCCAGCCCAGGCCCCCGTCGACGGCCGCCGAGAAGACGGTGACCTTGGCGAACAGGCCGATGATGCCCGGCGGCAGCCCGGCCAGGCAGAGCAGGAAGAAGGCCAGCAGGAGGGCGGTGACCGGGTTGGCGGCGTACAGGCCGCGGTAGTCGGCGACGCGGTTCAGGGTCCTCGTACGGCCGATCAGGGCGGCCACCGCGAAGGCGCCGAGGTTGACCACGCCGTACATGAGGGCGTAGGCGATCGTGGAGCCGATCGAGCGCTCGGCGTCGTCGGAGTACGCGGCGGCGGCGATCGGGACCAGGAGGTAGCCGGCCTGGCCGACGGAGGACCAGGCGAGCAGCCTTACCGCGCTGTACGCGCGCGTGGGCAGCTGCCGGAGGGCGCCGACGTTGCCGACGGTCATGGTGAGGGCGGCGAGCACGGCGAGGGCGGGGCCCCAGACGTCGGCGTACGACGGGAGGGCGATGACGGTGACGAGGACGAGGCCGGAGAAGCCGACCGCCTTGCCGACGACGGACAGGTAGGCGGCGACCGGCAGGGGCGCGCCCACGTAGGTGTCGGGCACCCAGAAGTGGAAGGGCACGGCGGCCGTCTTGAAGGCGAAGCCGATGAGGGTGAGGACCACGCCGGTCTGGGCGAGGGTGTGGAGCTGTCCGTCGACGCCCTGGATCCGCTCGGCGATCCGGGTCAGGTAGAGGCTGCCGGTGGTGGCGTAGAGGAAGCTGACGCCCATCAGACTGACCGCGGTGGCGGTGACCGAGGACAGGAAGAACTTCAGCGCCGCCTCGGAGGACCTGCGGTCGCCGTGCTTGAGGCCGACGAGGGCGAAGGCGGGCAGCGAGGCGACCTCCAGGGCGACGATCAGGGTCGCGAGGTCGCGGGAGGCGGGCAGCAGGGCGGCGCCGGCCGCGGAGGACAGCAGCAGGAACCAGAACTCCCCCTCGGGCAGCCCCCCGCGCGCGTCCTTGAGACCGGTGACGGACAGCAGGGCGGCCACCAGGGCGCCGCCGAGGACGAGGAGCTGGAGGACGAGGGTGAAGCGGTCGGCGACGTAGCTGCACGCGGCGGGGTCGGCGGGCACGCAGAAGGTGGCGCGGTCGCCGTCCAGGAGGGGCAGCAGCATGAGCGTGGCGGCGGCCAGGCCGGCGACGGAGATCCAGCCGAGGAGCGGCTTGCGCCGCTCGGCCACGAACAGGTCGGCGACCAGGACGACGAGGGCGATCACGGCCGCGATGGTGGGCGGCGCGACGGCGAGCCAGTCGACGGACTGGATCAGCGACTCGGCGGCCGGCTGGGCCAGGGAGCTCATCGGGTGCCTCCTGCGAGGAGCTGCTGCACGGCCGGGTCCGTCAGGCCGAGGAGGGTCTTGGGCCAGAGTCCGGCGACGACGGTGAGGGCGACGAGCGGCGTCCATGCCGCGAACTCGTAGCCCCGTACGTCGGTGAGCTTCGGCGTGTCCTGCGGGAGGGCGCCCATGCAGACCCGGCGGACCACGACCAGCAGGTAGGCGGCGGTGAGCAGGGTGCCGAACGCGCCGACCGCCATGAAGGTGAGGAAGGCGGGGCGGCTGAGCCCGTCGGCAGGGTCGAACGCGCCGAACAGCGCGAGCATCTCGCCCCAGAACCCGGCCAGGCCCGGCAGCCCGAGCGAGGCGACGGCGCCGAAGGCGAGCAGGCCGCCCAGGCGCGGCGCCCGGCCGTACAGGGCGGCGCCGGTCTCCTCGGCGAGGGTGTCGAGGTCGGTGCTGCCGGTGCGCTCCTTCAGCGCGCCGACGAGGAAGAACAGCAGGCCGGTGATGAGGCCGTGGGCGACGTTGGCGAACAGGGCGCCGTTCACGCCGGTCGGGGTCATGGTCGCGATGCCGAGCAGGACGAAGCCCATGTGGCCGACGGAGGAGTAGGCGATCAGCCGCTTCAGGTCGCCCTTCGCGCCGCGCCGGGCGAGGGCGAGGCAGGCGAGCGAGCCGTAGATGATCCCGACGACGGCGAAGGCGGCGAGGTACGGCGCGAAGGTGCGCAGGCCCTCCGGCGCGACGGGCAGCAGGATCCGGACGAACCCGTACGTGCCCATCTTCAGCAGCACGCCGGCCAGCAGCACCGAGCCGACGGTCGGGGCGGCGGTGTGGGCGTCGGGCAGCCAGCTGTGCAGCGGCCACATCGGGGTCTTCACGGCGAGCCCGATCCCGATCGCCAGAACGGCGATGACCTGCACGGACGTGCTCAGCGACCGGCCGTTGTCAGTGGCGAGTGCCACCATGTCGAAGGTGCCCGCTCGCAGGCCGATCAGGAGCAGGCCGAGCAGCATGACCACGGAGCCGAGCAGCGTGTAGAGGATGAACTTCCAGGCGGCCTCGGCCCGGCCCTCGCCGCCCCAGCGGGCGATGAGGAAGTACATCGGGATCAGGACCATCTCGAAGGCGAGGAAGAACAGCAGCAGGTCGAGGACGGCGAAGGTGGCGAGGGTGCCGGACTCCAGGACGAGCAGCAGGGCGACGAAGGCCTTCGGGGACGGGCCCGCGGGCAGCTTGAAGTAGCTGTGGAGCGCGCAGAGGAAGGTCAGCAGCGCGGTCAGCACCAGAAGGGGGAGGGAGATGCCGTCGATGCCGAGGTGGATGCGCACGTCGAGTGCGGGGATCCAGCTGATGTCCGTCGTGGCCTGCATCTTCGACGGCTGGTCGTGGTCGAAGCCGAGCGCCAGGACGATCGCGGCGATGAGCACGGCGCCGGTCACCGTGACGCCGTGCCGCAGCACGGCCTGCTCGGGCGACTTCCCCTTCAGTCCGGGCGGGGCGGGCAGCAGAGCGGCGGCGGCACCGAGGAGCGGGCCGACCACGACGAACGCCAGAAGGAACTGCATCACGGACTCGCTGATATCGATCACGCCTGCTCACGCTCCCGTGGCGACGAGGACGGCGGCGACCACCAGGACGACGGTGCCGGCGAGCAGCGCGCTCACATAGGTCTGCACATTGCCGGTCTGGGCGCGCCGTACGGCGGCGCCGAGCCAGCGGGGTAGGGCGCCCGCGCCGCGTACGTAGGTGTCGACGACCTCGCGGTCGAGGAACCTGACGAGGCTCGCGCCGGCCCGGACGGGGCGGACGAACAGCGCCGAGTAGACGGCGTCGAGGTGGAAGCCGGCGGCCGCGTGGCGGTGCAGCGGGCCGAGCAGCAGCCGTCCGGGGTCGCCCGGGTCGGGGGCCTGCGCGATGTCGCCGTAGGCGGGCGTGTGGGCGGCGATGGCCTCGGCCTCGACCTGTCCGGCGTCGCCCTCGGGGTGGGCGGCGACCGCGCCGAGCGGGACGCGGGCGGTACGGGCGCCGGTGTGGCGCCAGGCGGCGTAGGTGATCAGCCCGCCGGTCAGGGCGAGGCCCGTGCCCAGCACGGAGGTGACCAGGGTGGGGCCGAGGTCGCCGCCGTCGAACCAGCCGGGGAAGGACTGGTAGGCGAACCCGCCGAGGGCGAGGGAGGGGGCGGCGAGCACCCACAGCACGACGGTCATGGTGACGGGCTGGCGGCCGTGGTCGGGGGCCTCGGTGCCGTGGCCGCGGAAGGCGAGCAGCCACAGGCGGGTGGCGTACGCGGCGGTGAGCAGCGCGGTGAGCAGGCCCGCGACGAGGACGATCCAGCCCGCGGCGGCGGGCGCGTGCTCGGTGTGGCCGGTGGTGACGTGCTCGGCGGCGCCGAGGACGGCCTCCTTGGAGAAGAAGCCGCTGAACGGCGGGATCGCGGCGAGCGCGAGGAGCGCCACGGTCATCGTCCAGTAGGCGTCGGGGACGCGGTCGCGCAGGTGGCTCATGCGGGACATGGCGGCCAGCGAGTTGGTGCCGGTGGCGTGGATGATCACGCCGGCGGCGAGGAACAGCAGCGCCTTGAAGGCGCCGTGGGACAGGAGGTGGAAGACGGCGGCGCCGCGGTCGGCGACGGCGAGGGCGCCGGTCATGTAGCCGAGCTGGCCGATCGTCGAGTAGGCGAGGACGCGTTTGATGTCGTCCTGGGCGAGGGCGGCGAGCGCCGAGCCCGCCATGGTGACGGCGGCCATCACGGCGAGGACGACCATCGCGGCCTGCGAGGCCTCGAAGACCGGGAGGAGCCGGGCGATGAAGTAGACACCGGCGGCGACCATCGTCGCGGCGTGGATCAGCGCGGAGACGGGTGTGGGGCCCGCCATCGCGTCGGGGAGCCAGGTGTGCAGCGGGAACTGCGCGGACTTGCCGGCGACCCCGGCGAGGAGCAGCAGGGCGATCAGCGTCGGGTGGTCGAGCCCGCCGCCCGCGACGGCGCCGAGGATGCGGGTGATGCGGAACGATCCGGCGTCGCCGGCGAGCGCGAACAGGCCGATGAGGAAGGGGACGTCACCGAGCTTGGTCACCAGGAAGGCCTTGAGGGAGGCGGCGCGGGCCTCCGGGGTCTCCCAGTAGTGGCCGACCAGGAAGTAGGAGCAGATGCCCATGACTTCCCAGCCGACGAGCAGCACCATCAGGTCGCCCGAGTAGACGACGAGGAGCATCGCGGAGGTGAACAGGGAGAGGAGCGCGGCGTAGGAGGGGTAGCGCGGGTCCTCGCGCAGGTAGCCCGTGGAGTAGATCTGCACGCAGGTCGCCACGAAGGCGACCAGGACGGCGACGAGCGCGGCGAAGCCGTCGATGTGCAGGGCCAGCTCGATGGGGACCGACCCGGTGGGGGTCAGTTCCGTGGCGGCGTCGATGGCGTCGTCGCCGCCCTGGTGCACGGCGACGACCACGGCGAGGGCGAGCGCGGTGAGGACCGGCAGGACCGCGAGGGGGCGGACGAAGCCGGGGGCGGTGCGGCCGAGCGCCAGGCCGGCGGCGGCGCCGAGGAACGGCAGGAGGGGGACGAGTACGGCGAGGGTGGTCGTGGTCACGCGGTGGCCTCAGCCTTCTCGGCGCCCGTCCCGGTCGCGGGCGTGCCGGTCTCGTGGCCCTCCGGCTCGTGCCCCTCCGGTTCGTGTCCCTCGGCGGTGTCGCGGAGCTTGTCGATGTCGGAGGTGCCGCGGTTGCGGTACACGGCGAGGACGATCGCCAGGCCGATGCCGATCTCGGCGGCGGCGATGGCGATGGTGAACAGGGTCAGCGCCTGCCCGGAGTGCAGGGTCTCCTCGGCGGCCCGGCTGAGCCAGACGTCGAAGGCGACCAGGTTGAGGTTGACGGCGTTGAGCATCAGCTCGACCGACATCAGCACCAGGATCGCGTTGCGGCGGGCGAGGACGCCGTACAGGCCGGTACAGAACAGGAGGGCGGAGAGGACGGCGGGATAGGCGAGGTGCATCAGCGGACGCCTTCCTTCCCGTCGGCCGCGGCGGCGCCGGCCTTGGCCTTGCGGGACAGGACGATCGCGCCGACCAGGGCGGCGAGGAGGAGGACGGACAGGGCCTCGAAGGGGAGGACCCAGTTCTGGAACAGGCTCTCGCCGGTGACCTTCGTGGTTCCGGCGGCCGGGCCGTCGAGGTCGATCCAAGTGGTGCGGAAGGCGTCGACGACGACCCAGACCAGGGCGGCGGCCGAGGCGACGGCCACGGTGAGGGCGGCCCAGCGGTTGTGGGAGTCGGCGTCCGGGGAGCGGCCGATGGGGGCCTTGGTGAGCATCAGCCCGAACAGCAGGAGGACGACGACGGAGCCGACGTAGATGAGGACCTGCACCCAGGCGATGAACTCGGCGGTGAGCAGGAGGTACTCGACGGCGAGGCCGCCGAGGGTCACCACGAGCCACAGCGCGGCGTGCACCAGCTGCCGGGTGGTGACGGTGACGAGGGCGGCGCCGAAGGTGACCAGGCCGACGAGGAGGAAGGCGATCTCGACGCCGGTCGGGGAGAGGAAGCCGTGGGTCTCGGCTGCGAGGGTCATGCCGTGCCCTCCCGCTTCGGCCTCGGCTGGTCGGTCTGCTGCGCGGAGGCGCCCTGCGGGCGGGTGGCGGACTCGGCGGCGCGCACCTGCTCGTCGGCGTGCGTCGGCCCGGTGGCCGGGGGCTGCTGCTGGGCGGCCAGCTTCTCCGCCGTCTTGCGGGCGGCGGCCAGCTCCTTCGGTTCCTCCGCGCCCGGGTCGAGGGCGGGCGGGGCCGGGACGGTCCACATCCACTCGCGGAGCTTGTCGCGCTCGTGGGTGAGGTCGCGGATGTCGGTCTCGGCGTACTCGAACTCCGGGGACCAGAACAGGGCGTCGAACGGACAGACCTCGATGCAGATACCGCAGTACATGCACAGCGAGAAGTCGATGGCGAAGCGGTCGAGGACGTTGCGGCTGCGCTCGCGGCCGCCGGGCGTCGCCGCCGGGATCGTCTCCTTGTGGGAGTCGATGTAGATGCACCAGTCCGGGCACTCGCGGGCGCAGAGCATGCAGACCGTGCAGTTCTCCTCGAACAGGCCGATCACGCCGCGGGTGCGGGGCGGGAGGTCGGGCTGGACGTCGGGGTACTGCTCGGTGACGGTCTTCTTCGTCATCGTGCGGAGGGTGACGGCCAGGCCCTTGGCGAGGCCACTGCCGGGAATGCGGGCCATGGTTACTGGATCACCACCTTCACGATGCCGGTGAGGGCGATCTGGGCGAGGGAGAGGGGGACGAGGAGGGTCCAGGACAGCTTCTGCAGCTGGTCCTCGCGCAGCCGGGGGTACGTGACGCGGAGCCAGATCACGAGGAACGCGAGGACGGCTGTCTTCAGCAGGGTCCAGACCCAGCCGAGGCCGTCGGCGCCCCAGGGGCCGTGCCAGCCGCCCAGGAAGAGGACGGTGGTCAGGCCGCACAGGACGACGATCCCGGCGTACTCGGCGAGGAGGAAGAGGGCGAAGCGCAGGCCGGTGTACTCGGTGTACGCGCCGAAGATGATCTCCGAGTCGGCGACCGGCATGTCGAAGGGCGGGCGCTGGAGTTCCGCGAGGCCCGCCACGAAGAACACGAGCGCGCCGGTGATCTGCCAGGGCAGCCACCACCACTCGAAGGCGTCGAGGATGCCGGGGATCGAGACGGTGCCGGCCGCCATGGCCACCGAGGCGGCGGTCAGCAGCATCGGCAGTTCGTAGGCGAGCAGCTGGGCGGCGGTGCGCAGACCGCCGAGGAGGGAGAACTTGTTGGCGCTGGCCCAGCCGGCCATGAGGGAGCCGAGGACGCCGACGCCCATGACGGCGAGTACGAAGAAGACGCCCGCGTCGATCACCTCGCCGACGGCGCCCTCACCGGGACCGATCGGGATGGCGAGCAGGACGAGCAGGTACGGCAGGAGGGCGACGGCGGGGGCGAGCTGGAAGATACGGCGGTCCGCGCCCGCGGGGACCACGTCCTCCTTCTGCGCGAACTTCACGCCGTCCGCGACGAGCTGGGCCCAGCCGTGGAAGCCGCCGGCGTACATGGGGCCGAGGCGGCCCTGCATGTGGGCCATCACCTTGTGCTCGGTCTGGCCGATGATCAGCGGGAAGGTGAGGAAGACGCCGAAGACGACGAGGAGTCGCAGGGCGACGTCGAGCACGTCGTTCACCGCGGGCCTCCTGTGGGGTCTTCGGGGGTGTGGTCTGGGGTGTGGTCGGTGGTGGTGTCGCCGGTGGTGTTGCCAGTGGTGTCGGCCGGGGTGCTGCCGGGTTCCGACTCCGACTGCTTCGCGTCCGGCTGCGGCTGCTCCTGCTCCGGCTGCTTCGCGTCCGGCTGCGGCTGCTCCGGCTCCGGCCGCTCCGGCTGCTCGGCACCCGGCTCGGGCCGCCTGGCCTCCGGCTTCGGCTCCGGCTCCGGCTCGGTCTCCTCGAACGCCGGGCGGGCGTGGTGCCAGGGGGCGTCCGGGCTGCGGGGTGCTACGGCGGGACGGGCCGGCGGGGCCTCCGCCGCCTCGGCGCGCTGGGACGCGGAGCCCTCGGACGCGCTGCGGGCGCGCCGGGGCGTGCCCGCCGGACGCTGCGACGCCGAACCCTCGGACGCGCTGCGGGCGCGGCGCGGGGTGGCGGCGGGAGCCGGCGGGGTCTGCGGCTCGCCCGCTTCACCGGCCGCCGGACGCTGCGACGCCGAACCCTCGGACGCGCTGCGAGCGCGGCGCGGGGTGGCGGCGGGAGCCGGCGGGGTCTGCGGCTCGGCCGCTTCACCGGCCGCCGGGCGCTGCGACGCCGAACCCTCGGACACGCTGCGGGCGCGGCGCGGGGTGGCGGTGGCGGGCGTCCCGGCGGCGGCACCGGCTGCCGCGCCCGCGCCACCGGCACCAGCGGCACCAGCCGCACCAGGGGCACCAGCCGTACCCCCCGCTGCGGCCGCCGTCTGGCTCGCCGAACCCTCCCCCGCCGTACGGGTCCGCCGTACGGGGCGGTCGCCCGCGGCGGTGGCGCGGCCGGCGGCGCGGGCCGGGCGGGCGGGGGCCGGGGGCAGCTGGCCCTTCAGCGGGCCCCACTCGTTGGGGTCCGGGACGCCCGGAGGCAGCATCTGGCGGCGCTTGGGGCCGCCGTGCTCGGACTCCCCCGGCTCCTTGGCGCCCGGCCACGCCTTGGCGACGCGGGCGGCGAGGACGAAGTCCTTGCGCAGGGGGTGGCCCTCGAAGTTCTCGGGGAGGAGGAGGTGGTCGAGGGCGGGGTGGCCCTCGAAGGAGACGCCGAACATCTCGTGGGTCTCGCGCTCGTGCCAGGCGGCGCCCGCGTAGACGTCGACGGCGGAGGCGAGCCGGGGCGCCTCGTGCGGCACGGTGGTCCGCAGCAGCAGGCGGCGTACCGGGGAGAGCGCGACGACGTGCGCCGAGACCCGGAAGCCGGTGCCCGGTTCGTCGACGGCGCTCAGCCAGTCGAAGTAGGTGCAGCCCAGCTCGTCGCGGGCGGCGCGCAGGGCGTCGGTCCAGGAGGCCGGCGGGACGTCGACGGTCAGGACCTCGTAGGACTCCTCGGCCGTGGCGTCGGGGCCGAACAGGTCCTCGGCGGGGGCGGGCAGCCAGCCGACCGCACTCATCGCGCGTCCCCCTCCGGGGCCGGGGGCCGGACCAGCCCGCTCGTCAGGGCGGCGGTGGAGGGGCGCGCCGGTCCGGTGGCGTAGCGCTCGCCGAGCGACTCGCGGGCGATCTTCTCCTGGAGCTTGAGGATGCTCTGGAGCAGCGCCTCGGGGCGGGGCGGGCAGCCGGGGACGTAGACGTCGACGGGGATGATCTGGTCGACGCCCTTCGTCACCGAGTAGGAGTCCCAGTAGGGGCCGCCGCAGTTGCTGCACGCGCCGAAGGAGATGACGTACTTCGGCTCGGGCATCTGCTCGTACAGGCGTTTGACGGCCGGGGCCATCTTGTCGGTGACCGTGCCGGACACGACCATGAGGTCGGCCTGGCGGGGGCCGGGCGCGAAGGGGATCACACCGAGCCGGATGAAGTCGTGGCGGGCCATCGACGCGGCGATGAACTCGATCGCGCAGCAGGCGAGGCCGAAGTTGAAGACCCACAGCGAGTAGCGGCGGCCCCAGTTGAGGACCACCTTCATCGGCTCCGGGGCGAGGCGGGCCAGCGCGCCCAGCCGCTTGGGCTCGGGCAGCGGAACGGGCTCCGGGGCGGGAGCGGGCGCGGGAGCGGACTGCGGCTCCGGGGCGGGAGCGGACCGCGGGGTCTGAGCGGGTTCTCGGGTCACGTCCATGTCAGGACGCCCTTCTTGTACGCGTACAGCAGGCCGACGGCGAGGAAGCCGAGGAAGAGGAACATCTCCACCAGGGTGGCGGCGCCGTAGCCGGGGTCGGCGAAGACGGTCGCCCAGGGGAAGAGGAAGATCGAGTCGACGGCGAAGATCACGTACAGGAAGGCGTAGACGTAGTAGCGGACCTGGGTGTGGGCCCAGCCCTCGCCGACGGGGTCGACGCCGCACTCGTACGTCAGCAGCTTCTCGTGCGTGGGCACGACGGGGCGCAGCAGCCGGCCGGCCGCGAAGGCCACGGCGACGAAGAGCACACCGATGGCGGCGAGCAGTCCGACCACGGAATAGGACTGGAAGTAGTCCGCCGCGACGACCACAGCCGGTTCGACGGTCGGTTCCCGCACGTCCGTCTCCTCGCTCCCTGACCTCGACGTTCTCCGAACAACCTAGAACAACTCTGCGCTTTGTTCGAACGATGTTCGATCTCGAACGATCTGTACGCAGGCGAGTCTAGGGCCTGTTAAAGAGGCCGTAAGCAGCCCGTCGCACGTTGAGATGCGGGGGTGGGGTTTTCCCCCGGCCGGGCTCGGCGGCGCACCTCATGGCGCGACCGGGCGCCGCCCGGCACGCTAGCCGATATGACCGAACACTTCCCGCCGCCGAGCCCGGCGACCTCCGCGGCCTCCGCCACCTCCGCGGCCTCCGCCACCGCCGCGGCCACCGTGGCCTCCGCGGCCACCGCGACCGCCGGGACCGCCGGGGCCGCCGCGGCCACCGCGTCCCGCCGCGACGACGGCGACGGCGACGGCCGCCCGCCGCCCGTCCGGTTCGCCTACGACGCGCACACCTGGAAGGAGATCGCGCATCTCCTGGCCAATCTGCCGATGTCCCTGGTGGGCTTCGTGTACGTCGCCACGGTGCTGTTCACCAGCGCCTTCCTGACCATCACGGTGATCGGGTTCCCGCTGCTGGCGGCCGGGCTGATGGGCGCGCGGCAGATCGGCAAGGCGGAGCGGGCGCGGGCCCGCGCGCTGCTCGGGGTGCGGATCGACGAGCCGAGCCCGCTGCCGCTGCGGGCCCGCGGCGGGGACCGGGGCGGCGGGATCTTCGGTCAGCTGTGGATGGCGCTGAAGGACCCGGTCGGCTGGCGGACGGTGCTGTACGACTTCATCCGGCTGCCGTGGGGTGTCCTCACCTTCACCGTCACGCTGACCTCGCTGTTCGTGCTGTGGCCGGTGCTGCCGTTCATAGCGCGGGGCCTCACCAACGCCGACCGGGCGATGGTGCGCGGGCTGCTGTCGCCCTCCGACGAGCTGGAGCGGCGTATCGCCGAACTGGAGTCCGACCGGGGGGTCGTGGTGGACACCGCCGCGGCCGATCTGCGGCGCATCGAACGCGATCTGCACGACGGCGCCCAGGCCCGGCTGGTCGCGCTGGCCATGGGGCTGGGCCTGGCGAAGGAGAAGCTGCTGGAGGACCCGGACGCGGCGGCGGCGATGGTCGAGGAGGCGCACGGCGAGGTGAAGCTGGCGCTGCAGGAGCTGCGCGACCTGGCGCGCGGCATCCACCCGGCGGTCCTCACCGACCGCGGCCTCGACGCGGCGCTCTCCGCGGTCGCCTCCCGCTGCACCGTTCCCGTGAAGGTGGCCGTCGATCTGGCCGAGCGGCCCGCCGAGGCCATCGAGGGCATCGCCTACTTCACCGTCTCGGAGCTGCTGCAGAACGTCAGCAAGCACAGCGCGGCGACCTCCGCGTCGGTCGAGGTGTGGCGGTCCGGGGACCGGCTGCTGATCCAGGTCGGGGACAACGGCCGCGGGGGTGCGGGGCTCGACGGCGGGAGCGGGCTGCGGGGGCTCGCGGAGCGGCTGGACGCGGTGGACGGGCTGTTCGTCGTCGACTCCCCCGAGGGCGGGCCGACGCTGATCACGGCCGAGCTGCCGTGGCGGGACCGGCCGCGGGGGTAGGGAAAACCCCCCTTCCGGGACGCCGACGGCCTCCATGGTTCCCGCGCCCTGGGCCCAGCAGGCTGGAGACCGGCAGGGCGCGGACGACACGCACCCCCCGCGGCGGTCCGGGACCGGACGAGACAGACGGGACAGCCGAGACAGCGAGACGGACGAGACGAGAAGGACGGGGCGAGCCGATGGCCACCGAGTACGGCCGGGAGTACGGGAACGGGAACGGCCCCGGACAGGGGTACGGGTACGGATACGCGTACGGGCACGAGGACCGGCGCGGCGGCGGGACGCGGCTGCCGGCCGGGCTGCGGGCGCCGTTCGAGCCGCGCGCCTGGCGGGAGTTCGCGTACGTGCTGCTCGGGCTGCCGATCGGCGTGCTGCTCTTCGTGTACGCCGTCACGATGCTCTCCCTCGGCGCCGGGCTGCTGGTGACCTTCCTGGGCGTTCCGGTCCTGGCGGCCGGGCTGGCCGGGTGCCGGGGCCTGGGCGCGCTGGAGCGGACCCGGGCGCGGGCGCTGCTCGGGATGCGGGTGGCCGACCCGGAGCCGCTGCGGGCCCGCAAGAGCGGCCTGTGGGCGTGGATGGGGGCGGTCCTCAAGAGCGGCACGTCGTGGCGGCATCTGCTGTACGCGGTGCTGCACTTCCCGTGGGCGGTGTTCTCGTTCGCCGTGGCGGTGTCCTTCTGGACGTACGGCGTGGCGCTGCTGACGTATCCGCTGTGGTTCTGGCTCTTCCCGATGTACGGCGGGCAGGGCGGGCTCCAGCTCTACGGCGACGAGAGCCACCACATCTACCTCGACAACCCGTTCGAGATCACCGTGACCGCGCTGGTAGGGCTGCTGTTCACGCTGGCCGCGCCGTGGATCGTGCGGGCGCTGACCACGGTCGACCGGCTGCTGGTGAGCGGGCTGCTCGGGCCGTCGCGGCTGGGGTCGCGGGTGGTGGAGCTGGAGTCCGACCGCGGGGTGGTGGTGGACGGCGCGGCGGCCGACCTGCGGCGCATCGAGCGTCAGCTGCGCGACGGGGCGCAGGCCCGGCTGGCGGCGCTGGAGCGGGACCTGGGGCTGGCGCGGGAGAAGCTGGCGCAGGACCCGCGGGCGGCGGCGCGGCTGGTGGACGAGGCGCACGGCGAGGTGAAGACGGCCCTGCGGGAGCTGCGGGACCTGGCGCGCGGCATCCACCCGGCGGTCCTCACCGACCGCGGCCTCGACGCGGCGCTCTCCGCGGTCGCCTCGCGCTGCCCGGTGCCGGTGCGGGTGGAGGTCGACCTGGCCTCCCGGCCGGCGCCCGCGATCGAGGGCATCGCCTACTTCACCGTCTCCGAACTGCTCCGCAACGTCGAGCGGCACAGCGGGGCGCGGTCGGCGTCGGTGGACGTCTGGCGGTCCGGGGACCGGCTGATGCTCCAGGTCACCGACGACGGCGTGGGCGGCGCGGACCCGGCGGCCGGCTCCGGCCTGGCCGGCCTCACCGAGCGTCTCGACGCCGTCGACGGCGTCCTCGTCGTCGACTCCCCGCCCGGCGGGCCCACCCGGGTGACGGCGGAGCTGCCCTGGCGCACCTGAGGGCCGCGAGGTCAGGGGCGGCAGGCCGCCGCGCACCCTGTTGATCCCACCCGCCTTCAAGCGGCGCCCGAAGCTGGAATGCTGGACTCGTACGCAATCGCGACGGTCGGCTGGGGGCCAAGGGCGTGGAGGACAGGGTGCGGGTGGTCATCGCCGAGGATTCGGTGCTGCTCAGAGAGGGGCTGACCCGGTTGCTCACCGACCGTGGGCACGAGGTCGTCGCCGGGGTGGCGGACGCCGACGCGTTGATCAAGACGATGGCCGATCTGGCGGCGGAGGACGCGCTGCCCGACGTCGTGGTCGCCGATGTGCGGATGCCGCCGACGCACACGGACGAGGGGGTGCGTGCGGCGGTGCAGCTGCGCAAGGCGCATCCGGGGCTCGGGGTGCTGGTGCTGTCGCAGTACGTGGAGGAGCGCTACGCCACCGAGCTGCTGGCCGGCTCCAGCCGCGGGGTCGGGTATCTGCTGAAGGACCGGGTCGCCGAGGTGCGCGAGTTCGTGGACGCGGTGGTGCGGGTCGCGCGGGGCGGCACCGCGCTGGACCCGGAGGTCGTCGCCCAGCTGCTGGGCCGCAGCCGTAAGCAGGACGTGCTGGCGGGGCTCACCCCGAGGGAGCGCGAGGTGCTGGGGCTGATGGCGGAGGGGCGGACGAACTCGGCCATCGCGCGGCAGCTGGTGGTCAGCGACGGCGCCGTGGAGAAGCACGTCAGCAACATTTTCCTCAAGCTCGGGCTGTCCCCGAGCGAGGGCGATCACCGCAGGGTCCTCGCCGTGTTGACGTATCTGAATTCCTGATTTCTGAAGGCAGTCGACGAAACGCCTGGTGGGGGGCGGTGACAGTCAGATGGCAGGCATGTGCCGCACGGGGCGGGCGGCGCCGGGCGCGCGTGGTCTTCCTGCGAATGACCGAGGGCACGCCGCCTTCACGGTCGTAGGGTTGATCCTGGGAACGCCTGCGGGCAGGCCGCTCCCCGACAGCCGCCTCGAGGGAGGTCCAGTTCAGTGACGAGCCAGGTCAGTAGCCCAGCGGAGCAGGGCGACGGAGCCGTCGTGGGAGGGCAGCGCAGACCGGCGGGGACGAAGGACGTCCGCCGCCTCGACCGAGTGATCATCAGGTTCGCGGGAGACTCGGGTGACGGTATGCAGCTCACCGGTGACCGCTTCACCTCGGAGACCGCGTCCTTCGGCAACGACCTGTCGACGCTGCCCAACTTCCCGGCCGAGATCCGCGCGCCCGCCGGCACCCTGCCGGGTGTGTCGTCCTTCCAGCTGCACTTCGCCGACCACGACATCCTGACCCCGGGCGACGCGCCGAACGTGCTGGTCGCGATGAACCCGGCCGCGCTGAAGGCCAACGTGGGCGATCTGCCGCGCGGTGCGGAGATCATCGTGAACACGGACGAGTTCACGAAGCGGGCCATGCAGAAGGTCGGGTACGGGACCAGTCCGCTGGAGGACGGGTCGCTGGACGGCTACAGCGTGCACCCGGTGCCGCTGACCACGCTGACCGTGGAGGCGCTGAAGGACTTTGACCTCACCCGCAAGGAGGCCGAGCGCAGCAAGAACATGTTCGCGCTCGGCCTGCTGTCGTGGATGTACCACCGGCCGACGGAGGGCACGGAGAGGTTCCTGCGGTCGAAGTTCGCGAAGAAGCCGGACATCGCCGAGGCCAACATCGCCGCGTTCCGGGCGGGCTGGAACTTCGGCGAGACGACGGAGGACTTCGCGGTCTCCTACGAGGTGGCGCCGGCGGCGAAGGCCTTCCCGGTGGGCACCTACCGCAACATCTCCGGCAACCTGGCGCTGTCGTACGGCCTGATCGCCGCCTCGCGCCAGGCCGATCTGCCGCTGTTCCTGGGCTCGTACCCGATCACCCCGGCCTCGGACATCCTGCACGAGCTGAGCAAGCACAAGAACTTCGGGGTGCGCACCTTCCAGGCGGAGGACGAGATCGCCGGGATCGGCGCGGCGCTGGGCGCGGCGTTCGGCGGGTCGCTGGCGGTGACGACGACGAGCGGTCCCGGCGTGGCGCTGAAGTCGGAGACGATCGGCCTGGCCGTCTCGCTGGAGCTGCCGCTGCTGATCGTGGACATCCAGCGCGGCGGGCCGTCGACCGGTCTGCCGACCAAGACCGAGCAGGCGGACCTGCTCCAGGCGATGTACGGCCGCAACGGCGAGGCGCCGGTCCCGGTGGTCGCGCCGCGCACCCCGGCGGACTGCTTCGACGCGGCGCTGGAGGCGGCGCGGATCGCGCTGACGTACCGCACGCCCGTCTTCCTGCTCTCCGACGGCTATCTGGCCAACGGCTCCGAGCCGTGGCGCATCCCCGAGCCGGAGGAGCTGCCGGACCTGCGGGTGCGGTTCGCGCAGGGCCCGAACCACACCCTGGACGACGGCACCGAGGTCTTCTGGCCCTACAAGCGCGACCCGCGCACGCTCGCCCGCCCGTGGGCGGTCCCCGGCACCCCGGGTCTGGAGCACCGGATCGGCGGCATCGAGAAGCAGGACGGCACCGGCAACATCTCCTACGACCCGGCCAACCACGACTTCATGGTCCGCACCCGGCAGGCGAAGGTCGACGGGATCGACGTGCCGGACGTGGAGGTCGACGACCCGGCCGGCGCCCGCACCCTGGTCCTCGGCTGGGGTTCCACCTACGGGCCGATCACCGCGGCCGTACGCCGCATCCGCAAGGAGGGCGGCCGGATCGCCCAGGCCCACCTGCGCCACCTCAACCCCTTCCCGCGCAACCTCGGCGCGGTCCTGAGCGGCTACGACAAGGTCGTCGTGCCCGAGATGAACCTCGGCCAGCTCGCCACCCTCGTCCGGGCGAAGTACCTGGTCGACGCCCGCTCCTACAACCAGGTCAACGGGATGCCGTTCAAGGCCGAGCAGCTGGCCGAGGCCCTGAAGGAGGCCATCGATGACTGAGGCACTGAAGCTGGTCCCCAAGGCCGAGGCCAAGCAGTCCATGAAGGACTTCAAGTCCGACCAGGAAGTGCGCTGGTGCCCCGGATGCGGTGACTACGCGATCCTCGCCGCCGTGCAGGGCTTCATGCCGGAGCTGGGCCTGGCACGCGAGAACATCGTCTTCGTCTCCGGCATCGGCTGCTCCTCCCGCTTCCCGTACTACATGAACACCTACGGGATGCACTCCATCCACGGCCGCGCACCGGCGATCGCCACCGGTCTCGCCGCGAGCCGGCGCGACCTGAGCGTGTGGGTCGTCACCGGTGACGGCGACGCGCTGTCCATCGGCGGCAACCACCTGATCCACGCCCTGCGCCGCAACGTCAACCTCAAGATCCTGCTGTTCAACAACCGGATCTACGGCCTGACGAAGGGCCAGTACTCCCCCACCTCCGAAGTCGGGAAGATCACCAAGTCGACGCCGATGGGCTCGCTGGACGCGCCCTTCAACCCGGTGTCGCTGGCGCTGGGCGCGGAGGCGTCCTTCGTGGCCCGCACGGTCGACTCCGACCGCAAGCACCTCACCGAGGTGCTGCGCCAGGCCGCCGCCCACCCGGGCACCGCGCTGATCGAGATCTACCAGAACTGCAACATCTTCAACGACGGCGCCTTCGACGCTCTGAAGGACAGGCAGTCGGCGCAGGAGGCGGTGATCCGGCTGGAGCACGGACAGCCGATCCGCTTCGGCGGCGGGCTGTCCAAGGGCGTCGTCCGGGACCGGGCCACCGGCGATCTGCGGATCGTGACCGTGACGCCGGACAACGAGGCCGACATCCTGGTCCACGACGCCCACGCGGCCTCTCCGACCACCGCGTTCGCGCTGTCCCGGCTCGCCGACCCGGACACGCTGCACAACACCCCGATCGGCGTGTTCCGCGCGGTGGAGCGGCCGGTGTACGACGCGCAGATGTCCGACCAGCTGGACACGGCCGTCGAGCGGAAGGGCAAGGGCGATCTGGCCGCGCTGCTGGCGGGCGGGGACACCTGGACGGTCGTCGGCTGACCGCCGGCTGACCGCCCCTGTCGCACCGAGGCCCGGGCCGCTACGGCGCCCGGGCCTCGTCGTAGGCCCGGCGGGCGTTCTCCACCGCGTCCATCCGGTGCTCGGTCCACGCGGCGAGGGCGCGCACCTGCTCGGCGGCCTCGCGGCCCAGGCCGGTGAGGGAGTAGTCGACACGGGGCGGGATCACCGGCTTGGCGTCGCGGTGGACCAGGCCGTCGCGCTCCAGGGTCTGGAGGGTCTGCGTGAGCATCTTCTCGCTGACCCGTCCGATCGCGCGGCGCAGCTCGCTGAAGCGGTGCGGGCGTTCCAGGAGCCGGATGAGGACGAGGACGCCCCAGCGGCTGGTGACGTGCTCCAGCACCAGCCGGTAGGGGCACATGTCCTCGCCGTCGACCCGCCAGTTGCTTACCGTCATGCCAGTAGCTTACTTCAAAGTGGGTACTTTCCCACAGTTAGCGCACCTCCTAGGGTTAGTGGACAGAGCCACCCCCAAGGAGTTGTGAACCATGAGCATCGTCGTCACCGGAGCCACCGGAAAGCTCGGCCGTCACGTCGTCGGGCAGTTGCTGGAGAAGGTCCCCGCCGAGCAGATCACCGCGGTCGTGCGGGACGAGGCCAGGGCCGCCGACCTCGCGGCGCGCGGTGTACGCCTGGCGGTCGCCGACTACAACACGCCCGAGAGCTTCGACGGCCTCTTCGCCGCCGGTGACAAGGTCCTGCTGATCTCCGGCAGCGAGGTCGACAAGGACCGCCCCGCCCAGCACAAGGTGGTCATCGACGCCGCCGACGCCGCCGGTGTCGCGCTGCTCGCCTACACCAGCGCCCCGGGCAGCCTGACCGCCGCGCTCGCCGACGACCACCGCGCCACCGAGGAGATCCTGCTGTCCTCGGGCGTGCCGTACACGCTGCTGCGCAACGGCTGGTACTTCGAGAACTACACCGCGAACCTGGCCCCGGTGCTGGCTCACCGCGCCGTGGTCCAGGCCGCGGGCGACGGCCGCGTCTCGGCGGCGTCCCGCGCCGACTACGCGGCCGCCGCGGTGGCCGTGCTGACCGGCGAGGGCCACGAGAACCGCACGTACGAGCTGGGCGGCGACACCTCCTTCGGCTTCGCGGACTACGCCGCGGAGCTGAGCCGGCAGACCGGCGAGGAGATCGCCTACCACGCCGTCTCCGTCGACGCGTACGCCGAGATCCTCACCGGCGCCGGGCTGCCCGAGCCGGTGGCCGCGGTCTTCGCCGGCGTGGACGCCTCCATCGAGAAGGGCGAGCTGGAAATCACCACCGGTGACCTCTCCCGGCTCACCGGCCGCCCGACCACATCGCTCGCGGACGCCGTCGCCGCCGCGCTGAAGGGCTGAGCGCCCGGCCCTCCAGCCCGCCTGTCATGACCGTATGGCGATACGGGTATGACAGGCGGGGGTCCGCGGCGTTACCTTCGTGCAGTCGAGTGCGGTACGAAGGAGGAGCCGTGGCCGGGAAGTCCAGGGGCGAGCAGCGCATAGGTCTGCTGAACGGCTTCGCGGCGTACGGGATGTGGGGGCTGTTCCCCCTCTTCTTCCCCCTCCTCAAGCCCGCCGGGGCGACCGAGGTGCTCGCCCACCGGATGGTGTGGTCCCTCGCCGTGGTCGCCGCGGTACTGCTCGTGCTGCGGCGCTGGAAGTGGGCCGGTGAGCTGCTGCGGCAGCCCCGCCGCCTCGCGCTGATCGCGGCCGCCGCAGCCGTCATCGCCACCAACTGGGGCGTCTACATCTGGGCCGTGAACAACGACCGGGTCGTCGAGGCGTCCCTCGGCTACTTCATCAACCCGCTGGTCACCATCGCCCTGGGCGTGCTGCTGCTGAAGGAGCGGCTGCGGCCCGTGCAGTGGGCGGCGGTCGGGATCGGCGCCGTGGCGGTCGTCGTGCTGGCCGTCGGCTACGGCCGTCCGCCGTGGATCTCGCTGATCCTCGCCTTCTCCTTCGGCACCTACGGCCTGATCAAGAAGAAGGTCAACCTCGGCGGGCTGGAGTCGCTGGCCGCCGAGACCGCGATCCAGTTCCTGCCCGCCCTCGGGTTCCTGCTGTGGCTGGGCGCGCGGGGCGACTCCACCTTCACCAGCGAGGGCCCCGGCCACGCGGCGCTGCTCGCCACCACCGGCATCGTCACCGCGCTCCCGCTGATCTGCTTCGGCGCCGCCGCGATCCGCGTGCCGCTGTCCACCATCGGCCTGCTGCAGTACCTCGCCCCGGTCTTCCAGTTCCTGTGCGGCGTCCTCTACTTCCACGAGGCCATGCCCGCGGAGCGCTGGGCCGGCTTCGCCCTGGTCTGGCTGGCCCTCGCCCTCCTCACCTGGGACGCCCTGCACACCGCCCACCGGGCCGCACGGAACCTGCGGGCGGCGGCGACGGCGGAAGCGGCGGCGGAGGCGATGGCGGAGGCGCGTGCGGCCGCGGCCACGGCTCCGGCCGCGGCGGCCGGCGTTCCGGCTGCGGGTGGCGCCGGTGGTGCGGGTGGCGCGGGTGATGGTGCGCCTTCGAACGCCGGCGAGCTGAAGGTGCCGCCGGTCGACACGCGGCCGTAGGGGCGGTCGGCCCGGGCAGCGTGCTCGCACCCCGAACCGGCGCGCCGGGCCGTTGTCAGTGCCCGGCTCTATAACTGAGGCATGAACGAGTCAGCCGAGGCGTTCGCGCCCGCACCCGTGCACTGGAAGGTCGTCATCGACGCCGTGGATCCGCACGCTCAGGCGGATTTCTGGGCCGCGGCGCTCGGCTACGCGGTCGAGGACAACAGCGCGCTGGTCCGGCGGCTGCTGGACGGCGGTGCGCTGCCCGCCGAGGCCACCGTGGACTTCCACGGCCGTCCCGCCTTCCGGGACCTGAGCGCCGTACGGCACCCCGACGACCCGTACGACGCGTACAGCGGCACGGGCCTCGGGCGCCGGCTGCTGTTCCAGCGCGTTCCCGAGCCGAAGTCCGGCAAGAACCGGCTCCACCTGGACCTGCATCCGGGCGGGGACCGGCGTGAGGCGGAGGTGGAGCGGCTCGGAGCGCTGGGCGCGAGCGTGCTGCGGGAGGTGAGGGAACCGGCCGGTCAGTGGGTGGTGATGGCGGATCCGGAGGGAAACGAGTTCTGCGTGCACTAGGTGCCGGCGGCGCCGGCGGCGCGCGGCGGGCCCCCGGTCACCCCGTCGCCGGCCGGGCCGCCGCCTTGCGGGCGCGGTCCGTGAGGCGGGTCATGCGGGTGCGGGCCGATTCCAGTTCGTCGGCGTCCTCGGCGGCCGGGCCGGGCTCGGCGGCCAGCGTCGACCACAGGGCGATCAGCTCGTGCCCGAGATCCAGGCCGCACCGGGGATCGCGTACGGCGCGCCAGGCCGTCGCCGCGCTCTGCACGTTGCCGTACGCCGCCTCCGCGTCGCCCGTACGGCGCCGCGCGTGCACCAGGTCGACGGAGAGCCGGAAGGCGCGCACCGGGTCACCGGCCAGGTAGGCCACGTAGGCGGTCAGCTCGCCCAGCCGCAGGACCTCCGGGTGATCCGGCCCCAGCGTCGCCGTCCCGTCGCGCAGCGCCTGGTCGGCGAGGGCGGACGCGGTGTCTACGCGGCCCTCCCGCACGGCCTCGCCGATCCAGGCCAGGGGCTCGGCCAGCGGCGTCCGCGCGGCGGCGTTCGCGGGGGTTCCTCCGGGGGCGTGGCCGGAGGCATGGGCGGGGGTGTCGTCACCGAGCACGGCTTCGGCGACGGCGTCGAAGCCTCGGGGCGGGGTGGGCTTGGGGTCGGGGGTGCGGCTGGGGTGGGGGGTGCGGCTGGGGTGGGGCGCGCTGCCCGGGGCGGTGGCCGCCGGGGCGATGCCCTCCGGGGCGGTGATCGTGGGGGCGGTGATCGTGGGGGCGGTGATCGTGGGGGCGGTGATCGTGGGGGCGGTGACCGCCCGGGCGGTGACCGGGGCCGGGGGCGGCTCGGTGGTCATGGCCGGGGGCGGGCCGAAGGCCCCCGTGGGGGGTGCGACCGTGCCCGGACCGGGGGCGGGAGCGGGGGCAGTGGCGGGAGCCGGAGCAGGGGCGGGGGGTGTCGGCGTCGGGCGGTTCGTGAAGTGGCTGGAGCCGTCCGGGTCGACCTGGAGGGGGACGACGTAGCCGATGCGCTCGTCGTGAACGGTGGCGAGGACGGAGCGGCCGGTACCGCGCGCGATGCGGTGGAGGTGGTTCAGGACGGCCTGCTGGGGTTCCTCGCCCGGGGCGGGGACGAGCGGTGCCCCGTCGACCGTCACCGCGCCCGCACCCGGACCGCCGCCGGCGCCGCCACCGGCGTGGACACGGACGTCGACCGGGGCGGCCGGAAGCGCGCCGTCGTGCTGCTGGTCCTGCTGCTGCTCGCGGCTGAGTCGAGACATCGGTTCCCTCAATCGAAACGCGTCCGCGAGTCGGCGGACCCTGGACCCTACCGTCGAGTCTCGCCGCTCCCCCACGGTCCTCTGGTCACCGCGGCGTCACAGCCTCGTCCCAAGAGCCGTCCGGCGGGGCTGGACGACCGGTACATGCATATGCATATGATGCCGGGCGTCAGTTCGTCGACCAGGGGGACCCCATGGCCCGTCGCTTCCTTTTCGTGCTCGGCAGCAGCCGCCGGGGCGGCAACACCGAACTGCTGGCCCGCCGGGCCGCCGAGCAGCTGCCCGGCGACGTCGAGCAGCGGTGGATCCACCTCACCGAGCACCCGCTGCCGGACTTCGAGGACCGCCGGCACGCCGACGGGGACATCGACGGTGACGGCCCTCGCCCCGAACACGAGAACATCACCCTTCTGCGTGACGCCACGCTCGCCGCGACGGACCTGGTGATCGCCTCACCGCTGTACTGGTACTCGGTGTCCGCGCAGACCAAGCGCTACCTGGACCACTGGGCGGCCTGGCTGCGCATTCCCGGTGTCGACTTCCGCGCGACGATGGCCGGGCGCACCCTGTGGGGCGTCACCGCCCTCGCCACCGAGGCCGAGGTCGCCGAGCCGCTGATCGGCACCCTGAACAACACGGCCGCGTACATGGGGATGCGCTTCGGCGGGGTGCTGCTCGGCAACGGCGACAAGCCGGGCGAGGTCCTGAACGACACGGAGGCCCTGGCCCGCGCGAAGACCTTCTTCGCGGGCGAGGCCCCGCCGGCCCGCTTCCCCGGACGGGACTGAGCCTCCGTACGCCCCCGCCCGGATCCGCTTCACTCCGCCCACCGCCCCGGCTTCGTCTCCGTCTCAGGCGGTGATGTCCTTCGTCGTGAACCGGGCCCACGCCGCCGACCCGAACACCGCCGCGTACAGCGCCTGGAGGCCGAGGTTGCGCAGCAGGTCGTCCCAGAGGACCGGCTCGCGCATCAGGTCGGCGAAGGACAGCCAGTAGTGGGAGAAGAAGTACGGGTGCAGGGCGTCCAGCTGGGGGATCTGGTCGAGGATCTGCACGGTGATGAGCAGACCCACGGTCGTCGCCATGGCCGCGATGCCGCTGTTGGTGAGCGTCGAGACGAACAGGCCGAGCGCCGCTATCCCGGTCAGCGAGGCGGCGACGGCCAGCGCGATCAGCAGGGCACGGCCCAGCCCTTCGGCGAAGCCGATCCGGGTGCCGGAGATGGTGGTGAGGTCGCCGAGCGGGAAGAGCAGCGCCCCGACCGCCAGCGCGGACAGCGCGACCACGAGGGTGGCGGCCAGACAGAAGGCCATCGTGGCGGCGTACTTGGTGAGCAGCAGCCGGGTACGGCCGGCCGGGGCGACCAGCAGATAGCGCAGGGTGCCCGCGCTCGCCTCGCCGGCCAGCGCGTCGCCCGCCACCACGCCCACCGCCATCGGCAGGAAGAACGGCAGGGTCGCGGCGAGCGCGGTGAAGACCAGGAACAGCCCGTTGTTGGTGATCTGGGCGATGAACGCCGGGCCCTCGCCGCCCCCGCCGGAGACCGACGAGCCGTCGCTGGTCTCGATCTTCACGGCCACCCCGACCAGCACGGGCACGGCCGCCAGCACGCCGAGCAGCGCGAGGGTGCGCCAGCGCCGGAAGGTGGTGACCAGCTCGCTGCGGAAGAGGCCGAGGGACCACAGCGGGCTCGGTGCGCGCCCGCCCGGCACGGCGACGTCAGCCCGCGACATCGAACCCCTCCCCCGTCAGCGCCACGAACGCGTCCTCCAGCGAGGCCCGTTCGATTCCGAAGCCGCGCACCCGCACCCCCGCTGCGACCAACGCGGCGTTCAGGTCACCGAGTTCCCCCTCGGGCACCTCGCCGCTGACCCGTTCCTCCGCCACGACGACGTCCGCGACACCTCTCTCCTTCAGCACCCGCGCCGCATCCCCGGTGTCCGGCGTGGTCACGACCAGCCGGCCGCGCAGTCCGGCCGCGAGGTCGGCGACCGTGCCCTGGGTGATCAGACGGCCCCTGGCCATCACCGCGGCGTGGGTGCAGACCTGCTCGATCTCGTCGAGCAGGTGGGAGGAGAGGAAGACGGTGGTGCCGTCGTCGGCCAGTTCCCGCACGAGGGTGCGGATCTCCCGCATGCCCTGCGGGTCGAGGCCGTTGGTCGGCTCGTCCAGGACGAGCAGCCTGCGGGGCTGGAGCAGGGCCGCGGCCAGCCCGAGGCGCTGCTTCATGCCGAGGGAGTACGCCTTCGCCTTCTTCCCGGCCGCCGCCGTGAGCCCCACCCGGTCCAGCGCGGCGGCGACGCGGGCGCGCCGGGTGCGCGGGTCGGCGGTCGGGTCGGCGGCGTCGTAGCGCAGGAGGTTGTCGCGGCCGGAGAGGAAGCCGTACAGGGCCGGGCCCTCGATGAGGGCGCCGACCTGCGGCAGTACGGCGCGGGCGGCGCGCGGCATGGGCCGGCCGAGCACCCGCGCCGTACCGGAGGTGGGTTCGATCAGGCCCATCAGCATGCGGATGGTGGTGGTCTTGCCGCTGCCGTTCGGGCCGAGGAAGCCGAAGACGCTGCCCGCCGGGACGGTCAGATCCAGACCGTCGACGGCGAGCTGCCCGCCGCGGTAACGCTTGGTGAGCGCACGGGTGACGATGACGCCGTCCGGCTCGTCACGACCGGAACGGCCGTCCTCGCCGGGACGGTCGTCCTGACCAGGACGGTCGTCCGGAACGGGACGGTCGTCCGGAACGGGACGGTCGTCCTCGCCGGGACGGTCGTCTTCGCCGGCCCCTGCCGTGGCGGGCGGTTCGCGCATGGGCTCCCTCACTCTGGCCGCTTGCTCCGTCGTGCGTGCCGGACTACTGCCCCGCGTCGGCCGCCTTCACCAGCGCCTCCTGGGTGACGGCACCGGCGTAGATCTTGCCGTCGTCGGTGATCAGAGCGTTGATCAGGCGGGTCTTGAAGACGGTGCCCGAGCCGAAGTCGCCCTTGACCTGGTCGCCGAGGGAGTCGAGGAAGCCGCCCAGGTCGCCGCCGACCTCGTCGCCGCTGGGCACGCCCGGACCGCCGGTGTCGAACACGGCGACGGAGTTCCAGCCCTCGCCGATCACCTTCATGCCCTCGGAGTCCTGGCCGAAGGCCTCACCGAAGCCCTTTTCGAGACCCTTGGCCAGATCCGCCTCGTCCGTCGGGGCGATGGGCTGCCGCCCGGCCTCGCCCTCCTCGCTCTCCTCGGTGACCTTCGCGCCCTTGGGCGGGGTGAAGTCGAAGGTGGAGGCGGCGGGCCTGGCGTAGCTGAGCTGGGTGAAGCCGGCGTCCACGACGGCGGCGCCGCCACTCGCCGGGGTGAGGGTGAACTTCAGCGGCATCCAGGTCTTCGCGTCCACGGCGATGGTGATCGCGCCGACGGTGCTGCCGGACTGCTTCGGCTCGATGACCAGCTTGTAGGCGTCCCGTCCGGCGACCTGCGCGGTGCCGTCGACGGTGACCGAGGTGGTGTCGTCGACCGCCTTCAGCGCCTGCTCGGCGAAGTCCTTCGGCGTGGCCGGGGGTTCCCCGGCGCGCTCGCCGGCCTCGTCCGCGGTGCCGTGGAAGACCTCGTTGGACGCGCTGTCGTAGCCCCAGACGTCCTTGCCGTTGTGGATGAGGCTGTACTCGGCGGCGTTCTCCAGCACGGACAGCTTCTGGCGGTCGGGGCCGTCGGCCGCGACGCGCAGGGTGTGGGTGCCGGTCACCAGCTCGGTGAGCTTGGCCGACGGGTCGGCGGCGGAGCCGTCCCCGTCACCGCCGGGCGCGGTCGCCGCGGCGCCGCCCAGGGCGCCTTCGAGGCCGCCGAGGTCGGGCAGCCCCAGGTCCGTGGTGATCTTCACGGTGCCGGACAGCCGCTCGACGTCCGACTCGGCGATCTTCTGTATGAGCTGCTGCGCGGTGATCTTCGGCAGGTCGGGGCTGCCGGAGTCGGCGAGGGCGGGGACGAGCCCGATGGTCCCGGCCGCCACCCCCACCACCGCGACCGGAACGACGTACCGGCCGGCCTTGCGCCGCCGCACGGTCGTACTCTCGTCGGATTCGTACGGTGCCATGTGTGCCCTACCTCCGTCGTCGGCCCGCCCATTCTCACCCGACCGGGTGAGAAGTGGTGGCTGTTCCGTGGCTTCCTTCGTGCCATCCATCTGACCAAAACCGGGCACGGTTTTCGTCAGACCGCGGGATCAACTCCGCGTACTGCTGCGGTATGACACGACACACCGGGATATCCCCCGTCCCGTAGGGGTGGGGGTCCCGGAAGGGGAGCACGGACCGGAGAAGCCGGGGAAGGCGACGGCCGGACATGACCGGTGAGGGCCGGGCCGGTGGAGGTCAGACTGGCCGGTCAAGGTCAGACTGGCCGGTCAAGGTCAGACTGGCCGGTCAAGGTCAGACTGGCCGGTGAAGGCCAGGCGGGCTGATGAAGGCCAGACGGCCGGTGAGGGTCAGCGGGCCGGTGAAGCCCCCCTCAGCCCTTATCCCGCCCGGTGGACCACCGCGTCGCACAGTTCCTGGAGGGCCCGCTTGGCGTCGCACTCCGGCAGGGGGGCCAGCGCGGCGCGCGCTTCCTCGGCGTAGCGCACGGTGTCCCGCCGGGCCTGCTCCAGCGCCGGGTGCGCGCGCAGGGCGGCCAGCGCCCGGGCGTGCCGGTCGTCGTCGCTGAGGTCGGACTCCAGCAGCTCGCACAGCGCGACGTCCTCGGCCCGTCCGCCGCGCGCGGCCAGCTCCCGCAGCCGCAGCACGGGCAGCGTGGCGATGCCCTCGCGCAGGTCGGTGCCGGGGGTCTTGCCGGACTCGTGGGAGTCGGAGGCGATGTCGAGCACGTCGTCGGCGAGCTGGAAGGCGACGCCGAGCCGCTCGCCGTACTGGGTGAGGACGCTCACCACGGACTCGTCCGCGCCGGACATCATCGCCCCGAACCGGCAGGACACCGCCACCAGCGAGCCGGTCTTGCCGCCGAGCACGTCCAGGTAGTGGTCGACCGGGTCGCGCCCGTCCTGCGGGCCCGCGGTCTCCAGGATCTGCCCGGTCACCAGCCGCTCGAAGGCCTCCGCCTGCACCCGGACCGCCTCGGGCCCGAGGTCGGCGAGGATGTGGGAGGCGCGGGCGAAGAGGAAGTCGCCGGTGAGGACCGCGACGGAGTTGCCCCAGCGGGTGTTGGCGCTGGGCACGCCGCGCCGCACGGCCGCCTCGTCCATCACGTCGTCGTGGTACAGCGTCGCCAGGTGGGTCAGCTCCACGACGACCGCGGAGGGCACCACGCCCGGCGCGTAGGGGTCACCGAACTGCGCGGCGAGCATCACGAGCAGCGGCCGGAACCGCTTCCCGCCGGCCCGCACCAGATGCTGCGCGGCTTCCGTGATGAACGGGACCTCGCTCTTGGTGGCCTCGAGCAGCCCTTCCTCGACAGCCGCCAATCCGGCCTGGACATCGGCTTCCAGAGCCTGGTCCCGCACGCTCAGCCCGAACGGCCCGACGACGGTCACGAGGGGTCTCCTGTCTGCTGGTGTCTACTGGCGACTACGCGGTTTGTCGATACATCGCTGCCTTCACTCAAGTCAGCGTATCCGGTCACGTTTCGATCACTGATGCCGCCCACGGTTACAGCACGGGCGGTATCGGATCACGCCCGGAATGTTTTCGATCAGCTGATAAGAAGGCATATCTACGACGATGACATGAGCACGCCTATCGACCCTCCCCCCTTCTCCCGCTCGTCCGGTTCGACAACGACGCGCACTCCATAAGGGGTTCCGCCCTCGTGGCAGACATAGCACACCTTGAACTTATTGCCCGATTTGGGGGACTTGCTCCTCGACGTGAGTTGACTCACGACAGCCCCGTCACAGGCTCCTCACAGACCCCTCATCAGATTCCCCTTCCCTCTTGCCAGTTGACCCTCGACCGGGAAAAAGGATCAAGTACGTCAAACGCGCTGATCATGGTCAACCGGCGCGATAAGTGAATCCGCTACTTGTTCCGGACACGGGCTCTCGCATACGTTCCCGGTCCGTCGGGCGGAACGCCGAATCCTGCCGCCGCCCGCGCCACCCACCACGAACTCACTCGTACGGCAGGAGCGGGGGACCCAGGTAACACGCCGGTCCGGGCAGCGCCCGGGGCGGCTTGGGGTGAAGCCGCGCGCTCTGGAGCGCGCGGCCGGGCAGCTCCCCGCCCGAACCCGACAGCTCACCTCGCAGGCGTGGGAGAGGACGTTCACCATGCCCGCACGTGTGCCCGCTCAGGCCCTGTCCACCGCCGACCAGCCGGTCAGGAGCCGCCGCCGCACCCGTCTCGCCCGCGCTCTCGCCGCCGCCGGCACCGGCGCGGCCGTGCTCGCGCTGCCGCTGATCGGCGCGACCGGCGCCGCAGCGGCCACCCCGGCCGCGGCCACCGCCGCCACGGCGTACCCCGACAACCTCGACGGCTGGATCCGCCAGGCCATGTCGATCATGGCCCAGCACGGGATCCCCGGCAGCTACGACGGCATCTACCGCAACATCATGCGCGAGTCGTCCGGCAACCCGAACGCCATCAACCTCTGGGACTCCAACGCCGCCAAGGGCACCCCGTCCAAGGGCCTGCTCCAGGTCATCGACCCGACCTTCGCCGCGTACCACGTGCCCGGCACGGCCTACGACCCGTACGACCCGGTCGCGAACATCGTGGCGGCCTGCAACTACGCGGCCGACCGCTACGGCTCCATCGACAACGTCTTCGGGGCGTACTGAGGGGCGTACCGAGGGGCTTACCGGAGGGCGTCCCGGGCCACGCGCACCGGCTGAGCCGGGCTCACCAGGCGACCGGCGCCCACCGTTTCACCGAAGAGCCGTTCGAGGACGGCGGCGATGCCGTCGTCCTCGTTCGACAGGGTGACCTCGTCGGCCACCGCCTTGAGTTCCGGATGGGCGTTGCCCATGGCGACGCCGTACGCCGCCCAGTCGAACATGGGAATGTCGTTCGGCATGTCGCCGAAGGCCAGGGTGTCCTCGGGCCGCAGTCCCAGATGACCGGCCGCCAGCGCGAGGCCGGTCGCCTTGGTGATGCCGCACGGCTGAAGCTCGACCGTGCCCGGCCCCGACATCGTCACGGTGGCCAGCGAGCCGACCACCGAACGCGCCACCGACGCCAACTCGTCGTCCGACAGGGTGGGGTGGCGCAGCAGCACCTTGCTGATGGGCTCGCCCCACAGGTCCTCGCGCCGCCCGACCCGCACCGCGGGCAGGGTGGGGTGCGGCATCCGGTAGCCCGGCTCGATCAGCGTCAGCCCGTCGACCCCGTCCTGGTCGACCGCCGCGTACACCTGCCCCGCCTCGGCCTCGATCTTGCCGAGCGCGGTCTCCGCCAGTTCCCGGTCGAGGGTCACCGACCACAGCAGCCGGTCGGCGTCGATGTCGTACAGCTGTGCCCCCTGCCCGCACACCGCGAGGCCCGTGCAGCCCAGGTCCTCCAGCAGCGGGCGCACCCGCGGGGCCGGCCGGCCGGTCACCACCAGATGCCGGGCGCCGGCCGCCGCCACCCGCGCGAGCGCGGCGCGCGACCGGTCGGAGACCGTGTCGTCGCCGCGCAGCAGAGTGCCGTCGAGGTCGGTGGCGATGAGGGAGTACGCGGTGCGCGCGGCATATGCGGTGGGTGCGGCCATGATCAGAGAATACGGACCCGGCGCCCGCCCCGCTGATTCTCAACTTCCTTTCCGCCGTCCGGTTTTCACTCCCAGGGGGTGCCCTGCCGCTCCCGGAGCGGTGGTACGCCGCCCGGCATCACCGGCAGGGGGGACACTGCCCAAACCGGGATCACCGCCGTAACGTTGCTGCGACCGCATGGACCGCACGTACGAAAGTGAGGCAGCACCCCATGCCCCCCTTCGATGTCCCCGAGGGCGACCCCTTCGGTCCGCACAACCTTCCGTACGGCGTGTTCTCGCCCGCCGGGTCCGAGCGGCGGACCGTCGGCGTCCGGCTCGGCGACCATGTGCTCGACGCGGGCGCGGCGGCCCGCGCGCTCGGCTCCCCGTACGCCACGCTGCTCGACCGGCCCACGCTGAACCCACTGCTCGCGGCCGGCCGCACCGCCTGGTCGGACGTGCGGCGCGCGCTCACCGCCTGGGTGACCGTGCCGTCCCACCGGGAGACCGTCGCCCCGCTGATGCACCCCCTGTCGTCGGTGACCCTGCACCTGCCCTTCGAGGTCGCCGACTACGTCGACTTCTACGCCTCGGAGAACCACGCCCGCAACGTCGGCCGGATGTTCCGCCCGGACGCCCCCGACTCGCTCACCCCCAACTGGAAGCATCTGCCGATCGGCTACCACGGCCGCTCCGGCACGGTCGTGGTCTCCGGCACGGACATCGTCCGCCCGGCGGGCCAGCGCAAGGCGCCCGCCGACCCGGCGCCGGTCTTCGGACCGTCCGTCCGGCTGGACATCGAGGCCGAGGTCGGCTTCGTGGTCGGAACGCCGTCCCGGATGGGCAGCCCCGTCCCGCTGGGCGACTTCCGGGAGCACGTCTTCGGGCTGTGCCTGCTCAACGACTGGTCCGCGCGGGACATCCAGGCCTGGGAGTACGTCCCCCTCGGGCCGTTCCTCGGCAAGTCCTTCGCCACCTCCGTCTCCGCGTGGATCACCCCGCTGGACGCCCTGGAGGAGGCGCGCGTGGCGCCCCCGGAGCGCACCCACGGACTGCTGCCCTACCTGGACGACTCCGGCGAGGAGCCCGGCGGCTACGACCTGCGCATCTCCGTCGCGGTCAACGGCCACGTGGTCTCCGAGCCGCCGTTCTCCACCATGTACTGGACCGCGGCCCAGCAGCTCGCCCACATGACGGTGAACGGCGCCTCCCTGCGCACCGGCGACCTCTACGGCTCCGGCACGGTCAGCGGCCCCGAGCCGGCCCAGCGCGGCTCCCTGCTGGAGCTGACCTGGAACGGCCGCGACCCGCTCGAACTGCCCGACGGCAAGCGCACGTTCCTGGAGGACGGCGACACGGTCACCCTGACCGCCTGGGCACCGGGTCCGGGCGGCGCCCGGGTGGGTCTGGGCGAGGTGACCGGGACGATCGTGCCCGCCTGAACCGCCCGGCGCGGCCTGGCTGTTGGGCGACGCCCCGCGGTGGAGAGGTGACGTGCGGTAACGCCCCGGTCGGGGCGCTGACTCCGGGCCCCGCCCGCCGTCATACTGGCGGCGGGCGCAGTGCGCGACGCCGGTGCGGGATGCGGACGGCGCGCGCCCCTCGCCCGCACCGCACGACCGAAGCCGCCCTTCCGTCTCCTGGATCCGGAGCCCTTGGCATGACCGTCTGCCTGCTCCTGCTGAGCGTCCTCGCCGTGACGGCCGCCGTGCCGGTCCCCCGCGCGCTGACCCGTGCCGCCTGGCCCGAACGGGAGCCGGTGGTCGGGCTGTGGGTGTGGCAGTGCCTGGTCGCCACCGTGCTGCTGTGCTGCCTGGCCGCGCTGACGCTCGGCGCGGCGGCCGTCTTCCAGACCGTCCGCGACCAGGTCTTCGCCCCGGCGCCGCCGGCCGTCACCGCCGCGTACGACCTGTCCGCCGCGCCGCCCTGGGCCACCGCGCTGACCCTGCTGCTGGCCTGTGGGGCCGCCTGGACCACCGCCATGCTCGTCCGTGAGCTGGTCGAGGCCCGGCGCAGGCGCGGCCAGGCCCGCGCCCATCTGCGCGAGCGCGCCCCCGACCTGCCGACCGGGCTGCCCGCCGCCCGCGGACCGCTGCTGGTCCTGGAGGACGAGTACCCGGACGCCTGGTGGCTGCCGGGCCACCCGGCGCAGCTGGTGGTCACCACCGGCGCCCTGCACCGCCTCACCGACCACCAGCTCGACGCCGTCCTCACCCATGAGCGCGGCCACGCCCGCGCCCGCCACGACTGGCTGCTGCACCTGTCCACCGCGCTGGCCACCGGATTCCCCCGTATCCCGCTGTTCGCGCACTTCTGCGACCAGACCCACCGCCTGGTCGAACTGGCCGCCGACGACACCGCCTCCCGGCGCTGCGGTCACCTCACCACCGCGCTCGCCCTGATCGAGCTGAACCAGCACCGCGGCGTGCTGTCCTGCGCCTCCAGCCACCGGCTGCTCGGCGAGCGCGTCGACCGTCTGCTGGAGCCGCCGCCCCGGCTGGACCGCCGCCGGCGGGCCCTGACCACGACGGCGGCGGCACTGGTGCCACTGCTCCCCCTGCTGATCACCTTCGCACCGGGCCTGACGGCACTGAGCTGAACCGACCACCGCCCCACACCCAGCCGCCCACCCGGGCCGGCCCTCGCCCACGCCCGACCTCACGCCCACGCCCGGCCGCATGCCCAGTCCGGCCGCCCACCCTGGCCCGGCCGCCCACCCGCGCCGGGCCCGCGCCCGCGCCCGGCCGTACGCCGAGTCCGGCCTCACGCCCACGCCTCGCCGCGCGCCCGCGCCCGGCGGCACACCCGCGCCGGGCCTCACGCCCAGCCCGGTCTCACGCCCACGCCGGGCCTAACGCCCAGTCCGGCCGCACGCCCACGCCGGGCCTAACGCCCAGTCCGGCCGCACGCCCGCGCCCGCGCCCGGCCGCAACGCCCACGCCCCGTCGCGCGCCCGCGCCGGCCCTCACGCCGCGCCCGGCCTCACGCCCAGTCCGGCTCCGGCTCCTCCGCGGACCAGTCGTGCGGGCCGAAGGCGTCGTCGCCGTCAGGACCGGCGGAAGCACCCGCACCCGCACCCGCGGCGGAGCCCCCCGCACCCGCACCCGCCGGCTCGGGCGCCGCACCCGCCCCGGGCCGGTCGCCCAGTCCGGCGAGGACCCCCAGCACGCCCTCCCCGTACGTCGCCAGCTTCTTCTCGCCCACTCCGCCGATCCCGCCCAGCTCCCGCAGCGAGGACGGCCACACCGTGGCGATCTCCCGCAGGGTCGCGTCGTGGAAGATCACATAGGCGGGGACGCCCTGTTCCCGCGCCTGCTCGGCCCGCCAGGCGCGCAGCGCCTCGAAGGCCGGCACCAGTTCCTCGGGCAGCTCGGCGGCCGCGGCTCTGGGCTTGCGCTCACCCCGTGCCGTGGCCGACGCCGGCTTGGCGGTGGTGGGCCGCTTCGGCTCCTTGCGCAGCGGCACCTCCCGCTCCCGCCGCAGCACCGCCCCGCTGGCCTCGGTGAGCACCAGCGTGCCGTACTCCCCCTCGACGGCGAGCAGGCCCTGGGCGAGCAACTGGCGGATGACGCCCCGCCATTCGCCCTCGGTCAGCTCCTGGCCGATGCCGAAGACGGACAGCTGGTCGTGGTCGAACTGGATCACCTTGCCGGTGCGCTTGCCCAGCAGGATGTCGACGATCTGCACCGCGCCGAACTTCTGCCCCCGCTCCCGCTGCAGCCGCACCACCGTGGACAGCACCTTCTGCGCGGCGACCGTGCCGTCCCAGGTCTCCGGCGGGGTCAGGCAGGTGTCGCAGTTGCCGCAGCCCGCCGGGTCCGGCTCCTGGCCGAAGTAGGCGAGCAGCTGACCGCGCCGGCACTGGACGGTCTCGCACAGCGCGAGCATCGCGTCCAGGTGCGCCTGGGCCCTGCGCCGGAAGGCCTCGTCGCCCTCGCCGGACTGGATGAGCTTGCGCTGCTGGATGACGTCGTTCAGGCCGTACGCCATCCAGGCCGTGGACGGCAGTCCGTCACGGCCGGCGCGGCCCGTCTCCTGGTAGTACCCCTCCACCGACTTGGGCAGGTCCAGGTGGGCGACGAACCGTACGTCGGGCTTGTCGATGCCCATGCCGAAGGCGATGGTCGCCACCACGACCAGGCCGTCCTCGCGCAGGAAGCGGGACTGGTGGGCGGCGCGGGTGCCCGCGTCCAGGCCCGCGTGGTACGGCACCGCCTCGATGCCGTTGCGGGTGAGGAACTCGGCGGTCTTCTCGACCGAGTTGCGCGACAGGCAGTACACGATGCCGGCGTCGCCCGCGTGCTCCTCGCGCAGGAAGCTCAGCAGCTGCTTCTTCGGGTCCGCCTTCGGCACGATCCGGTACTGGATGTTCGGCCGGTCGAAGCTGGCCACGAAGTGCCGGGCCCGGGGCATGTCCAGCCGCTCGGTGATCTCCCGGTGCGTGGCGCGGGTGGCGGTCGCCGTGAGCGCGATCCGGGGGACGTCCGGCCAGCGCTCGCCCAGCACGGACAGGGTCAGGTAGTCGGGGCGGAAGTCGTGGCCCCACTGGGCGACGCAGTGCGCCTCGTCGATCGCGAAGACGGAGATCTTCCCGCGCGCGAGCAGGTCCAGCGTGGCGTCCAGCCGCAGCCGCTCCGGCGCGAGATAGAGCAGGTCCAGCTCGCCCGCGAGGAACTCGGCCTCCATGACGCGCCGCTCGTCGAAGTCCTGCGTGGAGTTGATGAACCCGGCGCGCACGCCGGCCGCGCGCAGCGCGTCCACCTGGTCCTGCATCAGCGCGATGAGCGGGGAGACGACGATGCCCGTGCCGGGTCTGACCAGGGCCGGGATCTGGTAGCACAGCGACTTGCCGCCGCCGGTCGGCATGAGCACCACGGCGTCCCCGCCGGCCACCACATGCTCGATGACGGCTTCCTGCTCGCCGCGGAAGGCCTCGTAGCCGAAAACCCTCCGCAGGGTGTCCAGCGCCTCACTCGGCGTCATTGTCATCTCGGCGATACCGCCCGTCCCGCCCATCGTCGTGCCCCCCGTACGTCGTCCCTCGACCACTGCCTCCACGATAGGGGGCGGCACCGACAGTCCCGGAAGTTATCCACAGGCACGGTCGGCGCACGGCGGCCCGGCATCCCCCGTGAGGGATGCCGGGCCGCGGCCGTACCGGTGAGCGGGGTCAGCGCACGAAGACGCCCGCCTGCCCCGCCAGGTCCAGGAAGTACTGCGGCGCCACGCCGAGCACCAGCGTCACCGCGACGCCCACCGTGATCGCTGTGATCGTCAGCGGCGACGGCACGGCGACCGTCGGGCCCTCCGGCCTGGGCTCGCTGAAGAACATCAGCACGATCACCCGGATGTAGAAGAACGCCGCGATCGCCGACGAGATCACGCCGACCACCACCAGCGGGACCGCGCCGCCCTCCGCCGCCGCCTTGAACACGGCGAACTTGCCCGCGAAACCGCTGGTCAGCGGGATGCCCGCGAAGGCCAGCAGGAACACCGCGAACACGGCCGCGACCAGCGGGGAGCGCCGTCCCAGCCCGGCCCACTTGGACAGGTGCGTCGCCTCGCCGCCCGCGTCCCTCACCAGCGTGACCACCGCGAACGCGCCGAGGGTCACGAACGAGTAGGCGCCCAGGTAGAAGAGGACCGACGAGACACCGTCCGGCGTGGTCGCGATGACACCCGCGAGGATGAATCCCGCGTGCGCGATCGACGAGTACGCCAGCAGCCGCTTGATGTCGGTCTGCGTGATCGCGACGATCGCGCCGCCCAGCATGGTGACGATCGCCACGCCCCACATCACCGGCCGCCAGTCCCAGCGCAGGCCCGGCAGGACGACGTACAGGATGCGCAGCAGCGCGCCGAACGCGGCCACCTTCGTCGCCGCCGCCATGAAGCCGGTCACGGGGGTCGGCGCGCCCTGGTAGACGTCCGGCGTCCACATGTGGAACGGAACCGCGCCCACCTTGAACAGCAGGCCCATCACGATCAGCGCGGCGCCGATCAGCAGCAGCGCGTCATTGCCCATGGTGTTCGCCAGGGCGGGGGTGACATCGGTGACCGTGCCCTCGACGACCTGCGCGATCGTGGCGTACGACATCGAGCCGGCGTAGCCGTACAGCAGCGCGATGCCGAACAGGGTGAACGCGGAGGCGAACGCGCCGAGCAGGAAGTACTTCACCGCGGCCTCCTGCGACATCAGCCGCTTGCGGCGGGCCAACGCGCACAGCAGGTACAGCGGGAGCGAGAACACCTCCAGCGCGACGAACAGCGTCAGCAGGTCGTTGGCCGCCGGGAACAGCAGCATGCCGGTGACCGCGAACAGCAGCAGCGGGAACACCTCGGTGGTGGTGAACCCGGCCCTGACCGCGGCCTTCTCGCTGTCGCTGCCGGGCACGGAGGCGGCCTGCGCGGCGAAGGAGTCGACCGGTTTGCCGTGCGCCGCCGGGTCCAGGCGCCGCTCGGCGAAGGTGAACAGGCCGACCAGCGCGGTCAGCAGGATGGTGCCCTGCAGGAACAGGGCCGGACCGTCGACGGCGACGGCTCCCATGGCCGCGATCCGTGCCTTGGTGGTGCCGTATCCGTCGGCGGCGAGCGCGACGACCGCGGCGAAGGCGGCGGCCAGGCCCACGACGGACACGAACAGCTGGACGTAGTACCGCGACTTGCGCGGGACGAACGCCTCGACGAGCACCCCGACGATCGCCGCGCCCACGACGATCAGGGTGGGCGCCAGCTGCCCGTACTCGATCTTCGGCGCGTCGATCTTCGAGATCGGTTCGGCCGCGGTTGCCGCCGTTGTCCACAGGCTGTGGACGGCTGATGCGCTCACTTGGCCGCCTCCACCTCGGGCCGGGGGTCCTTCTTCTGTACGTCCGACATGGTCTGCTCGACCGCCGGGTTGACGATGTCCGTGACCGGCTTCGGGTAGACGCCGAGCACGATCAGCAGCGCGACCAGCGGCGCCACGACCACCAGCTCACGCACCCTGAGGTCCGGCATCGCGGAGACCTCCGGCTTCACCGGGCCCGTCATCGTCCGCTGGTAGAGGACGAGGGTGTAGAGCGCGGCGAGCACGATGCCGAAGGTGGCGATGATCCCGATCACCGGGTAGCGGGCGAAGGTGCCGACCAGGACCAGGAACTCGCTGACGAACGGGGCGAGTCCGGGCAGCGACAGGGTCGCGAGGCCACCAATCAGGAAGGTGCCGGCGAGCACCGGGGCGACCTTCTGCACCCCGCCGTAGTCGGCGATGAGCCGCGAGCCGCGCCGGGAGATCAGGAAGCCGGCGACCAGCATCAGCGCGGCCGTCGAGATGCCGTGGTTGACCATGTAGAGGGTCGCGCCGGACTGGCCCTGGCTGGTCATCGCGAAGATGCCCATGATGATGAAGCCGAAGTGGGAGATCGACGCGTAGGCGATCAGCCGCTTGATGTCGCGCTGGCCGACCGCGAGCAGCGCCCCGTAGATGATGCTGATCAGCGCCAGCACCAGGATCGCGGGCGTGGCCCACTTGCTGGCCTCCGGGAACAGCTGGAGGCAGAAGCGGAGCATCGCGAAGGTGCCCACCTTGTCGACGACCGCGGTGATGAGGACCGCGACCGGGGCGGTGGACTCCTGCATCGCGTTCGGCAGCCAGGTGTGCAGCGGCCACAGCGGCGCCTTCACCGCGAAGGCGAAGAAGAAGCCGAGGAACAGCCAGCGTTCGGTGCTCGTCGCCATGTCGAGCGTGCCGTTGGCGCGGGCCTCGGCGATCTCCGTGAGCGAGAAGTTCCCGGCGACCACGTACAGCCCGATCACCGCGGCCAGCATGATCAGGCCGCCGACCAGGTTGTAGAGCAGGAACTTCACCGCCGCGTACGACCGCTGGGTCGCCGCCGCCTGCTCACCGTGCTCGTGGGCACGGTCCCCGAAGCCGCCGATGAGGAAGTACATCGGGATGAGCATGGCTTCGAAGAAGATGTAGAAGAGGAAGACGTCGGTGGCCTCGAAGGAGAGGATCACCATCGCCTCGACGGCCAGGATCAGGGCGAAGAAGCCCTGGGTGGGCCGCCACCGCTTGCTGCCGGTCTCCAGCGGGTCGGCGTCGTGCCAGCCCGCGAGGATGATGAACGGGATCAGCAGGGCGGTCAGCGCGATCAGCGCGACCGCGATGCCGTCCACGCCCAGCTCGTAGCGAACTCCGAAGTCCTTGATCCAGGAGTGGGACTCGGTGAGCTGGTAGCGGTCGCCGCCCGGGTCGAAGCGGACCACGACGGCGATCGCGAGGGCGAGGGTGGCGAGCGAGACGAGCAGCGCCAGCCACTTGGCGGCGGTGCGCCGCGCGGCCGGGACGGCGGCCGTGGCGACCGCCCCGAGCGCCGGGAGCGCCGCCGTCGCTGTCAGCAGGGGAAAGGACATCGGTATCAGACCGCCCTCATCAGCAGGGTGGCGGCGACCAGGACCGCCGCACCGCCGAACATCGAGACCGCGTACGACCGCGCGAAGCCGTTCTGGAGGCGGCGCAGCCGTCCGGAGAGGCCGCCGACCGAGGCCGCCGTGCCGTTGACGACTCCGTCGACCAGGGTGTGGTCGACGTACACCAGGGACCGGGTCAGGTGCTCGCCGCCGCGGACCAGGACGACGTGGTTGAAGTCGTCCTGGAGCAGGTCGCGGCGGGCGGCCCGGGTGAGCAGGGACCCGCGCGGGGCGACCGCCGGGACCGGGCGGCGGCCGTACTGCGCCCAGGCGAGGGCGACGCCGATCACCATGCACGCCACGGTCGCCGCCGTGACCGTACCGGCGCTGATCGGCGGGTGGCCGTGGGCGTGCCCGGTGACGGGCTCCAGCCAGTGGATGAACCGGTCGCCGATGCTGAAGAACGCGCCGCCCGCGACCGATCCGACGGCCAGCACGATCATCGGGATCGTCATGATCTTCGGCGACTCGTGCGGGTGCGGCTCGGTGTGGTCGCCGCGGGTCTCGGCGGCGGGCTCCACGTCCGGCTCGGCCGGGGACGGCGTCGGCGCGTTGCGCCAGCGCTCCTCGCCGAAGAACGTCATCAGCATCACGCGCGTCATGTAGAAGGCGGTGATGGCCGCGCCGAGCAGGGCGCAGCCGCCGAGGATCCAGCCCTCGGTGCCGCCCTTGGCGAACGCCGCCTCGATGATCTTGTCCTTGGAGAAGAAGCCGGACAGGCCGGGGAAGCCGATGATCGCGAGGTAGCCGAGGCCGAAGGTGACGAAGGTGACCGGCATGTACTTCCTGAGGCCGCCGTAGCGGCGCATGTCGACCTCGTCGTTCATGCCGTGCATGACGGAGCCGGCCCCCAGGAACAGCCCGGCCTTGAAGAAGCCGTGCGTGACCAGGTGCATGATCGCGAAGACGTAGCCGATCGGGCCGAGGCCGGCCGCCAGCACCATGTAGCCGATCTGCGACATGGTCGAGCCGGCCAGCGCCTTCTTGATGTCGTCCTTGGCGCAACCGACGATCGCACCGAACAGGAGCGTGACCGCGCCGACGATGGTGACGACGAGCTGGGCGTCGGGAGCGGCGTTGAAAATCGCTCCGGAGCGGACGATCAGGTAGACGCCCGCGGTGACCATGGTCGCGGCGTGGATGAGGGCGGAGACCGGGGTCGGGCCCTCCATCGCGTCCCCGAGCCAGGACTGGAGCGGCACCTGGGCGGACTTGCCGCAGGCGGCGAGCAGCAGCATCAGGCCGATCGCGGTGAGGGTGCCCTCGGAGGTGTCCCCCACACTGCCGAGCACCGGACCGAAGGCGAAGGTGCCGAACGTGGTGAACATCAGCATGATCGCGATCGACAGGCCCATGTCGCCGACCCGGTTCACCAGGAAGGCCTTCTTGGCGGCCGTGGCGGCGCTGGGCTTGTGCTGCCAGAAGCCGATCAGCAGGTAGGAGGCGAGACCGACGCCCTCCCAGCCGACGTACAGCAGCAGGTAGTTGTCGGCGAGGACGAGCAGCAGCATCGCCGCGAGGAACAGGTTCAGGTAGCCGAAGAAGCGGCGGCGCCGCTCGTCGTGCTCCATGTACCCGACCGAGTAGAGGTGGATCAGCGAGCCGACGCCGGTGATCAGCAGGACGAACGTCATCGACAGCTGGTCGAGCCGGAAGGCGATGTCCGCCTGGAAGCCCTCGACCGGGATCCAGCTGAACAGGTGCGAGGTGAGCGTGCGGTGCTCGGCGTCCTTGCCCAGCAGGTCGGCGAAGAGCACGACGCCGAGGGCGAAGGAGACGAACGCCAGCAGGGTGCCGAGCCAGTGGCCGACGGCGTCCAGCCGCCGGCCGCCGCACAGCTGGACGGCCGCTCCGAGCAGGGGCGCCGCGATCAGCAGCGCAATCAGGTTCTCCACTTCAGCGACCCCTTAGAGCTTCATCAGGCTGGCGTCGTCGACCGAGGCCGAGTGGCGGGCGCGGAACAGCGACACGATGATCGCGAGCCCGACCACGACCTCCGCGGCGGCGACGACCATCGTGAAGAAGGCGATGATCTGGCCGTCGAGGTTGCCGTGCATCCGGGAGAAGGCGACGAACGCGAGGTTGCAGGCGTTGAGCATCAGCTCGACGCACATGAACAGCACGATCGCGTTCCGCCGGATCAGCACGCCGGTGGCGCCGATCGCGAACAGCAGCGCCGCGAGATACAGGTAGTAGACGGGGTTCACTTCGACGCCTCCTCGGTCCGCTTGAAGGTCGCCGGCACGGTCCCGGTCCGCTCCAGGCGCTCCTCGGCGCGCTGTTCCAGCGCCCGCAGGTCGTTCAGCGCCTGCGCGGAGACGTCCCTGATCTGGCCGCGTGCGCGCAGCGTCTTGTTGACGGTCAGCTCCGACGGGGTGCCGTCGGGCAGCAGGCCCGCGATGTCCACGGCGTTGTGCCGGGCGTAGACACCCGGTGCGGGCAGCGGCGGGAGGTGCTTGCCCTCGCGGACGCGCTGCTCGGCCAGCTCCCGCTGGGTCTTGGCGCGCTCGGTGCGCTCGCGGTGGGTGAGCACCATGGCGCCGACGGCGGCCGTGATCAGCAGGGCGCCGGTGAGTTCGAAGGCGAAGACGTACTTGGTGAAGATCAGGGCCGCCAGGCCCTCGACGTTGCCGCCCGCGTTGGCCGTGCCGATGCCGCCCCACTCGTTCAGCGAGGCGTTGCCGATGCCGGCGACGAGCAGGATGCCGAAGCCGAGCCCGCACAGCAGGGCCAGCCAGCGCTGGCCCTTGATGGTCTCCTTCAGGGAGTCCGCGGCGGTGACGCCGACGAGCATCACCACGAACAGGAACAGCATCATGATCGCGCCGGTGTAGACGACGATCTGCACGACGCCCAGGAAGTAGGCGCCGTTGGCGAGGTAGAACACCGCCAGGACGATCATGGTGCCGGCCAGGCAGAGCGCGCTGTGCACGGCCCTCTTCATGAAGACGGTGCACAGGGCGCCGATCACCGCGACCGTGCCGAGGATCCAGAACTGGACGGCCTCTCCGGTGGAGGTGGTGTAGGCGGCGAGCTGCGCGGTCATCGGCCGATCACCTTCTCCGACGCCGGTTCGGTCCCGCCGAAGGTGGAGTCGGCCTCCTGCACGACCTCGCCCTTGGAGTGGGCGACCTGGCGCTCGGTGCCGGGCGCGGCCTCCGTCACCAGGCCCCGGTAGTAATCCTGCTCGTCCATGCCCGGGTAGATGGCGTGCGGGGTGTCGACCATGCCCTCGTCGAGACCGGCCAGCAGCTGTTCCTTGGTGTAGATGAGGTTGGCGCGGCTGGAGTCGGCCAGTTCGAACTCGTTGGTCATCGTCAGCGCCCGCGTGGGGCACGCCTCGATGCACAGGCCGCACAGGATGCAGCGGGCGTAGTTGATCTGGTACACCCGCCCGTACCGCTCGCCCGGTGAGTAGCGCTCCTCGTCGGTGTTGTCCGCGCCCTCGACGTAGATCGCGTCGGCGGGACAGGCCCAGGCGCACAGCTCGCAGCCGACGCACTTCTCCAGGCCGTCCGGATGGCGGTTGAGCTGGTGCCGTCCGTGGAAACGCGGAGCGGTGGTCTTCTTCTGCTCCGGGTACTGCTCCGTGAGCCGCTTCTTGAACATGGCCTTGAAGGTCACGCCGAAGCCGGCCACGGGGTTCTGGAAACCGGGCGACGTGTGCCCGCCCTCCTGGGGCTCCTCAGCCATCGGACGCCTCCTTTCCGTCACGCGATCCGTCACTGTGAGTATCGGGCCCACCACTGACAATCAGCTCTCGCTCGCGGCGCGAGCGGCGCCGGGGCACCGGCGGCAGCTCCTGGCCCGGCAGCGGCGGCACGGGGAATCCGCCCGCCATCGGGTCGAAGGCGGCCGGCTCGGCCGGGGCCTGGGCCGGTTTGCCGCGCTCGCGGAAGAAGTCCGCGACGAAGGAGAGCAGCAGCAGGGCGAGGACGCCGCCGCCCACGTACAGGGCGATGTCGGCGAAGTCGTAGTTCTCGTTGCGCAGCGTCCGCACGGTGGCGACCAGCATCAGCCAGACCACCGAGACCGGGATGAGGACCTTCCAGCCGAGCTTCATCAGCTGGTCGTAGCGGACCCGCGGGAGCGTGCCGCGCAGCCAGACGAAGAAGAACAGCAGCAGCTGCACCTTGACCGTGAACCAGAGCAGCGGCCACCAGCCGTGGTTGGCGCCCTCCCAGAAGGTGCTGACGGGCCACGGGGCGCGCCAGCCGCCGAGGAAGAGCGTCACGGACACGGCCGAGACGGTCACCATGTTGACGTACTCGGCGAGCATGAACATCGCGAACTTGATCGACGAGTACTCGGTGTTGAAGCCGCCGACCAGGTCGCCCTCGGACTCCGGCATGTCGAAGGGGGCGCGGTTGGTCTCGCCGACCATCGTCACGATGTAGATCAGGAAGGACACCGGCAGCAGCACCACGAACCAGCGGTCCTGCTGGGCCTCGACGATCGCCGAGGTCGACATCGACCCGGAGTAGAGGAACACCGAGGCGAACGCGGCGCCCATGGCGATCTCGTACGAGATCATCTGCGCGCACGAGCGCAGGCCGCCGAGCAGCGGATACGTCGATCCGGAGCTCCAGCCCGCCAGCACGATGCCGTAGATGCCGACCGAGGCGACCGCGAGGATGTAGAGCATCGCGATCGGCAGGTCGGTGAGCTGCATCGTGGTCCGCTGGCCGAAGATCGAGACCTCGTTGCCGGCCGGGCCGAAGGGGATCACCGCGATCGCCATGAACGCCGGGATGGCGGCGACGATCGGCGCGAGGACGTAGACCACCTTGTCCGCGCGCTTGACGACGATGTCCTCCTTCAGCATCAGCTTGATGCCGTCGGCGAGCGACTGGAGCAGGCCCCAGGGGCCGTGCCGGTTGGGGCCGATGCGCAGCTGCATCCAGGCGACGACCTTGCGCTCCATCACGATGGAGATCAGCACGGTCACCATCAGGAAGGCGAAGCAGAAGACCGCCTTGACGACGACCAGCCACCACGGGTCGCGGCCGAACATCGAGAGGTCTTCAGCGGCGAGGTACGGGCTCATGCCTCCACCTCCTTGGGGGCCTCGCCGACGAGCGTGGCCGGGCCGATGCGGACGAGGGAGCCGGGCAGCGCGCCGGTGTCGGAGGCGACGCCGCCGCCGGTGGAGTTCAGCGGCAGCCACACCACGCGGTCGGGCATCTCGGTGATCTCCAGCGGGAGTTCGACGGTCCCGGCGGGGCCGGTCACGGCGAGCGCGTCGCCTTCCTCGACGCCGGCCTCGGCGGCCGTGGCGGCCGACACGCGCGCGCGTGCGGCGTGCCGGGTGCCGGCCAGCGCCTCGTCGCCCTGCTGCAGGACGCCCTGGTCGAGCAGCAGCCGGTGTCCGGCGAGGACCGCCTCCCCGGCCGCGGGCCGGGGCAGCGGGGCCGCGGTCTCCAGCGGCTCGGTGGCGTGCGGGCCGTCCCAGGCGCCGAGCCGGTCCAGCTCCGCGTGGATGGTCCGCAGGTCCGGCAGGCCCAGGTGGACGTCCATGGCGTCGGCGAGCATCTGGAGCACGCGCGCGTCGCTGGGCGCGAGCCGCCGGGTCATCTGGTCGGGCTTGAGCGCGGCCTCGAACGGGCGCACCCTGCCCTCCCAGTTGAGGAAGGTGCCCGCCTTCTCGGCGACCGCGGCGACCGGCAGGACGACGTCCGCGAGGGCGGTCACCTCGCTGGGCCGCAGTTCGAGCGAGACCACGAAGCCGGCCTCGGCGAGCGCCTCCCGCGCGCGGGCCGGGTCGGGCAGGTCCGCGACCTCCACGCCCGCGACGAGCAGCGCGCCCAGTTCCCCGGTGGCGGCGGCCTCCACGATCTGGCCGGTGTCGCGGCCGTAGCGGTGCGGGAGGCCGGCGAGGCCCCAGACGGCGGCGACCTCCTCCCGCGCGCGCGGGTCGGTGGCCGGGCGTCCGCCGGGCAGCAGCGAGGGCAGCGCGCCGGCCTCGACGGCGCCGCGCTCGCCCGCCCGCCGCGGGATCCACACCAGCCGCGCACCGGTCGCGGACGCGGCCCGGACGGCGGCGGTGAGGCCTCCGGCGACCGAGGCGAGCCGCTCGCCGACGACGATCACCGCGCCCTCGGCGCGCAGCGCCTCGGCGGCCTTCGCCCCGTCGCCCTCCAGGCCGACCCCGGCGGCGAGCGCGTCCAGCCACTCGGTCTCGGTGCCGGGCGCGGCCGGCAGCAGCGTGCCGCCCGCCTTCCGCAGGCCCCGCGTGGCGTGGGTGGCCAGCGCGAACACCTGCTGTCCGTGCTTGCGCCAGGCCTTGCGCAGCCGCAGGAAGACGCCCGGCACCTCCTCCTCGGACTCGAACCCGGCCAGCAGCACCGCCGGGGCCTTCTCCAGGGAGGTGTACGTGACGCCCGTGCCGTCGAGGTCGCGGCCGCGGCCCGCGACCCGCGCGGCGAGGAAGTCGGCCTCCTCACCGCTGTGCGGCCGCGCGCGGAAGTCGATGTCGTTGGTGTCGAGCGCCACCCGCGCGAACTTGCTGTAGGCGTAGGCGTCCTCGACGGTGAGCCGGCCGCCGGTGAGGACACCGGTGCGGCCCCGCGAGGCGAGCAGTCCCTGCGCGGCGATCTGCAGCGCCTCCGGCCAGGACGCCGGCACCAGCTCGCCCTCGGGGTTGCGGATCAGCGGCGTCTGGAGGCGGTCGCGCTGCTGTGCGTAGCGGAACGCGAAGCGGCCCTTGTCGCAGATCCACTCCTCGTTGACCTCGGGGTCGTTGGCCGCGAGGCGCCGCATGACCTTGCCGCGCCGGTGGTCGGTGCGGGTGGCGCAGCCGCCGGAGCAGTGCTCGCACACCGACGGCGAGGAGACCAGGTCGAAGGGGCGGGAGCGGAACCGGTACGCCGCCGAGGTGAGCGCGCCGACCGGGCAGATCTGGATGGTGTTGCCGGAGAAGTACGACTCGAAGGGGTCGCCCTCGCCGGTGCCGACCTGCTGGAGGGCGCCCCGCTCGATCAGCTCGATCATCGGGTCGCCGGCGACCTGGTTGGAGAAGCGGGTGCAGCGCGCGCACAGCACGCAGCGCTCACGGTCGAGCAGCACCTGGGTGGAGATCGGCACCGGCTTCTCGTAGGTGCGCTTCCTGCCCTCGAAGCGGGACTCGGCGTTGCCGTGCGACATGGCCTGGTTCTGCAGCGGGCACTCGCCGCCCTTGTCGCAGACCGGGCAGTCCAGCGGGTGGTTGATGAGCAGCAGCTCCATCACGCCGTGCTGGGCCTTCTCGGCGACCGGTGAGGTCAGTTGAGTCTTCACGACCATTCCGTCCGTACACGTGATCGTGCAGGACGCCATGGGCTTGCGCTGCCCCTCGACCTCGACGATGCACTGGCGGCACGCGCCGGCCGGGTCGAGGAGGGGGTGGTCGCAAAAACGCGGGATCTCGATGCCGAGCTGTTCGGCGGCGCGGATGACCAGGGTGCCCTTGGGCACGCTGATCTCGATGCCGTCGATGGTCAGCGTGACGAGATCTTCCGGCGGGACCGCCGCCTCTCCCCCGCCCGCGGGGGCGCTGGTGGTCACGGTCATGCGTTCACCTCCGTGCGGTGATCGGCCCAGGCCGTCGACTTGGCCGGGTCGAAGGGGCAGCCGCGGCCCGTGATGTGCTGCTCGTACTCCTCGCGGAAGTACTTCAGCGAGGAGAAGATCGGCGAGGCGGCACCGTCACCGAGGGCGCAGAAGGACTTGCCGTTGATGTTGTCGGCGATGTCGGCCAGCTTGTCGAGGTCGCTCATGGCGCCCTTGCCGGCCTCGATGTCGCGCAGCAGCTGCACCAGCCAGTAGGTGCCTTCCCGGCACGGGGTGCACTTGCCGCAGGACTCGTGGGCGTAGAACTCGGTCCAGCGGGTGACGGCGCGGACCACGCAGGTCGTCTCGTCGAAGCACTGCAGGGCCTTGGTGCCGAGCATGGACCCGGCGGCGCCGACGCCCTCGTAGTCGAGCGGGACGTCGAGGTGCTCGTCGGTGAACATCGGCGTCGAGGAGCCGCCCGGCGTCCAGAACTTCAGCCGGTGCCCGGGCCGCATCCCGCCGCTCATGTCGAGCAGCTGGCGCAGGGTGATGCCGAGCGGGGCCTCGTACTGGCCGGGGCTGGCCACGTGGCCGCTGAGCGAGTACAGCGTGAAGCCCGGGGACTTCTCGCTGCCCATCGACCTGAACCAGTCCTTGCCGTTCTTCATGATGGCGGGAACCGACGCGATCGACTCGACGTTGTTCACGACAGTGGGGCACGCGTACAGGCCCGCGACGGCGGGGAAGGGGGGACGCAGCCGCGGCTGGCCGCGGCGGCCTTCGAGCGAGTCGAGCAGCGCGGTCTCCTCACCGCAGATGTACGCGCCGGCGCCCGCGTGCACGGTGAGTTCGAGGTCGAGTCCGCTGCCGAGGATGTTCTCGCCGAGGTAGCCCGCCGCGTAGGCCTCGCGGACGGCCTCGTGCAGCCGCCGCAGGACGGGGACGACCTCGCCCCGCAGATAGATGAAGGCGTGCGACGACCTGATGGCGTAGCACGCGATGACGATGCCCTCGATGAGGCTGTGCGGGTTCGCGAAGAGGAGCGGGATGTCCTTGCAGGTCCCGGGCTCCGACTCGTCGGCGTTGACCACGAGATAGTGCGGTTTGCCGTCGCCCTGCGGGATGAACTGCCACTTCATGCCCGTCGGGAATCCCGCGCCGCCGCGCCCGCGCAGACCGGAGTCCTTGACGTACGCGATCACGTCGTCCGGCGACATGGCGAGCGCCTTGCGCAGCCCTTCGTAGCCCTCGTGCCGCCGGTAGACGTCCAGCGACCAGGAGCGGTCCTCGTCCCAGAAGGCCGACAGCACGGGTGCGAGCAGCTTCTCGGGGCTGGTGTCCTTGACGTCGGGTACCACGGTCATCACTCCCCCTCCTCGGCGACGGGTCCGCTGGGGTTCGCGGGGTCGGAGGCCGATGTGGACTGCGGCGCGTCGTGGGAGCTGAGGTGCTCCGCGGGCGGCGGCTGGTGCGGCGGTTCGTCGCGGGGTGCCTCACCGCGCGGGTGGACCACGCGCGCGGGCGCCGCCTCGCCCTTGGCCAGGCGCAGGCCCACCAGGGACGCCGGTCCGCCGCTGCCGCCCGCCTCGACGGCTCCGGGCCGCTCGTCGGGGAAGCCGGCCAGGATCCGCGCGGTCTCCTTGAAGGTGCACAGGGGCGCGCCGCGGGTGGGGCTGACGGGCCGGCCGGCGCGCAGGTCGTCGACGAGGCGCCGGGCGGTGTCCGGGGTCTGGTTGTCGAAGAACTCCCAGTTGACCATGACGACCGGGGCGTAGTCGCAGGCCGCGTTGCACTCGATGTGCTCCAGGGTGACCTTGCCGTCGTCGGTGGTCTCGCCGTTGCCGACGCCCAGGTGTTCCTGGAGGGTCTCGAAGATGGCGTCGCCGCCCATCACCGCGCACAGGGTGTTGGTGCACACGCCCACCTGGTAGTCACCGGAGGGCTTGCGCCGGTACATGGTGTAGAAGGTGGCCACCGCGGTGACCTCGGCCGTGGTCAGGCCGAGCGTCTCCGCGCAGAACCGCATTCCGGTGCGCGTGACGTGGCCCTCCTCCGACTGCACCAGGTGCAGCAGCGGCAGGAGCGCGGACCGGGAGTCCGGGTAGCGGGCGATGATCTCCCGCGCGTCCCGCTCGAGCCGGGCTCGGACGTCGTCCGGGTAGTCGGGCGCGGGCAGCTCGGGCATGCCCAGGCTGACGCCTCGCTCGGCTCGCTCCGAGGATGAGGTGGTCACCGGTCGACGCCTCCCATCACGGGGTCGATGGACGCGACGGCGACGATGACGTCGGCGACCTGGCCGCCCTCGCACATCGCCGCCATGGCTTGCAGGTTGGTGAAGGACGGGTCGCGGAAGTGGACCCGGTAGGGGCGGGTGCCGCCGTCGGAGACGGCGTGCACGCCGAGTTCGCCCTTGGGCGACTCGACGGCCGCGTAGGCCTGTCCGGGCGGGACCCGGAAGCCCTCGGTGACCAGCTTGAAGTGGTGGATCAGGGCCTCCATGGAGGTGCCCATGATCTTCTTGATGTGGTCGAGGGAGTTGCCGAGGCCGTCCGGCCCGAGGGCGAGCTGGGCGGGCCAGGCGATCTTCTTGTCGGGCACCATGACCGGGCCGGGCTGGAGCCGGTCCAGGCACTGCTCGATGATCCTCAGCGACTGGCGCATCTCCTCCAGCCGGATCAGGAAGCGGCCGTAGGCGTCGCAGGTGTCGGTGGTCGGGACGTCGAAGTCGTACGTCTCGTAGCCGCTGTAGGGCTGGGCCTTGCGCAGGTCGTGCGGGAGGCCGGTGGAGCGCAGGATCGGGCCGGTGGCGCCGAGGGCCATGCAGCCGGCCAGGTCGAGGTAGCCGACGTCCTGCATGCGGGCCTTGAAGATGGGGTTCCCGGTGGCGAGCTTGTCGTACTCCGGGAGGTTCCTCTTCATCTTCTTCACGAACTCGCGGATCTGGTCCACCGCGCCGGGCGGCAGGTCCTGGGCGAGTCCGCCGGGGCGGATGTACGCGTGGTTCATCCGCAGGCCGGTGATGAGCTCGTAGATGTCGAGGATCATCTCGCGGTCGCGGAACCCGTAGATCATGATCGTGGTGGCGCCCAGCTCCATGCCGCCGGTGGCGATGCACACCAGGTGGGAGGAGAGCCGGTTCAGCTCCATCAGGAGCACGCGGATGATCTTGGTGCGTTCGGTGATCTGGTCCTCGATGCCGAGGAGTTTCTCGACGGCGAGACAGTAGGCGGTCTCGTTGAAGAAGGACGTCAGGTAGTCCATGCGCGTCACGAACGTGGTGCCCTGCGTCCAGGTCCGGTACTCGAGGTTCTTCTCGATGCCGGTGTGCAGGTAGCCGATGCCGCAGCGGGCCTCGGTGACCGTCTCGCCCTCGATCTCCAGGATCAGGCGGAGCACCCCGTGGGTGGAGGGGTGCTGGGGGCCCATGTTGACGACGATGCGCTCGTCGTCGGCCTTGGCCGCGGACTGGACGATCTCGTCCCAGTCGCCGCCGGTGACCGTGTAGACGGTGCCCTCGGTGGTCTCCCTGGGGGAGGCGTGCGAAGTGCTCACGAGTACGACCTCCGCTGGTCCGGAGCCGGGATCTGGGCGCCCTTGTACTCGACGGGGATGCCGCCGAGGGGGTAGTCCTTGCGCTGCGGGTGGCCCTGCCAGTCGTCCGGCATCATGATCCGCGTCAGGGCCGGGTGGCCGTCGAAGACGATCCCGAAGAAGTCGTACGTCTCGCGCTCGTGCCAGTCGTTGGTCGGGTAGACCTCGACCAGGGACGGGATGCGCGGGTCGGCGTCCGGGGCGCTGACTTCGAGGCGGATCAGCCGGTTGTGGGTGATCGAGCGCAGGTGGTAGACGGCGTGCAGCTCGCGGCCCTTGTCGTGCGGGTAGTGGACGCCGCTGACGCCGGTGCACAGCTCGAAGCGCAGGGCCGGGTCGTCGCGCAGGGTGCGGGCGACGCGGACCAGGTGCTCGCGTTCGATGTGGAAGGTGAGTTCGCCGCGGTCGACGACCGTCTTCTCGATGGCGTTCCCGGGGAGCAGTCCCTGCTCCTCCAGCGCGCCCTCCAGCTCGTCGGCGACCTCGTCGAACCAGCCGCCGTAGGGCCTGCTCGCCGGTCCCGGGAGCCGGACCGAGCGGACCAGGCCGCCGTAGCCGGAGGTGTCGCCGCCGTTGTTCGCGCCGAACATGCCGCGCTGGACGCGGATCTCCTCGCCGCCGTCGCCGCGCTGACCGGGCAGGTTGGAGGCGCTGAGGTCCTGCTCGGGGTTGGGCCGGTCCGGCCCGTGCGCACCCTGGGTGCCGTTCGCGTCGCTCACCGCAGCAGCCCCTTCATCTCGATCGTCGGCAGGGCCTTGAGCGCCGCCTCCTCCGCCTCGCGGGCCGCCTCCTCGGCGTTGACCCCGAGCTTGGAGCCCTGGATCTTCTGGTGGAGCTTGAGGATGGCGTCCATGAGCATCTCCGGCCGCGGCGGGCAGCCGGGGAGGTAGATGTCGACGGGGACGATGTGGTCGACGCCCTGGACGATGGCGTAGTTGTTGAACATGCCGCCGGAGGAGGCGCAGACCCCCATGGAGATCACCCACTTGGGGTTCGGCATCTGGTCGTAGACCTGCCGCAGCACCGGCGCCATCTTCTGGCTGACGCGGCCGGCGACGATCATCAGGTCGGCCTGGCGCGGGGAGCCGCGGAAGACCTCCATGCCGAAGCGCGCCAGGTCGTACCGTCCGGCGCCGGTGGTCATCATCTCGATGGCGCAGCAGGCCAGGCCGAAGGTGGCCGGGAAGACCGACGCCTTGCGCACCCACCCGGCGGCCTGCTCGACGGTGGTCAGCAGGAAGCCGCTCGGCAGCTTTTCTTCGAGTCCCATGACTAAAAGGCCCCTAGTCCCATTCCAGGCCGCCGCGCCGCCAGACGTAGGCGTAGGCGACGAAGACGGTGAGCACGAAGAGCAGCATCTCCACGAGCCCGAACACACCCAGGGCGTCGAAGGTGACGGCCCAGGGGTAGAGGAAGACGATCTCGATGTCGAAGACGATGAAGAGCATCGCCGTCAGGTAGTACTTGATGGGGAAGCGCCCGCCGCCGGCCGGCGTGGGGGTCGGCTCGATACCGCACTCGTAGGCCTCGAGCTTGGCGCGGTTGTACCGCTTCGGACCGATCAGCGTGGCCATGACCACGGAGAAGATCGCAAAGCCTGCCCCGAGGGCTCCCAGTACGAGGATGGGCGCATACGCGTTCACCGCTCCTCGCTCCTCTCAGTCGGCACTGACTGCTGGCGGTTTTCACTGGGCTCACATCCGCCCCACCGGTCCCGCCGACCCCGCTGGCCCCGGCGAAGATCGCGAACATGTGAAGCAGGTCACAAGCCCAACTGCCTCGCATCTTATGCCCGCCGCTCTGTGATCTGCGACACGGGGTATTGCACAAGCTTTGTGATCTCCACCACCTGACGAAGGATCATGAAGTCGTATGAGCGGTGATCTTCGTACGCGAAGCGTCAGAGTGATCACTAGTGGTGACATTTTCGCTCGTCGCCGCAGCTCGGAAGGGGCGTCTCAATATCAAGAGAGTTCCGCTGCATGCAAATTGGCGCTGGCCCCGATCTCTTGATAGTGGGCTCCGTTCACACCTCGAAAGGAGTCGCGAGCCGGGGTGTGGACGTGTGCGCGCGTTCACGAGCGGGCCGGCCGTCGCCGCGCGCCCGAGACGCGCCCCTCCGGGTAACCGTTCCGTGACCTCTGCCACATTCACGAGGGGCCGCGAGAAGCGGGCTTGGCCAACCATCCCAACCAGTGGTAAGCGCGGGGCAATTCGGGCGTAACGACGAAAGCCCATGATCACAGGCTTGAGAGGGTGGGTCCGCAATGTCCGTTACGGCGTCAATAAGGAGGCTGACGACCGGGTTTCGGAGGCCGGATTGAACAACTGTGGCGCACGCCACGTTTCTTGAAGGTATGAAGGAGCCCCTGATACCGGTTGTTCTCATGTCCCACACCGCTCACATACGCAGCCACCGGAAACCCCGCCGCAGCGCGTCCTCGATCGCGATGCGGGCCGGAGTTGCCGGTGGCATCCTCAGCACCGTGGCAGTGGCCGGTGCGTCGGCGTCCGCGAACGCCGCCGAACCGGTGACGCAGACTCTCGAACTGCCCACCCTGACGGACGACCTGGCCGCCCAGGTCGCCGAGTCCGCGGACGCCACCGAACTGGCCGCCGCGAACTACGAGCTGCGGGCCGAGCGTGACGCGGCCGCGGCCCAGGCCGCCAAGGAGGCCAAGGCCGACCTCGCCGAGGCGAAGAAGAAGGCGGAAGCCAAGAAGAAGGCCGAGGAGGCCGCGCGCCGGGCCGCCGCCGAGCGCGCCGCCCGCGACGCCGAGCGCACCACGCTCACCGCGTCCGCGTCCGCCTCCGCGTCCCCGCAGGGCTCCGTGTCCGCGCCGTCCGTCTCCGCGCCCGCGAGCGGCAGCGTCGGTACGGTCATCTCGTTCCTCAAGGCCCAGCTGGGCGACGCCTACGTCATGGGCGCGACCGGCCCCAACGCCTGGGACTGCTCCAGCCTCGTCCAGGCCGCCTTCCGCCAGGTCGGTGTGGACCTGCCGCGCGTGTCCCAGGACCAGTCGATGGTCGGCACCGACATCCCGCTGTCCCAGATCCAGCCCGGCGACATCCTGTACTGGGGTGGCAAGGGCTCCGCGTACCACGTGGGCGTCTACATCGGCGACGGCCAGTACCTGGACGCCGCGAATCCCTCCAAGGGCGTCGTCATCCAGGACCTGTCCGGCTACCCGGCGTCGGGCGCGGTGCGCGTCCTCTGAGTCGCCTCTCATCGTGGGAAGGGCCGCAGCCGCTCGGGGGCTGCGGCCCTCCGCCCGTCCTCGGGACGGTATTCCCGTTGCCTCGCCGCGAGCGCGCCGCTAGCGTGCCTCGCGTGACGAACCCCGAGTCCGACAGAGCGGAGCCGCCGGTCGCCCGGCGGCGGGCCGCAGGCTGACCGCCGTACGGCTCTCCGAGCCGCCCCCGGCGACCGGACACGCGCTCCGCGTGCCTGGCCGGTTCCTCCTTCCCTGACTTGTCCGGCGCGCGGATGCTTCCTGCCCGCGTCTCACGCCGGAGTCGACTCCTTGCCTTTCTTCCTTCACGTCCTGGGCCTCGCCGTCTTCGCCCAGGGGACGTCCGAGTTCATGCTGGCCGGGCTCGTGCCGGGCATCGCCCGGGAGCTGTCCGTGTCACCGGCCGCCGCGGCGAGCCTGACCTCCGCCTACGCGATCGGCATGGTCGCCGGCGCCCCGGTGATGGCCGCCTGGAGTGCCCACTGGCCGCGCCGCCGGGCGCTGGCGGCGTTCCTCGCGGCGTTCGTCGCCGTGCATGTGGCCGGCGCGCTCACGGACGACTTCGCGGTGCTGTTCGCCACCCGGGTCGTCGCCGCGCTCGTCAACGCCGGTTTCCTGGCGGTGGCGATGTCCGTGGCCGCCTCCCTCGTCCCTCCCGCCAAGCAGGGCCGGGCGACCGCCGTGCTCCTGTCCGGGGTCACGCTGGCGTGCGTCGCCGGGGTGCCCGCGGGCGCGCTGCTCGGTGAGCGGGCCGGGTGGCGGGCGGCGTTCTGGGCGGTGGCCGCGCTGTGTCTGCCCGCGCTGGCGCTGGTGTTCCGCTCGGCGCCCGCCGGCGCCGCCGGCCGCGCACCGGTCTCGGTCCGCCGGGAGCTGCGGGTCCTCGGGGAACGCCCGGTGCGGTCGGCGCTGGCGCTGGCCGCGCTCGTCAACGGGGCGACCTTCGCGACGTTCGCCCACCTCGCCGTCGTCGCCACGGAGGTGACGCGGTTGCCCGAGGCGGTGGTGCCCGGGCTGCTCGCGGCGTTCGGAGCGGGTGCCTTCCTCGGGGTGACCGTGGCCGGCCGCCGGGGCGACGGCCGTCTCGTCCGGTACGCGACGGCCGCGCTGCCGGCCGGCTGGGCGGCGCTCGCCCTGACCGCCTCGGGCGCCGTACCCCTGTTCCTCCTGGCCGCCGTCCTCGGCGCGTTGTCCTTCGGCGCCGGCTCGGCGCTGGTGGGGCGGGTGCTGGGGGCGGCGTCCGGCGCGCCCGCGCTGGGCGGCTCGTTCGCCACGGCCGCGCTGAACGTGGGCGCGTTCGCCGGGCCTCTGGCGGCCGGGGCGGCCGCCTCCGCGGCGGGCGACCAGCGGGCCGCCGCCTGGGTCAGCGCCGCTCTCGCCGCGGCGGGAGCGGCCCTGGCCGCCGCCGGCCGCCGTACCGGGCGGGCGGCGCGGCGGGCAACGGACGGGGTGGCGTGATCACGCCTTGGGCGCCACCTTGGACAGCCCGTTGATGATGCGGTCCATCGCGTCGCCGCCCGTCGGGTCCGTGAGGTTGGCGAGCAGCTTGAGGGTGAACTTCATCAGCAGCGGGTGGGTGAGCCCGCGCTGGGTGGCGATCTTCATGACCTTCGGGTTGCCGATGAGCTTCACGAAGGCGCGGCCGAGGGTGTAGTAGCCGCCGTAGGTGTCCTTGAGGACGCGCGGGTAGCGCTGGAGGGCGGTCTCGCGCTGGGCCGGGGTGGACCGGGCGTGGGCCTGGACGATGACGTCGGCGGCGATCTGGCCGGACTCCATGGCGTAGGCGATGCCCTCGCCGTTGAAGGGGTTCACCAGGCCGCCGGCGTCGCCGACGAGGAGCAGGCCGCGGGTGTAGTGCGGCTGGCGGTTGAAGGCCATCGGCAGGGCGGCGCCGCGGATCGGGCCGGTCATGTTCTCGGGGGTGTAGCCCCAGTCCTCCGGCATGGAGGCGCACCAGGCCTTCAGCACCTCGCGCCAGTCCAGCTCCTTGAAGGAGTCGGAGGTGTTGAGGACGCCGAGGCCGACGTTGGAGGTGCCGTCGCCCATGCCGAAGATCCAGCCGTAGCCGGGCAGCAGCCGGTCCTCGCCGGGGCCGCGGCGGTCCCACAGCTCCAGCCAGGACTCCAGGTAGTCGTCGTCGTGGCGGGGGCTCTGGAAGTACGTTCGGACCGCGACGCCCATCGGGCGGTCCTCGCGGCGGTGCAGGCCCATCGCCAGGGACAGCCGGGTGGAGTTGCCGTCGGCGGCGACGACGAGCGGCGCGTGGAAGGAGACCTCGCGCTTGTCCTCGCCCAGCTTGGCGGTGACGCCGGTGATGCGGCCGGTGCGGTCGTCGACGATCGGCCCGGAGACGTTGCAGCGCTCGTACAGCCGGGCGCCCGCCTTCTGCGCCTGGCGGGCGAGCTGCTCGTCGAAGTCGTCGCGCTTGCGGACCAGGCCGTAGTCCGGGAAGGAGGCGAGATCCGGCCAGTCCAGCTGGAGCCGGACGCCGCCGCCGATGATGCGCAGGCCCTTGTTGCGCAGCCAGCCGGCCTCTTCCGAGATGTCGATGCCCATGGCGACGAGCTGCTTGACCGCGCGCGGGGTGAGCCCGTCGCCGCACACCTTCTCGCGCGGGAACTCGGTCTTCTCCAGCAGCAGCACGTCGAGCCCCGCCTTGGCGAGGTGGTACGCGGTCGTGGAGCCGGCCGGCCCCGCGCCTACGACGATCACGTCGGCGGTGTTGTCGGAGAGGAGGGGCTCGGTCACGGCGGGATCTCCCCAAGTTCGAAATCTGCGTGCCGACCGGCACTGGACATGGGCAGTCTATTCAGCAGAATTGATCAACCGGCTGAAGGGCTGCCCCGTGAACAGAACGCTCCCCGTGGTACGGCTGCGCGTCCCCACCGACGAGGACGCCGTCGCCTGGCACCGGGTCTTCGACCACCCGGATGTCATGGAGTTCCACGGCGGCCGCTCCGCCGAGCTGTCCGTCTACGAGGAGCTGACGGCCCGCCAGCGCAAGCACGACGCCGAACTGGGCTTCTGCCTGTGGACGATGCTGGACGAGGACGGCCGGGTCATCGGCTTCACCGGCGCGCAGCCCTGGCCGCAGCCGTGGGGCCCGGCCGGGGAGATCGAGATCGGCTGGCGGCTGGGCCGGGAGCACTGGGGCCGGGGCTATGTGACCGCGGCGGCGCTGATGACGCTGGAGCGGCTGCGGGAGGCGGGCGTGCCGGGCGTGGTCGCCATGGTCAACGCCCGCAACACCCGCTCCATCGCGGTGACCCGGCGGCTGGGGATGCGGCTGGCGGAGACCTTCACGACGCCCGAGTCGGAGCAGCGGGGCCACTGCTACCGCCTGGATCTGTGACGGTCGGTCACCTTTGGCTACGGAAAGACACCGGACGCTTCCGGACGGCACCCCGGACCGTTACCCTTTCCGTACCGCTGGGGGGTGACATCTGTGAGCAGACCACCCATACCGACCGCATCGCCCCGGACTTCCGTGGCACGCGTGCCACGGCTCGTCGGTCTCATGGCCGTCGACGCCCGCGCCGCCGCCGAGGCCCACGGCGTGCGGCTCGACGCGCCCGACCGCCCGGACTTCCGCCGCACCGTCGTCGACTACGTCGTACGGCAGTACCCGCCGCCCGGCGCGCGGGTCCCGCGCGGCGCCGTGGTCACCGTCTGGTTCGACCTCGGCGAGGGGGAGGGCGGCGGATCGGGCGTCCGCGAGCCGCGCGAGCCCGGCCCGCCGCACGGCGGCGTCCGCCGCGAGCTGACCCCGCCCGAGCCCGCGCCGCAGGCGCCGCCGGAGCTGAGCGCGCTCAGCTGTCCTTGAAGCCCCGGTGCAGCGCGACCACACCGCCGGTGAGGTTCCGCCACGCCACCCGCGACCAGCCGGCGCCCTTGAGCCGGTCGGCGAGGCCCGCCTGGTCGGGCCAGGCGCGGATGGACTCGGCGAGATAGACGTACGCCTCCGGGTTGGAGGACACCGCGCGCGCCACCGGCGGCAGCGCCCGCATCAGGTACTCGGTGTAGACGGTGCGGAAGGGCGCCCAGGTCGGGTGCGAGAACTCGCAGATCACGACGCGTCCGCCGGGCCGCGTCACCCGGTACATCTCGCGCAGCGCGGCGTCGAAGTCCTGGACGTTGCGCAGCCCGAAGGAGATGGTGACGGCGTCGAAGACGTCGTCCTGGAACGGCAGCCGGGTGGCGTCGCCCGCGGTCAGCGGCAGCCACGGGTGCCGCCGCTTGCCCACCTGGAGCATGCCGAGGGAGAAGTCGCAGGGGACGACATAGGCGCCGGCGCGGGTGAACGGCAGCGACGAGGTCGCCGTACCGGCGGCCAGGTCCAGGACCTTCTGCGCGGGCCGCGCGTCGACGGCCTTGGCGACCTCCTTCCGCCACCCCCGGGCCTGGCCCAGGGACAGCACGTCGTTGGTGAGGTCGTACCGGTCCGCGACGTCGTCGAACATCGAGGCGACTTCGTGCGGCTGCTTGTCCAGGGATGCGCGGGTCACGCCCTCATTGTTGCAGCCGGGCCGTGCGGCCGGAGCCGCGGTGTGCGTTTCGCCGCCACGTCCTCCACCCACCCGCACAGCGCCGCGAAGAGCGCGATCAGCAGCCAGCCCACGCCGAACAGGAACCACCGGCTGTCCAGCGGCAGCCACGCCTCGAAGGCGGGCACCTCCCGGAGCCGGTCGGTCAGCGGCACGGCGAGGATCAGGGCGATCTCGTGCCAGAGGCAGACGGTCACCGCGCGGGCGTTGTACCGGTCACGGCCGCCCGCCGTGCCGCTCCTGCGGTGCCTGCCCACTCAGGTCGTCCCGGCGGGGGTGCCGCCCTTGCCGGTCCGTCTCACGGACCCGGCCGTGACCTCGCGGATCGCCGCGCTGCGGGAGACCGGCGTGCCCGTGCGCGTCTCCTTCGGCGGTGCCTCCGGGCGGGAGCTCGCGGCCGTCTGCGGCACCGCCGCCGAGCTGGCGCGGGCGGCCCACGCCCAGCTCGCGGAGGTCTTCGGGCTGTCGCCGGCCGCCGCCTGGCAGGCAATGGCGCTGACGTCGATGATCGGTGTGAACGATGTCGACGGCGAGACGTTCACCCTCGACGACGCCGCGCGGGTACGGGAGTTCGCGCGGCAGCGGCGGCCGGCGTGGGTGTCGGTCTGGGCCGCGTTCCGGGACCGGAACTGCCGGGAGGGTGACTCGGCGGCTCGGTGCAGCGGGGTGGAGCAGGAGGACGGGGCGTTCGGGGAGGCGTTCGCGGGCTGAGCGGGCGGGGCGGGTGCCCGGCCAGCCGAGAGGCCGCGGCCGGGCGAGGGGCCGCGGCCGGGCGAGAGGTCATGGCCGGCCGAGGGGTCATGGCCGGCCGAGAGGTCCGGACCGGCGGGCTCAGGCCGCTCGCCACAGGGCCGGTGCGGCCGGTGGCTCCCAGCCGGGCTGGGCCGTGTGGGCCTGGAGGCAGACGTAGGCGCGGCCCGCGTACGTGACGCGGTCGCCCGCCCGGTAGGTGGTGCCGGGGGTCCAGGTGCCGCCCGGCGGCGGGGTGGGTCCGGGGTCCTGCGGCACGTCGAGCACGAAGTCGAAGGCGGCCTCCTTGGCGCCGCCCGCGTCGCGGACGGTCATCAGCAGCCGCGGGTCGAAGATCGTGTCGGTGTTGTTGCGGGGTTCGTTCGGGAAGTACAGCTGGGTGGTCAGCACCGGCCGGCCGGGGGCCTGCACCTTCACGTGGAGGTGGCGGGTGCGGCCCGGATAGAGGCCGGGGACGATCGTGGTGAGGGTGAACGCGCCGTCGGCACCGGTGAACTGGTGACCGCGCAGCCGGAACCCCGTGTTGTCGTACGCCCCGCCCGCATCGGCCTGCCAGAAGTCCAGCAGGGCTCCGGTGATCGGCCGGCAGGCGAGGCCGAAGACGTATCCGCTCACGGTGAGCCGGGTGCCGGGGGTGCCCGCCTCCAGCAGGCTGGTGCGGCGCGGGGAGTTGGGCTTGAAGTAGGGGCCCTCGGTCTGCGGCGGGGTGGGGTCGTCGCCGTCGTCGCAGGGCGGGGTGAGCGGGGGTGCCGTGTCCGCGGCGGTCAGGGTGCGGGCCAGGGCGGGGGCGCCCAGCAGGGCGGTGGGGACTCCGACGGTCGCGGCGAGGGCGGCGCGCAGCACCGTTTTGCGGCGCACGTGCCGGGAGTTGCCGTGCGCGGTGTCGCCGTGCCGGGAGTCGCCGTGCGGGGCGTCGCCGTGCCGGGGGTCGCCGTGCGGGGAGGTGCCGTCCATGTCTGCTCCTCGTGGGGGTGTCGGGAGGACGGTGAACCGGACGGGACCGACCCTAGGAGCGCGGCCGCGGGGCTTCGATGGACTGGTGTGCGCCACTGTGGTGTTTTCGGAAGGCGCCGGGGCTCTGCCCGGTCTCGCGGCGGAAGAAGCGGCTGAAGTAGGCCGGGTCGGTGAAGCCGGTGCGGGCGGCGACCTGGCGGACGGACAACTCGGTGTGCGCGAGCAGCCGTTGGGCGTGGCGGGCGCGGGCCTCGATGAGCAGGCGGCCGGGGCTGCGGCCGGTGGCGGACCGTACGGCCTCGGTGAGGTAGCCGGGGGTGACGCCGAGGCGGTGCGCGCACTCGCGGACCGTCCAGGAGAGCGCTTCGGGGCGGGTGATCAGGCGGACGAAGGCCTGCGCCACGGGGGCCCCGCGTCCCTCGGCCGGGGTGCCGGGCGCGGGGCCGTCCGGGAGGCGGGCCGCCCGGACGACGAGGACGTGCAGCAGCGAGCGCAGCACGCTCGCGTATCCGGGGCGGCGTTGCCGGTGCTCCGTCACCAGCTCGGCCATGAGCGCGCCGATCCGTTCGTCGTCCTCGGGCGGGGGCCGGAACCAGCAGCGGTCGGCGAGGCTCCGCAGCAGGTCGCGGTCGCCGGGGTGGTCCACCAGGAAGTCCTCGGTGAACAGCGCCAGCGTGCCGTCCAGGCCCTGGCCGTCCTCCCAGTGGTGGACCTGTCCGGGGGCGAGGACGGCGAGGTGGGGCGGTGTGAGCGGCCAGCGGGCGAGGTCGACGACGTGGGTGCCGGTTCCGGCGGTGACGTGGACGATCTCGTAGAAGGTGTGCCGGTGGGGCCGGTCGGAGCGGGCGAGCGGGCCGACGGCGTCGAAGCTGCCCGCCGCGAAGGGGACGGCGGGCGGACCGGTCACCTCCAGCCGGTGCAGGGGTACGTCGCCGGGGCGGGGCGGGAGACAGGGCGTTCCCGGCGGGACGGTGGTGCCGCGCATGGACCCGGACCTTCCTCGTGGCAGGTACAGACCAATCGAGCGACACCAGCGTCTCACGCGCGCGGCGGGGCTCAGTGCCCGCGGGCCGCCTTCAGGGTGTCCAGCAGCGCGTAGAAGGCGGGCTTGCGCTCGAACTCGTCGGTCATGACGTTCGCGAAGCCCTCACCCTCGAAGAACACCGGCACCCACGAGTACTTGTCGGTGAAGCCCCAGATGGTGAACGAGTCGCAGCCGTCCACGGCGAGGCACGCCGCCAGGGTCCGCCGGTAGTACTCGGCCTGTGTGCGCTCCTGTTCCGCCGTGGGCACGCCGCCCTCCGGCACGTCCATGCGGACGTCCAGCTCGGTGACGGCGGTCTCCAGGCCGAGCGCGTCGAACCGGCGCAGGTTGCTCTCCAGGTCGCCCGGGAAGCCGTAACGGGTGCTCAGGTGGGCCTGGACGGAGAAGCCGTGCACCGGGACGCCCCGCCTCAGCAGGTCCTGGACGAGGGTGTAGTACGCGTTGCTCTTCGCGTTGACGCTCTCCACGTTGTAGTCGTTGAAGAACAGCTTCGCCCCGGGGTCGGCCGCGTGCGCCCAGCGGAAGGCGTCGGCGACGATGCCGGGGCCGAGTTCGCGGATCCAGATGTTGTCCTGGGTGCGCAGCCTGCCCTGGTCGTCGAAGATCTCGTTGGCGACGTCCCACTGCTGGATCCGCCCGGCGTAGCGGCCGACGACGGTGGTGATGTGCTCGCGCAGGATCGCGCGCAGCTCCTCCTGGGAGAAGTTCCCCTGCTCCAGCCACTCCGGGTTCTGGCTGTGCCACAGCAGGGTGTGGCCGCGCACGACCTGCCGGTTGCGTTCGGCGAAGGCGACGATGGCGTCGGCGGCGGCGAAGTCGTACCGGTCGCGCTCGGGGTGAATGAAGTCCCACTTCATCTGGTTCTCCGGGGAGACCGAGCCGAACTGGCGGGCCAGGATCTTCCGGTACTCCTTGTCGGAGGTGAAGGGGTCGGGGTACGGCTGCGACAGGTGGTGGCCGCCGCCGGCCACGGCGGTGCCCACGGAGAAGCCCTCGGGGGCCGCCGCGCGCAGCCGGTCGTGCCGGGCCTCGGAGTGCGGGGCGGCCGCGAGGAGGGGGAGCGACAGGGCGGCCACGGTGAGGGCCGCGGTGGCGGTGCGAACGGATCTCATGGGGAGTCTCATTCCGTCGGCTCGGCGTCTTCGGAGGGTTCGCGTCTTCGAAAGTTTCGAAGCGAAATCCGAAAGATTAGGGATGGCCGGACGCTAAGGGCTCGCCGAGCGGCCCGTCAATACGCGTGCACGCCGAAGCGCCCCACGACCGAACGGAAGGTCGTGGGGCGCGAGGGAGGGTGCGGGTTACCGGCCGCGGTACACCAGGCGGCCCGCGACGACCGTCGCGACGCAGGTCGCGGCGCCCAGGCGGACCAGGGCGGCGCGGTCGGGCACGTCGAAGACGGCGAAGCGGGCGGGCCCGCCCGCGGCGAGGGGCGGGAGCAGGATCAGCGGGACCGGGGAGAGGGCCGGCGGCCCCGGCAGCGACGGCGGTCGCTGTCCGACGGCGAGCCCGGCGCGCCGTACGGCGTCCAGCGCGGCCCGGTCGCGCAGCTCGCCCGCGACGGCGACGGTGCCGTGCGCGAGGAGCCGCTGCACGCCGCGCCGCGCGCTGGCGCCCCGGCGGGCGGGGTCCGCGCGGAACAGGGCCTGGGCGCGCTCCCCGCCGATCGGCTCGGTGCCGAACCGGTCGGCCTCGCGCGGGTCCGGGTGGTACGTCTGCTCCAGCAGCTCCGGCCCGTACTGGTTGAGCAGGCCGGGCGTGAGGATGCCGGGCCAGCGCCGCACCCGGGCGTCCGGGTGGGCGGCGGCCAGCTCGTCGTACGGGCCGACGGCGGCGAGGCGCGCGCCGTCGACCAGGACGGCCGTCCCGGGCGTGGCCTCGGCGACGTGAAGGGTCAGCACACGTACCTCAGTTGGCGGCGAGGATCTTCAGCTCGGGGTGGGCGGTGCCGCCCTCGATCGCGGTCGACGAGATGTGGGAGACGACCCGCTCGTCGACGGGGTCGTTCGCCGGGTCGTCGTGGACGACGAGGTGCTCGTACGTCGTGGAGCGCTGGGCGGGGACGCGGTCCGCGCCCCGGATCATCTCGATCATCTCCATCAGGTTGGAGCGGTGCTTGGCACCGGCCGCCGAGACGACGTTCTCCTCCAGCATGATCGAGCCGAGGTCGTCGGCGCCGTAGTGCAGCGTGAGCTGCCCGGCGTCCTTGCCGGTGGTCAGCCAGGAGCCCTGGATGTGGGCGACGTTGTCGAGGAAGAGCCGGGCGACGGCGATCATCCGCAGGTACTCGAAGATGGTCGCCTGGGTGCGGCCCTTCAGGTGGTTGTTCTGCGGCTGGTACAGGTACGGGATGAAGGCGCGGAAGCCGCCCGTGCGGTCCTGGACGTCACGGATCATCCGCAGGTGCTCGATGCGCTCGGCGTTGGTCTCGCCGGTGCCCATGAGCATCGTGGACGTCGACTCGACGCCCAGGTTGTGCGCGGTCTCCATGATCTCCAGCCAGCGCTCGCCGCTCTCCTTCAGCGGGGCGATGGCCTTGCGCGGCCGCTCCGGCAGCAGCTCGGCGCCGGCGCCGGCGAAGGAGTCGAGGCCGGCGGCGTGGATGCGCTGGATCGCCTCCTCGACGCTGACCTTGGAGATCCGGGCCATGTGCTCGACCTCGCTCGCCCCCAGGCTGTGGATGACGAGCTGCGGGAACTCCTTCTTGATGGCCGAGAAGTGCTTCTCGTAGTACTCGACGCCGTAGTCCGGGTGGTGGCCGCCCTGGAACATGATCTGCGTGCCGCCCAGCTCGACGGTCTCGGCGCAGCGGCGCAGGATGTCGTCGAGGTCGCGGGTCCAGCCCTTGTCGCTCTTCGGCGGGGCGTAGAAGGCGCAGAACTTGCAGGCCGTGACGCACACGTTGGTGTAGTTGATGTTGCGCTCGATGATGTACGTCGCGATGTGCTCCACGCCCGCGTACCGGCGGCGGCGGGCGGCGTCGGCGGCGGCGCCCAGCGCGTGCAGCGGCGCGTGGCGGTAGAGGTCGAGCGCTTCCTCGGGGGTGATCCGCCCGCCCGCTGCGGCACGGTCGAGCACAGACTGGAGGTCGGCCTTCTCGGTCACCGGGGGCGTCCCTTTCGTCAGGGGTTGCGGGCGGACCGATCCAGCGTACGCCAGCGACATTCCCGGCTCAGCGGCGGGACAGGTAGAGCCGGAAAGCCTGGTGCAGGACCTTGTTGAGCGGGTGGTCCCACTCGCCGAGGTACTCGACGGCCTCGCCGCCGCTGCCGGCCTTGAAGCGGAGCAGCCCCAGGAGGTGGTCGTCCTCCTCCAGGGTGTCGGTGATGCCGCGGAAGTCGTAGACCGCGGCGCCGAGTTCATGGGCGTCGCACATCATCCGCCACTGGATCGCGTTGTTCGGCTGGACCTCGCGGCGGCGGCTGGTGGAGGCCCCGTAGGAGTACCAGACGTGCTCGCCGACGGTCAGCATCGTCGCCGCCGCGAGGACCTCGCCCTCGTGGTGGGCGAGGTAGAGGCGCATCCGGTTCTCGTCCTCGGCGCGCAGCGCGGTCCACATGCGCTGGAAGTACGACAGCGGGCGAGGGACGAACCGGTCCCGTTCGGCGGTCTCCAGATACAGCCGGTGGAAGGCGGGCAGGTCCTCGTAGTCGCCCTGGACGACCTTCACGCCGGCCTTCTCGGCCTTCTTGATGTTGCGCCGCCACTGCTGGTTGAGGCCCTGGTGGATCTGCTCCAGGGAGCGGCCGGCGAGCGGCACCTGGAAGACGTGGCGCGGCTGGCCCGCGGCGAAGCCGTCCTCGCCGCCGGACGCGCTTCGCCGCCAGCCCGCGCGGCGGAGCCGGTCGGCGATATCGAGGGCGCGCGGGTCCTCGGCGGTGGGCGCCACGTCGCCGAGCCGCCTGGTCTCCGGGTCGGCGATGGCGGCCTTGACCGCGTCGGCGCTCCAGCGGCGTACGACGACCGGCGGGCCCATCCGCACCGTGAAGGCACCGCGCGCCTTGAGGTGGGCGAGCAGGGGCCGCAGCCACGCGTCGAGGTCGGGGGCGGTCCAGTCGATGACGGGGCCCTCGGGCAGATAGGCGAGGTACCGCCTGAGCTTCGGCAGCGGCCGCAGCAGCACCAGTCCGGCGCCGACGAGACGGTCGTCCGCGTCGAACCAGCCCAGGCTCTCCGCCCGCCAGTCCTGCTTCACGTCGCCCCAGGACGGGAGTTGCAGATGACTCACCGAGGGCAGGGTGGCGACGAACGCCAGGTGGTCCTCGCGGGTGATGGCCTTCAGGCGATAGCTCATGCGCCGTGCTCCTTCGTCCGACGCAAGGAGCCTACGGCCGCGGAATGCCGCCCACCCCTTTCACTGGGCTAGGCGGCGTACGCGCCGGACACCACCCCGATCAGCGCGCCCGCGAGCAGGAACGGGCCGAACGCGATCGCGGTCCCGCGCCCGGCGCGGCGCAGCGCGACCAGGGCGCCCGCGTAGAGCGCGCCGAGCAGGAACGCGGCGAAGGTGCCGAGCAGCAGGGTGCGCGGGCCGTACCAGCCGAGGACGGCGCCCATGCTCAGGGAGAGCTTCACATCGCCGAAGCCCATGCCCGCCGGGTTGATCCGGCACAGCACGAGATAGCCGGCGCCGAGCGCGAGGGTGCCGAGCAGGGCGCCGCTCCAGTCACCGGCGTGGTTCGGGGCGAGGGCGGCGAGACCGAGGAAGGCGGGGGCGGCGACGGCGAGCGGCAGGGTGAGCACGTCCGGCAGCCGGTGCACCCGCAGGTCCACCACCGCCAGCAGCACCCCGACCGGCCCGAGCAGCAGCCATACGGCCAGCTCGGGGCGCGGCCCGGTGGCGGCGGCGAGGGCAGCGCAGAGCAGGGCGGTGACCGCCGCGAGGGCGCGGTCGGAGGGCCCGTACCCGGCCCCGGCGCACTCACCGCACCGGCCCGGACCGACCCAGCCGCCCAGCGGCCCGGCGAGCGGATGCCCGGCCGGACAGGCCGTCCGCCACTGCCGTGGGGGCAGGGGGTCTGGGGAGGAACGGACACCCTCGACGGGCTCCGATACCCCGGCGGACTCCGATACCCCGGCGGACTCCGATACCCCGGCGGACTCCGATACCCCGGCGGACTCCGCTCCCCCGCCGGGCTCCGATACCCCGGCGGGCTCCGATACCCCGGCGGGCTCCGATACCCCGGCGGGCTCCGCCCCGGCGTCCCCGTGCGGCACCGAGAGCCGGTAGGCGGCCCGGGGCAGCGCCGCGCCGGCCGCCGCGCCCCAGGCTGCCGCCGCAGCGGTCAGCCACATCGCCGGCACGGTCAGTCCCGCCGGGCGCGGAACAGGTCGCGCAGGAGGGCGACCTGCGCACCGTGATACGGCAGTTCCTGCCTGACCGACCACACGACGCCGACGAACGGCTCCCCGGCGTCGCCGCCATGCGGATACGTGCGGTGGCCGACGGTGTTGAGGGCGGCGGCGTCCCCCCTGACCCGGTGGTCGTCCCGGGTGAGGGTGCGGCCGCCGGGCGGGGTGTGGTCGGCGCGCAGGGCCGGCATCTCGGCGTGGCGGGTCAGCCGCCGGGCGATCGTGGTGAGCGACGGCGCGGGGTGCGGATACGGCGCGGTGTCACGCCCCCGCTCCCCGGCCGGGGCGCCGCTCGGCGCCGTCGCCCGCGCGCCGGGCCCGGCCGAGCGCCGCCGCACCGGCCGGCAGCCGGGCACCAACTCCCGGACGTACTCCCCGTCGGTCATCGGACCGACCGCGGCCGGCGTGCCGTCCCCGCTGTCCACGACGGGCCCGGCGAGCCGGCCGGTGAGCCGCTCGCACGCGAAGTCGGACTGCTCCTGCGGCGGCACCGGTCGGGGCGAGTGCATACGACGCTCCTGTGACGGGTGGACGTGTCGGCCCGTCAGTCTGTCAGCGCGGCCCGCGCCTCGGCGCCCCGTTCGGCGCAACCGGCCCCGCCGGTACGGCGCGTTCCTGTCACTCGACCCGGGAGAGGCGGGCCTGGGGGCGGCCGGACTCCGGGCTCTCGGACTGGTACCGCAGGTCGTCGCCCACCGGGGTGAGCCGCACGGTCGCCTCGCGGCGGAAGCGGGCCCGGAACTCCTCGTCGAGCGCGAGGTGCGGGTGCACGATCTTCACCGCGACCGTGCGCCCGCCGGCGCTGCGACCGAGGTACACCCGTCCCATCCCGCCGGAGCCCAGCCGGCCGAGCAGCCGGTAGGGCCCCACGCCGGTGGGCTCGTCCGCTCCGAGCGGCTGCATGGCGCGCCCCCTCCCCCGTGGACCTGTCAATCCCCCAGCAGGTTACGCACCTTGTTGCGCCGCGGCGCGGACTCGCTACGGCCGCAGCAGTTCCACCCGCACGTCCGCGGGGAAGCCGGTCGTCGGGCCGACCCGCCGGGCGAACTCGGCGACGGCCGCGAGCTGCGGTTCGCCGAAGCGGAAGTCGAGCGTGGTGAAGTACTGCTCCAGGACCCGCTCGTCGAAGGCCTCCCAGCGGGCCGCCTGCTCGGCGACCTTGGCGACCTCCTCCAGGGAGAGGTTGCGGGAGGCGAGGAACGCCTCGTGGACCTGGCGGGTGAGGACCGGCTCGCGCTCCGCGTAGTCCCGGCGCGCCGCCCAGACCGCGAAGACGAACGGCATCCCCGTCCACTCCTTCCACAGGGCGCCCAGGTCGTGCACCTCCAGGCCGAAGCGGGGCCCGTCGATCAGGTTGGCGCGCAGCGCCGCGTCGCCGATGAGGACGGCGGCCTCGGCCTCCTGCATCATCAGGCTGAGGTCGGGCGGGCAGGTGTAGTAGTCGGGCCGGACGCCGAACCGTTCCTCCAGCAGCAGCCGCGCCAGCCGCACCGAGGTGCGCGAGGTCGAGCCGAGGGCGACCCGGGCGCCGTCGAGCCGGTCCAGCGGGACCTGGGAGACGATCACGCAGGACATGACCGGTCCGTCGCAGCCCACGGCGATGTCCGGGAAGGCGACCAGGTCGTCGGCGTTCTTCAGGAACTCGACGAGGGTGACGGGCCCCACATCGAGCTCTCCGCGCACCAGCTGCTCGCTGAGCTTCTCCGGGGTGTCCTTCGTCAGCTCGAAGTCGAGGAGTGTGCCCGTTCTCGCGAGCCCCCAGTACAAGGGCAGGCAGTTCAGGAACTGGATGTGGCCGACGCGCGGCCGGGTGCGAGAAATGTCCACATCGCGAGGCTAGACCCTGTGGGATAGGGTCCAGGCCTCACCCCCGGCGTCAGAGGTGCGTCGCGATCTTCAAACATCCGGGTGACGTGATCTTGACCTCTATTGCTTTCGGGTGCCCGCGTGCTAGGCTCGCCGCAAGTTGCAGTTTGGTTTCCCTTGCAGTGCAGAGCCTGCGGAGCATGTGACCGCGGGCTCTCGTCGTTTTCAGGCGGATGCAGTTGTGAGAACTCGTCTTCACACTTGCTGGTTCTGGAGCAGGGCAACCCTTTGAGCCCAAGGAGGGCTTATGGCTACCGGAACCGTTAAGTGGTTCAACGCCGAAAAGGGCTTCGGCTTCATTGCCCAGGAGGGCGGCGGCCCCGACGTCTTCGTCCACTACTCCGCGATCAACGCGACCGGTTTCCGGTCCCTCGAGGAGAACCAGCAGGTGTCTTTCGACGTCACGCAGGGCCCGAAGGGTCCGCAGGCCGAGAACGTCACCCCGGTCTGATCCTTTCTTGATCCGGGATCGAGTGCAGTACCCAAGGAGCCCCGCGCCGTACGGCGACGGGGCTCCTGCCCTTTTCCGGTGAACTTCTCGCGAATTCTCGGACTTCTCACACGTGCTGCATGATCAGCACGAACGTGGTGCCCGGCACCAGCGCCTCATAGGCGTGCGGCACATCTCCGCGATACGCCATGTAATCGCCCGGCCCGAGTTCCACGCTCTCCCCGCGCGGCCCCGCCTTCACCCGTCCGGTGCTCACGATCAGATGCTCGACCGTGCCCGGGATATGCGGCTCCGATTCCCGCGCGGCGCCCGGTTCGGCCCTCAGGTGGTAGATGTCACGCCGGGCTCCGGGCGGGCTCGCCGACAGCAGGGTCGCCACGTAGTCCGCCCGTTCGGAGGCGACCGCGGGCCCCTCTCCGGCGCGGATCACCTGGACGGCCGGGGCCGGCGGCTCGACCAGCGCGCTGAACGGCACGCCCAGGGCCACGCCGAGCGCCCAGATCGTCTCCATGCTCGGGTTCCCGCTCGCCGCCTCCAGCTGGGACAGCGTCGACTTGGCGATCCCGGCCCGTTTGGCCAGCTCGGACAGGGACAGTCCGGCGCGGGTGCGTTCGCGGCGCAGGGCGGCGGCGATCCAGTCGAGGGGGAGCCGTGGCGGGGTGCGCGGGGTGCCGTCGGTCATGTCGTTCGCTCCAGAAGTACGATCGTTCGGCTTGACGAACAGGGAGCCGTCTGTTCATTGTAGGAAACATGCGTTCGCCACTCCGAACACCCATGGTCGCCTCCCTGGTCCGCGACGCCTCACTGGTCTGGGTGGCCGGCGGCATCGTGGGCATCTCCTTCGGCGCGATCGCGGTCGCCGGGGGACTGCCCGTCTGGGTGCCGGTGGCGATGTCCCTGCTGGTGTACGCGGGGTCGGCGCAGTTCAGCGCCCTCGGGGTGCTGTTCGCCGGGGGCGGGCCGCTCGCCGCGGCCGCCACCGGGGTGCTGCTGAACACCCGGCTGGCCGCGTTCGGCGTGGCGGTCGCCGACGTCGTCGGCCGGGGCAGGCTCGCCCGTCTGGCGGGCGCCCATCTGATCACCGACGAGACCGTCGCCTTCGCCCTCGCCCAGCCCGACTGGGAGCGGCGGCGCACCGCGTTCTGGGTCTCCGGGATCGGGCTGTTCACCGTGTGGAACGTCTCCGTCCTGGCCGGCGCCCTCGCGGGCAGCGCGCTCGGCGACACCGCGGCCTACGGCCTGGACACGGCCTTCCCGGCCGTCCTCGCCGCCCTCGTGGTCCCCGCCCTGCGCGACGATCCCCGCCTGCGCCGCTGCGCCCTGCCCGGCGCCTGCGTGGCGCTCGCCGTCACACCGGTCGTCCCGGCCGGGTTGCCGGTGCTGCTCGCCCTCGCCGGGCTCGCGCTGTACGGCGGCGGCGCCCGCGAGAAGGCGGTGGCGGGATGAGCGCGCCGGTCGTCCTGGTCCTGGCGCTGGCCGCCGCGACGTACGCCCTGCGCCTGGTCGGGCCCGTGCTGCACGGGCGGGTCCGCGTGCCGCCGCGCGCGCAGGAGCTGCTGTCCGCCGGGGCGGTGGTCCTGCTCGTCGCCCTGCTGGCCACGGGCGCGCTCACCGAGGGCACCGGCCTCGCCGGGTGGGCCCGCCCCGCCGGGGTGCTGACGGCGGTCGTGCTGGCGTGGCGGCGGGCGCCGTTCGTGGTCGTGGTCCTCGCGGGGGTGGGGGCGACGGCCGTACTGCGGGCGCTGGGCGTGCCGTGAGGACGAGGGCCGCCACGTGCTGTCGGTGGCGGGGTCTAGGGTCCGTGCCCATGACCGACACCGACTTCCTCACCACCACCCGCTCCTTCTACGACGCCATCGCGGAGGACTACGCCGGCCACTTCGCCGGTGTCCTCGCCCACTCGCCGCTGGACGTGGCGCTCCTCGGGGCGTTCGCCGCGCTGGTCGCGGACGCCGGGGAGGTGGCGGACCTCGGATGCGGGCCGGGGCGGGTGACGGCCCACCTCGCCTCCCTCGGGGTGCGGGTGTTCGGCGTGGACCTGTCGGCGTCCATGCTGGCCGTGGCCCGGCGGGAGAACCCGGGGCTGCGGTTCGTGCAGGGCTCCATGCTGGACCTCGGTCTGCCGGACGGGCGGCTCGCCGGGATCGTCTCCTGGTACTCCTCCATCCACACGCCGGCGGACCGCCTCCCCGCTCTCTTCGCCGAGTTCGCCCGTGTCCTGGCGCCCGGCGGGCACCTGCTCCTCGCCTTCCAGGCCGGTGACGCGCCCCTCCGCCTGGAGCGGCCCTTCGGTCACCCCGTCAACCTCGACTTCGAGCGGCGGCGGCCGGAGCGGATGGCAAGGCTGCTGGAGGACGCCGGATTCGCCGTACGGTCGCGAACCCTGCGGGAGGCGGAGGAGGAGAAGGGCGAGTCGGCTCCGCAGGCGTTCCTGACGGCCGTGCGCGGGTGAGCCGGGGGCGTCAGGCGTCGCCCAGCACCGCCCGGCAGTCCGCCCAAGCCGCCGCGGTCAGCAGCGGGCGCAGGCGGGTGAGGAGGTCCAGCAGCTCGGCGCCGAAGCGGTCACGGAAGGCGGGGTCGTGGGCGGCGAGGTCGAGTTCGTTCGCTGCGGTGAGTTCGGCGAGGTCACGGCGCAGCCGGGGGTCCGCGGGGCGGGCGGTGCCGGTGAAACGGTCGGGCAGGACGGCGCCGGGGCCGGTGAAGCGCGGGTAGCCGGCGGCGCGGTCGAGGCTCGCGTACCCGTACACGATGGCCTCGGCCTCCGCGCCGATCACGTCGGCGAGTTCGGCGCGCCGGGCCAAGGGCAGCAGGGCCACCGCGAACCCGTCGGTGCCGTAGCAGGCGTGGCAGAGGCCGGCGAGCTGGAGGGCGGGGCGGGCGCCCCAGCCGGCGAGCCGGTCGCGGACGCGGTCGAGATGGGCGAGGAGGGTGCCGCCGCCGGGGTGGCCGACGGCGGCGGCGCCCGAGCGGCGCAGCAGGTCACGAGCGTGCTCGGCGGTGTGGGTCATGAGCCGGGTCCCCTGTCGGCAGGTCGTGTGGGTCGGCACCCGCTCCGCGCCCCGCCCACGGGGGTGTCCCCCGGGTCCGGATCCCGGCGGAGCGCGGAGCGGGTTGCCGCCCGGGCCCTGCGGCGATCGTCGTGCACGACCTGACGCCCAGTCAATCCTAAGGAAAACTGCCCGGCCCCAAGCGATAGCTTGGGTGTCATGACGCTCGACGACCTGCGCGTGTTCGTGGCCGTGTGCCGTGCCGGAAACCTCAGTGCCGTGGCCCGTGACCTGGGCTGTACGCAGTCGGCGGTGAGCCAGCACGTCAGGCGGCTGGAGCGGGAGACGGGGGTGAGCCTGCTGGAGCGGCGCCCGCGCGGGGTGGTGCCCACGGCGGCGGGCCGGGTTCTGGAGGCCGCCGCCGCGGAGGGCATCGCGGGGCTCGACCTCGCGCTGCGGCGGCTGCGGGACCTGGCCGACGGGGAGACCGGCTCGGTGCGGGTGGCGACGGGGGCGACGACCGTACGGCACTTCATGGCGGACGCCATCGTCGACTTCCGGCGCCGCCACCCCCGGGTCAGCCTGGAGTTCCGTACCGAGAGCTCCAGCCGCGCCTGCTTCGACGCGCTCACCGACAGCGACCTGGACCTCGCGTGGATCACCCTCGGCCCGCCGGTGCGCGGCATCGAGCAGCGCCCGGTGGCCGAACTGCCCTGGGTCCTCGCGGTCCCCGCCGACGACCCCCTCGCCGACCGCCCCGCCCTGCGCCCGGAGGAACTGACCGACCTGCGGCTGATCCGCCTCCCCCCGAACTCCACCTCCGCCGCCCACCTCGACGCGGCCTGCGCCGCTCTCGGCGTCCGCTTCGGCTACGACACGAGCGTCGCGGACTGGGACACGGCCCTGCTCCTGGCCGAACTGGGCCTGGGCCGCGCGCTGGTCCCCGCCCTGCCGGGCGCCCGCGGCACCGGCGCCTCGGGCCTGCGCCTCGTCCCGGTGCCCGCCCTGCGGCCCCTGGCCGTCGGCTGGGCCGTCCGTCACTGGGACGCGCTCACCCCCCAGGCCAGGACCTTCGCCGACACGGTCGCCGCCCGCTGCGGCACGACGGCACCGCAGCGCACCTGACCCCGCGGCCCGCTCCCCCGGCGGGAGGTCACGTCACGAGCCGTACAGCGCCTCGATCTCCCGGGCGAAGTCCCGCTCGATCACCGCGCGCCGCAGCTTCATCGACGGGGTCAGCTGTCCGGCCTCCTCGGTGAAGTCGACGGGCAGGACGGCGAAGCGGCGGATGGACTCGGGGCGGGAGACGAGCTTGTTGGCCTCGTCGACCGCCCGTTGCAGGACGGCCCGCAACTCGGCGTCCCCGGTGAGGAGTTCGGCCGGCACGGGATGCTTGCCGTTCATCCGCCGCCAGTGGCTGACGCCCTCCATGTCGAGGGTGATCAGCGCGGCGACGTACGGGCGGCGGTCGCCGACGACGAGGCACTGGGAGATCAGCGGGTGCTGCCGCAGCCAGTTCTCCAGCGGCGCCGGGGCCACGTTCTTGCCGCCGGCGGTGATCAGGATCTCCTTCTTGCGGCCGGTGATGGTCAGATAGCCCTCGTCGTCGAGACGGCCGAGGTCGCCGGTCGGGAGCCAGCCGTCCGCGGTGGCGGGGACGACTCCGTCCGCGTGCGGGTCCCAGTAGCCGCGCAGCACCTGCCCGCCGGCCAGCAGCACCTCGCCGTCGGCGGCGATCCGCACGCGGGTGCCGGGCAGCGGCCAGCCGACGGTGCCCAGGCGGGGCTTGAGGGGCGGGGTGACGGTCGCGGCGCCGGTGGTCTCGGTCAGGCCGTAGCCCTCGTAGACCTCGATGCCGGCGCCCAGGTAGAACGCGGCGAGGTCCCGGCTCAGCGGGGAGCCGCCGCAGATGAGATAGCGGAGCCTGCCGCCGAGCGCGTTGCGGATACGGCGGTAGACCAGCGGGTCGTACAGCGCGCGGGCCGCCTTCAGGGCGGCGCCGGGTCCGGGGCCGGTGCCGTGGCGGCGGGCCTCGACCGCCTCCCCGTAGCGCCGGGCGACGTTCACCGCCCGGTCGAACGAGCCCGCCTTGCCGCCGCGTTCGGCGGTGGCCCGCGCGTTGTTGAAGACCTTCTCCAGCATGTACGGGATGGCCAGCAGGAAGGTGGGCCGGAAGGCGGCGAGGTCGGCGATCAGCTCCTCGGCCTTGAGACCGGGCGCGTGCCCGAGCCGTACCCGGGCGCGCACGCAGGCCACCGCGACCATCCGGCCGAAGACGTGCGACAGCGGCAGGAACAGCAGCGTGGCCGGTTCCGCGTCGGTGCGCGCCTTGAACACCGGGTAGAGCAGTTCGATCGCGTTGTCGACCTCGGCGAGGAAGTTGCCGTGGGTGAGGGCGCAGCCCTTGGGGCGGCCGGTGGTGCCGGAGGTGTAGACGAGGGTGGCGAGGGTGTCGGGGCCGAGCATCGCGCGCCGCACCTCGACCTCCGGGTCGGGGACGGACGCGCCCCGCTCGGCCAGTCCCGTCACGTGTCCCTGTTCGACGACCCACACGTGGCGCAGTCCGGGCAGCCGTTCCCGTTCGGGTCCGAGCGCGGCGGCCTGCCGGCCGGTCTCGGTGACGAGGGCGACGGCGCCGCAGTCCTGGAGGATCCAGCGGGTCTGGAAGACGGAGGAGGTCGGGTACACCGGCACGGTGACCAGTCCGGCGGCCCAGGCGGCGAAGTCGAGCAGGGTCCATTCGTAGGTGGTCCGCGCCATGATGGCGATGCGGTCGCCCGGCGCGAGCCCTTCGGCGATGAGCCCCTTGGCGACCGCGAGCACTTCCGCGGCGAACTCCGCCGCCGTGACGTGGGCCCACGTCCCGTCCCCGGTACGGCGGCTGAGCACCGCCTGCGCGGGCACGGCCGCCGCGTTCTCGAACGGCAGGTCGGCGAGCGAGCCGTGGGTCACGGGCGGCACCAGCGGCGGTACGGCCACCTCGCGCACCTCGCCGTCCAGCCGCCGTATCTCCGGTGCGACGAGGACGGGTCCGGCGTCCGGGTCGTAGTCGAGGGCCGAGGCGGCCGAGTCGGGCGGCAGCGGCTGGGACGAGTACGAGATCGGCATACGGCTCCTCCGGGCGGCTCGTGGCGTTACCGCCGGCAGGACGCGCATCCTACGGCGCCCGCGTGAGGGGTCTGTGCGAATTCCACGGCGGTTCGGGGCCGATCCGGGGCAGACGTGCGCACCGTGCGCCTGCCTGAACTCCCGGACGGGGCAAGACCTTACCTGAGGTAACCTTACTCCGGAGTAAGCACAGTGGACCCGCCCCCCCAGGGAGCCCCCCGTACCCATGCCCACGCTCGCCGGTTCCCTCCTCCGCGGCGCCCTGCTGTCCCCCTTCCGGCGCCCCCGCGCCGACGCCGCCTTCCCCCGCGCCCCGCTCACCCTCCCCGAGGTGCGCATCGACCTGGCGCGGCTGGCGGCCTACGAGCGGATCTGCGGGTTCCCGACCGGCGAGGACGCGCTGCCGCCGACGTATCCGCACGTCCTCGGCTTCCCCCTGGCCATGCGGCTGATGAGCGCCCGCGCCTTCCCGCTGCCGCTGCTCGGCCTGGTCCACACCTCGTTCGACCTCACCCGGCACACCGCGCTGCCGGCCACCGCCGCCTACGAACTCTCCGTGCGGGTCGAGGGACTGGCGCCGCACCGGCGGGGCACGGAAGCGGCCGTGCTGACCGAGCTGCGGTCGGGCGGGCAGACCGTGTGGGAGTCGCGCAGCACGTATCTCGCCCGGCACGGCACGGACCGCCCCGCCGACCCCCGCACCGGCCGGACGACCACGCCCCCCTCCGGCCAGACGACCACGCCCGCCACAGGCCAGACGGCCGCATCCGCCACCGGCCGGGCGACCACGCCCGCCACCGACCAGACGGCCACGCCCGCCACAGGCCAGACGACCGAACCCGCCACCGGCCCGACGACCACGCCCGCCACCGACCAGACGACCACGCCCGCCACCGACGCGGCCTCCGCGCTGCCCCCGCTCGCCGCGTGGCCCCTCGGCGGGGACCTCGGGCGCCGTTACGCCGCCGTCTCCGGTGACCGCAACCCCATCCACCTGCACCCGCTCACCGCGCGCCTGTTCGGCTTCCCCCGGCCGATCGCGCACGGCATGTGGACACTGGCCCGCTGTCTCGCCGCGCACGGCACCCCCGACGCGGTGCGCGTGCGGGCCCGGTTCCTCGCGCCCGTCCCGCTGCCGGGAACCGTCGAATTCGCCGCAGAGAAGGGCCGTTTCGCCCTGCGCGGCGGCGGCCGGGTCCATCTCACCGCGACCGTCGACCCCTTGGGGTCAGGCCCGCGGCGGTGACCAGAACCGCCCCTCCAGCAGACCGCCGAGACCCGCCCACGCGAAGTTCATCAGGGTGGTCGCCGCCTGCCGGGCGGTGACGCCGGGAGTGGTGTTGGCCCACGCGGCGAGCGATTCGGCGGCGCCCACCAGGGACTGGGCGAGCCCGGCGATCTCGCGCTCGGCGTGCGTCCCGGGGGCCGCCCCGGCGATCAGCCGGGTCACGAACGCCACCGCCTCGCCCCGCATCGCGGTGACCTCGGCGGCGAAGGCGTCCCCGTGGGTGCGGGCCTGGACGTGCAGCACCGACCAGCCGTCGGGATGTTCGGCGGTGTGCGTGAAGAACGCCAGCAGCCCGTCCCACAGCTGACGGTCCGGCGGCAGCTCCGGGTCGATGCCGGCCCGCACCGCCGCGATCAGCGCCCGCGCCTCACGGCGGATGCAGGCGCCGAACAGATCGTCCTTGGAGTTCAGATACAGATACACCAACGGCTTGGACACACCGGCGAGTTCCGCGATGTCGTCCATGGACGCCGCCATGTACCCGCGCCGCCCGAAGATCTGCACGGCGGCGTCCAGCATCTGCTGCTCACGGACCGCACGCGGCATCCGCTTGGTCTTCACGGAACCCATGCGGACAGCGTACGGTCCGTGCGACCGCCCTACTGACCGATCGTTCAGGCCGTGGCCTTGACCGCCCTCGGCTCGTCGGCCACGACCGGCGCGGGCTCGTCGACCGGGGAGCCGGCGCCCACCGAGTCGTAGGCCGTGCGGTCCAGCAGGCCCTCGCGGGCCGAGACGATGACCGGCACGAGCGCCTGGCCGGCCACGTTGGTGGCGGTGCGCATCATGTCCAGGATCGGGTCGATGGCGAGCAGCAGACCCACGCCCTCCATGGGCAGGCCCAGCGTGGACAGGGTGAGGGTCAGCATCACCGTGGCGCCGGTGAGGCCGGCGGTGGCGGCGGAGCCGACCACGGACACGAAGGCGATCAGCAGGTAGTCGCCGACGCCCAGCTGGATGTCGAAGATCTGCGCGACGAAGATCGCGGCGATCGCCGGGTAGATGGCGGCGCAGCCGTCCATCTTGGTGGTGGCGCCGAACGGCACCGCGAAGGACGCGTACTCCTTCGGCACACCGAGGCGCTCGGTCACCTTCTGCGTCACCGGCATGGTGCCGACGGAGGAGCGGGAGACGAAGGCCAGCTGGATGGCGGGCCAGGCGCCCTTGAAGAACTGCAGCGGGTTGGCCTTGGCGACGGTCGCGAGCAGCGCCGGGTAGACGCCGAAGAGGACCAGGGCGCAGCCGATGTAGATGTCGGCGGTGAAGGTGGCGTACTTGCCGATCAGGTCCCAGCCGTAGGTGGCGATGGCGTGGCCGATGAGGCCGGCGGTGCCGAGCGGGGCGAGCCGGATGACCCACCACAGGGCCTTCTGCAGCAGCTCCAGCACGGACTCGCTCAGGGTGAGGATCGGCTGGGCCTTCTCGCCGAGCTGGAGGGCGGCGACACCGGCGACGGCGGCCATGAAGACGATCTGCAGCACGTTCAGCTCGGTGAACGGCGTGATGACGTCGGTCGGGACGATCCCGGTGAGGAAGTCGAGCCAGGAGCCGGTCTTCTCCGGCAGCTCACCGTCCTTCGGGGTCAGGCCGGTGCCGGCGCCGGGGTTGGTGACCAGGCCGATGGCGAGGCCGATGGCCACCGCGATCAACGAGGTGATCATGAACCAGAGGAGGGTGCGGCCGGCCAGCCGGGCGGCGTTGTTGACCTTCCGCAGGTTGGTGATCGAGACGAGGATCGCGAAGAAGACGAGCGGGGCGACGGCGAGCTTCAGCAGCCCGACGAAGACGCCGCCGGTCTTCTCCAGGGTGGTGACCAGCCAGGACACGTCCTGGCTGCGGGCGAGCCAGCCGAGGCCGACACCGAGGACGAGGCCGGCGAGTATCTGGGCCCAGAAGGGCAGCTTGAAGGACTTCGTGTTCGCGGACACGGACATGCTCCGGGGAAAGAGGGAAGGGGTGCGCGGCGGAATGCGTCAGCGGGGACAGCCGGCGGAGGCGCACCGGCAGAGGTCCACGTGCAGACGGGCCACGAGCGGAACGCTGCGGGGCGGCGCGTCGACGGACACGACTGCTGGCTTCATACCGATGACCGTAACACCTGAACTTTGGGAACCTCAAAGCCTTACTTTGAGAGGCGCAGGGGGAGTATGACCCTCACAATGCAAATCGCCCCGGTTTCCGGGGGTTTCGGAAACCGGGGCGGCAGTGAACGTGACGCGTCTTACGACGTCTGCCCCTGGGCGCGGGCCGCGTCGTCCGCACGGTCCTCCTGACTGCGGTCGGCCTCGAAGCCGGCCTTCAGCCGGTCGACCCTGCGCACGATCTGCTCGGACGCCCGGTCCCGCTCGCCGCGCAGCACGACGAAGCTGATCGGCGCGGAGATCACCAGCGCGAGCAGCACGACCCACAGGCCGTTGGAGGCGCCGAGACCGCGCGGGGCGATACCCGAGTAGACGAGGCCCCAGACGGCCAGCAGGCAGCCCGCGAAGATCCCGAGGCGCATCAGCGTGTACCGGAGCATCTCAATCCACTCTTCCGATTCCAAAAGGGGCCAGCGTCCAGTGAAGCACGCCAGGATGCCGATCTTGTACGGGGGTCAGCCCAGCGGCAGCAGCATGATCACGTCGTCGCGGTCGTCGCCCGGCGCCACCCGGATCGCGGCGGGTACGCGGCCGACCTCCTTGTAGCCGCAGGAGGCGTAGAACCGCTCCAGACCGAGCCCGCCCCGGCAGGTCAGCCGGATCGCCTCGATCCCGTCGAACCCGCGCGCGGCACCCTCCGCGGCGGCGAGCAGGTCACGGCCGTACCCCTTGCCCTGGTGCCGGGGGTGCACCATCACCGTGTAGAGCCACGCCCAGTGGGCCATCAGCCGGTGGGTGTTGAAGTGGAAGAAGGCGGTGGCGGCGACCCGCCCCTCCTCGTCGTGCCCCACGAGCAGCCGGGCCCGGCCTTCCGCCATCGCCACGAGGTGCCTCACCAGCTCCGGCCGGACCGTCTCCCGCTCCACCGGGGGCACGAAGCCGACGGCTCCGCCCGCGTTGGAGACATCGGTCCACAGGTCGAGGATGCCGTCGCGCAGCTCGGGGGTGACGGCGGGATCGAGCGTGAAGGTAAGGGCCATGCGGCGATGCTACCCATTACGCCAGGCTGCCGGTGACGGTCTGCTCCCCCGATACGACACCTGCCCATGACGGCGTACTCCCCCTGACGGTCCTACGCCAGTACGCGTGCGGCCACCTTCAGATCGGCCACCAGCCCCGCGTACGCCTCCTCGCGGTCGTCCGCCCGCAGCACCGACGACGGGTGCACGGTCGGCACCAGCCGCTCCGGGTGCCCGTGGATCTCCCGCTCCAGCACCGTCCCGCGCACCTCGCCCACCCGGAAGGACGACCCGAGCAGCGCCTTGCCCGCGGTGGCGCCGAGCACGACGATCAGCTCCGGCCCGACCAGCGCCAGCTCCGCGGCCAGCCACGGCCCGCAGGCGCTCGTCTCCCGCAGACTCGGCGCCTTGTGGATGCGGCGCTTGCGCGGTTCCGCCCGCGTGAACAGGAAGTGCTTCACCGCGTTGGTGACATAGGCCTCACCGGGATCGATCCCGGCCTCGGCCAGCGCCCGGTCCAGCAGCTTCCCCGCGGGCCCGACGAACGGCCGCCCCTCGCGGTCCTCGCGATCCCCGGGCTGCTCACCGACCAGCATGACCCGCGCGTCCGCGCCACCCGCCCCGAACACGGTCTGCGTGGCATCGCGATACAGCGGACACCCCCGGCACCCTGCGGCGGCCCGCCGCAGGGCGTCGAGATCCGGCGCTCCGGCCGGCACGAAGGGCTCGGCGGTGTACTGATCCTCGGGCGCGCTCTTCACAAGGCCCGGAGTACCCCGGCTGGGGGCGCGGGGAACTGCGCGACCAGCCCACCCCTACCCGCACCCGCCCGACAACGTCATACCCGCATGGCCTGCGGAGCTTCCCGCCGCGCGGGATCGGGCCCGTCGAACTCCCGGATGATCTCGTACCGGGTGTTGCGCTCCACCGGCCGGAACCCCGCGTCCCGGATCAGGTCCAGCAGATCGTCGCGGGTCAGCTTGTTCGGCGTGCCGTAGTTGTCCGCGTCATGGGTGATCTTGTACTCGACGACCGACCCGTCCATGTCGTCGGCGCCGTGCTGGAGCGCCAGCTGGGCGGTCTGCAGCCCGTGCATCACCCAGAACACCTTGACGTGCTGGACGTTGTCGAACAGCAGCCGCGACACCGCGAACGTCTTCAGCGCCTCGGCCGGCGTGGCCATGGTGGTCCGCGCCTGCAGCCGGTTGCGGATCTTGCCGTCCTTCATGTCGACGAAGTCGTGCTGGTAGCGCAGCGGGATGAAGACCTGGAAGCCGCCGGTCTCGTCCTGCAGCTCGCGCAGCCGCAGCACGTGGTCGACCCGGTGCCGGGGCTCCTCGATGTGGCCGTAGAGCATGGTGCACGGGGTCTTCAGACCCTTCTCGTGCGCGAGGCGGTGGATGCGGGACCAGTCCTCCCAGTGGGTGCGGTGGTCCACGATGTGCTGCCGGACCTCCCAGTCGAAGATCTCGGCGCCGCCGCCGGTCAGCGACTCCAGCCCGGCGTCGATCAGCTCGTCGAGGATCTCGGAGGCGCTGAGCCCGCTGATCGTCTCGAAGTGGTGGATCTCGGTCGCGGTGAACGCCTTCAGGGAGACGTTCGGCAGCGCGGCCTTCAGCTCCCGCAGCGAGCGCGGGTAGTACCGCCACGGCAGGTTCGGGTGCAGCCCGTTGACGATGTGCAGCTCGGTCAGGTTCTCCGACTCCATCGCCTTGGCGAGCTTGACGGCCTCCTCGATGCGCATCGTGTACGCGTCCTTCTCCCCCGGCTTGCGCTGGAAGGAGCAGTAGGCGCAGGAGGCCGTGCACACGTTGGTCATGTTGAGGTGCCGGTTGACGTTGAAGTGCACGACGTCACCGTTCTTGCGGATGCGCACCTCGTGGGCGAGTCCGCCGAGCCAGGCCAGGTCGTCCGACGCGTACAGCGCGATGCCGTCCTCGCGGGTCAGCCGCTCACCGGAGCGGACCTTCTCCTCCAGCTCGCGCTTGAGCCCGACGTCCATGGTGTTCCCTTCGCTCGACAGACTCCGACCAACCTACGCCTGGACCTCTTCCGGCAGTTCGCCCACCCGGTTCTCCCACTTCGTGGAGAGGACGATGGTGGTACGGGTCCGGGAGACGCCCCTGGTCCCGGACAGCCGCCGAATGATCTTCTCCAGGCCGTCCACGTCGGTCGCCCGCACCTTGAGCATGAACGAGTCGTCGCCGGCGATGAACCAGCAGTCCTCGATCTCGGGAAGGTCCTTCAGCCGGCGGGCCACGTCCTCGTGGTCGGCGGCGTCGGAGAGCGAGATGCCGATCAGGGCGGTGACGCCGAGGCCCAGCGAGGCGGCGTCGACGGTGGCGCGGTAGCCGGTGATGACACCGGCCGCCTCCAGCCGGTTGATGCGGTCGGTGACGCTGGGGCCCGACAGGCCGACGAGGCGTCCCAGCTCCGCGTAGGAGGCCCGGCCGTTTTCCCTGAGGGCCTGGATGAGCTGCCTGTCCACCGCGTCCATGCGATTCGAGCCTTCCGCTGAAGAGATCCGAGATCCGAGAAATGAGCGTGGGGGAGGGTCAGTCGTCGCGGGAGCCGCCGCCGAGTTCCCCCTCCCAGCGGCGGTAGAGGGTGTGGGGCACGCCGGCCGCGTCGAGGACCCGGCCCGCGACGAAGTCGACCAGGTCCTGGATGTGGGTGGCGCCCGCGTAGAAGCCGGGCGAGGCGGGGACGACGACCGCGCCGGCGTCGTCGAGCGCGACCAGGTGCCGCAGCGTCTGCCCGGTCAGGGGCGCCTCGCGGACGGCGACGACGAGGGGCCGCCGCTCCTTGAGCACCACACTCGCGGCGCGCTGCAGCAGGTCCTTGGACAGCCCGAGCGCGACTCCGGCGACGGAGGCGGTCGACGCGGGCACGATGATCATCCCCTTGGCCGGATACGACCCGGAGGACGGCCCCGCGGCCAGGTCCCCGGCGCTCCAGTACCGCACGCGGTCCAGGCCGACCTCGAAGGTGTCCGGCTTCCCGTCCGCCCCGCGCGCCAGCCAGTCCCGCAGGTCGTCCCGCCAGCGCGCGTCCCGGAAGGAGATCCCGGTCTCGTCCAGCAGCGTCAGCCGCGACGCCCGGCTGACGACGAGATCGACCGCTTCCCCCGCCTCCAGCAGCCCACGCAGCACAGCCGCCGCGTACGGCGTCCCGGAAGCCCCGGACACCCCCACGATCCAAGGCACGCGCTGCGATTCTCCTGCGTTCACATCTTGAGCGTACCGGCGACGTCCGCGGGGTAACTCGTCAGGACGCCTTGTCGACGGGGAGGGCGGAGGTGTCGACGGTGAGCCGCCCCACCTTGGTGTCCACCGTCACCTGGCCGGCGTAGGGGAAGGTGTCACGGCCGAGATAGCCATCCGGGCCGGGGTTCCAGAAGGTGACCAGCTCGCCCTTGTTCGGGTCGAAGATCACGTAGTTGGGAATGCCCCGGGCCGCGTACTGCCGGTGCTTGACGACGTAGTCGTTTCGCACGCTGCTTGGAGACACCACCTCAATGGCGAGCTCCACCAGGTCGGCCGGATAAGAGCTGAGGTTCTTGTTCTTCTCGGCCGCCGGGATCACCGCGAGATCCGGGCAGAACTCGAAGTCCGCGCTGAAGGGGATGGCCACGTCGCTGATGAACGCCCACTCCTCGTCGAGCTGGGCTTCGAGCTGCATCCAAAGCCGCATGATCGTCTCGTTGTGGAACGGCTTGAGCGGACTCATCACGATGTTGCCCTCGACAATCTCCATCCGGTACCCGCGGAACATGTCCTCGTACCGGGCGAGCTGCGAGTGCAGGCGGTCGCTGTCCGAGACGGTCACGTCGGCCTCCCTCTCTCTGCACTCGATGGTAGGCCGCACGCTAGTCAGACGGTCAGACCCCGAACCAGAAGATCAAGCAGCGCGCACACGAACAGGGCAATCCCGATGAAGCCGTTGACCGAGAAGAACGCCCTGTTGAGGCGGGACAGGTCGTGGGGGCGGACGATCCGGTGCTCGTAGACGAAGGCGGCGGCGACGATCATCAGGCCCAGCCAGAAGAAGACGCCCGCGTCCGTCGCCAGGGCGTACCAGACGAAGAGGGCCGTCGTGACGGCGTGGCAGGCGCGGGCGCCCCAGATCGCCGCCGGGATGCCGAAGCGGGCCGGGACCGAGCGGACGCCGATCTCGCGGTCGGTCTCCACGTCCTGGCAGGCGTAGATGAGGTCGAAGCCGCCGATCCAGATGCCGACCGCCAGGCCGAGGATCACCGCGTCCCAGGACCACTCCCCCGTGATCGCCAGCCAGCCGCCGACGGGGCCCATCGCCTGGGCGAGGCCGAGGATGGCCTGGGGGAAGTTCGTGAAGCGTTTGCCGTAGGGGTAGACCACCATCGGCACGACCGCCACGGGGGCCAGCGCGAGGCAGAGCGGGTTCAGCAGGGCCGCCGAGCCGAGGAAGATCACCACCGCGATCAGCGCGCCGGTCCAGGCGTGCTTGACCGACATCGCGCCGGTCACCAGTTCGCGGTGCGCCGTGCGCGGGTTCCGGGCGTCGATCTCGCGGTCGATGATCCGGTTGACGGCCATGGCGAAGGTGCGCAGGCCGACCATGCAGACGGTGACCAGCGCCAGCTCGCGCCAGTGGATGTTCCGGTCGAGCTGGAACATCGCCGTCAGCGAGGCGATGTAGGCGAAGGGCAGCGCGAAGATCGAGTGCTCGATCATCACCAGGCGCAGGAAGGCCCTGGTGCGGCCCGGCTGGGGGACGGCCGCCGATGCGCTGCTCACAGGCCGTACTCCTTCCACCGGCGGTCCACCAGCGCCGCCGTCCGCGGATCGGACTCCACCATGTCCGGCCAGCCGCCGTCGCGGGTGTAGCCCTCCTCGGGCCACTTCCTCGTCGCGTCGATGCCCGCCTTGCCGCCCCAGAACTGCTGGTAGGAGGCGTGGTCGAGGTGGTCGACGGGGCCTTCGACGACGGTCAGGTCGCGGGCGTAGTCCGTGTTGCCGAGGGCGCGCCAGGCGACCTCGTGCAGGTCGTGGACGTCGCAGTCGGCGTCGACCACGACGATCAGCTTGGTCAGGGACATCATGTGCGCGCCCCAGATGGCGTGCATGACCTTCTGCGCGTGCTTGGGGTACTTCTTGTCGATCGAGACGATCGCGCAGTTGTGGAAGCCGCCGGCCTCGGGCAGGTGGTAGTCCACGATGTCCGGGACGATGATCTTCAGCAGCGGCAGGAAGAAGCGTTCCGTGGCGCGGCCCAGCGGGCCGTCCTCGGTCGGGGGGCGGCCGACGACGATCGACTGGAGCAGCGGGCGCTTGCGCATCGTCACGCAGTCGATCTTCAGCGCGGGGAACGGCTCCTGCGGGGTGTAGAAGCCGGTGTGGTCGCCGAAGGGGCCCTCCGGCAGCATCTCGCCCGGCTCCAGCCAGCCCTCCAGGACCACCTCCGCCTGCGCGGGCACCTGGAGCGGGACCGTCTTGCAGTCCACCATCTCGATCCGCTTGCCCGCGAGGAACCCGGCGAACAGGTACTCGTCGATGTCGCCGGGCAGCGGCGCCGTGGAGGCGTACGTCACGGCGGGCGGGCAGCCGAAGGCGATGGCGACCGGCAGGCGCTCGCCGCGCCGTGCCGCCACCTGGTAGTGGTTGCGGCTGTCCTTGTGGATCTGCCAGTGCATGCCGATGGTGCGCTTGTCGTGGCGCTGGAGGCGGTACAGGCCCAGGTTGCGGATGCCGGTCTCGGGGTCCTTGGTGTGGGTGAGCCCCAGGTTGAAGAAGGAGCCGCCGTCCTTGGGCCAGGTGAACAGCGCCGGGAGCTGGTCGAGGTCGACGTCGTCCCCGGTCAGGACGACCTCCTGCACGGGGCCGTCCTTGACCTTCTTCGGCGGTACGTGCGTCATCGCGCCGAGCTTGCCGAAGGCCTCCCGCACGCCCACGAACCCGTGCGGCAGCTCGGGCTTCAGCAGCCCGCCGATCTTGTCGCTGATCTCGCCGTACGACTTCAGGCCGAGCGCCTTCAGCAGGCGCCGGTCCGTCCCGAAGACGTTCATGGCGAGGGGCATCGACGAGCCCTTCACGTTCTCGAAGAGGAGGGCGGGACCGCCGGCCTTGTTCACCCGGTCGACGATCTCCCCGACCTCCAGACGGGGGTCGACCTCCACCTTGATGCGCTTCAGGTCTCCCTCGCGCTCCAGTGCCCTGAGCAGGGAGCGAAGATCGTCGTAAGCCATGGGGTCAAGTATCCCCGAGGGGCTACCCTGGCCCCGTCACGGGGGCCGCACCGCGATTCCCGACCCGCCGTACCACTGGGGGTGCACCGATGCTCCGGGTCCTGATGTTCGTCGTGCCACTGGCGCTGAGCGTGTACGCGTTCATCGACTGCATCAGCACGGACGAGCAGGACATCCGCCACATGCCGAAGCCGCTGTGGGCGATCCTCGTCCTGCTGTTCCCCCTGGTCGGCTCGATCTCCTGGCTGATCGCGGGCAAGAAGCGGGCGCTCGCCGCGGACGGCTGGTCCGGGGTGCGGGCGAACCGTTCCCGCCAGTGGGTCGCCCCCGACGACAACCCCGACTTCCTGAAGTCCCTCGACAAGGACGACGACGAGGACGGCGGGAAGAAGAAGCGGGACGAGTCCTGACGTGGAGCTGCGGCTCCTGGTCACCTTCGAGAAGGTCGCGACCGTCCTGAGCTTCACCCGGGCCGCGGCGGAGCTGAAGTACGCGCAGTCCAGCGTGACCAGCCAGATCCGCGCCCTGGAGTCCTCGCTGGGCACGGAGCTGTTCGACCGGCTGGGCAGCCGCATCCGGCTCACCGAGGCGGGTGAGCGGCTGCTGCCGTACGCGCGGCAGATCCTGGAGCTGACCGAGGAGGCCCGCGCGGCGGTCGCGGGCACCGAGGAGCCGTCGGGCGCGCTGGTGGTCGGCACGATGGAGTCGCTGACCAACCACCGCCTGCCCCCGCTGCTGGAGTTCTTCCACCACCGCTACCCGAAGGTCCGCCTGTCCCTGCGGACGACGATCGGCGACGAGACCCGGCAGGCGCTGCGCCAGGGCGTCTACGACCTGGGCTTCCTGATGGAGCGGGAGACCGAGCACCCCGGTCTGGAGACGGAAGTCCTCGCCGTGGAGCCGCTGGCCCTGGTCGCCGCCCCCTCGCACCCCCTCACCGGCCGGCCGCCCACCACCGCCGACCTCACCGCCCACTCCCTCCTCGCCACCGAGCCCGGCTGCGCCTACCGCGACCTGTTCGAGCGGGAGCTGACCTCACTGGCCCCCGTGTCGTTCATGGAGTTCGGCACGATCGAGGCGACCAAGCGGGCGGCGGCGGCCGGTCTCGGGATCTGTCTGCTGCCCGAGATCACGGTCGCCGCCGAACTCGCCGAGGGCTCGCTGGTACGGCTGGACTGGGAGCCGCCGTTCACGCTTCGGACGCAACTGGCGTGGCGGTCCGGGAAGCGGCTTCCGGCGCACGCCCGGCTGTTCGTGGAGCAGGCGCGGCGGCTCGTGGCCGAGCAAGGGTGACCTTGAGGCCGGCGGTCACGATCAGCGGGACGCCGAGCGCCTGGACGAGGCCGATGTGGTGGCCGTACACCAGCCAGTCCGTCACCATCGCGACGGCCGGGTAGACGAAGGCCAGGACGGCGATCTTCGCGGTGGGCAGCTGGGCGTACGCGGCGTACATCAGCACGTACATCAGCCCGGTGTGGATGACGCCGAGGCCCACCAGCCAGCCCCAGTCGGCTCCCGTGCCGCCCATCGCGCCGAAGTCGGCGAAGGGCAGGAGGAGCGGGATGCCGACGAGGACCTGGACGAGGGCGATCAGGTGCGGGCGGACCCCGCTGATCCGCTTGGTGACGACCGTGGACAGGCCGTAGAGCAGCGCGGCGAGCAGGGCCTGCCCGATGCCCAGCAGATAGCCGCCGCCGGAGGCGAAGTCGCCGGGGGTGACGCCGGAGACGAGGATCAGTCCGGCGAAGGCGACGGCGATCCAGCTCACCTTGGCGGCGGTGAGCCGCTCGCGGAAGAGGAGGGCGCCGAGGAGCACCACGTAGAACGGCTGGGTGTGGTAGACGACCGTCGCCACGGAGATGGACGTGGTCTCGTACGACTGGAAGAGGAACACCCAGTTGAAGACGATGAACACGCCGCCGATGACGGCGAGTCCGAGGGTGCGCGGGGTGAAGCCGTGGTCGCGGAGCCAGCCGCGGGCGGCGATGTAGCCGCCGAGGGCGAGGGCGCCGAACAGGACGCGGAAGAAGACGACGTCGAACGGCGAGGCGCCGGACTCGACGACGAAGACGCCGAGGGTGCCGGAGAGCACCATGGCGGCGGTCAGCTGGGCCGTGCCCCTGCGCTGCGAACGGGTGGTCGGTGAGGTCATGTCCCGGACGCTACGAGCGGGCGGACGGGCGGGTCCACGCGCCGGTGGGGCGTCCTGCCGATGGGGGTATCGGCGACGGCGATGGGTCCGGCTCCCGGCCCGCTGAACGGTATTGAAACGTACGATCCAAAACCGTAAGGTGACCTCATGGCCCGACCACGGAACTTCGACGAGGGGCGGGCCCTGGACGCGGCGATGCGCACGTTCTGGGAGAAGGGCTACGAGGCCACCTCCACCCAGGACCTGTGCGACGCCACCGGACTGGGCCGCAGCAGCATCTACAACACGTTCAAGAGCAAGCACGACCTCTTCGAACGCGCGCTGGCCCACTACATCGAGACCATGACGGCCGACCAGCTCGCGATCCTGGAGGACACCGGCCGCAGCGCCGCCGAACGGATCCGCGCGCTGCTCGACGTGGTCGTCGACGGCGAGACGGAGCACCGGGCGGGCGGCCGCAGCCTCGGCTGCCTCACCGTGAACACGACCGTGGAGCTGGCCGGCCGCGACCCGCGCGCCGCCGAACTGCTGCAACGCGACCTCGCCCGGCGCCTCGCCGCCCTGCGCGCGGTCCTGGAGGAGGGCCGCCGCGACGGCAGCATCACCTCCCCCCGGGACTCCGGGGCGCTCGCCCGGTTCGTCAACGCCGCGATCGGCGGCATGCGGATCTCCAGCCAGGGCGGCGCCGACCGGGCCACGCTGCAGTCGATCGCCGACGTCACGATGGACGCGCTGACCGGCTGAGAACCGCGCCACCGGCCGGGCGGCGCCTCGCCATGCCCCAGTTTTGTACTGATCTTTCCAGAACAAGCCCAGAGAAGCCCAGAGAGGAAGAACGAACGTGCCCCGTGCCGTCTACGTCCTGGCGCTCGGCATCTTCGCCATGGTGACCAGTGAGTTCGTGGTCGCCGGACTGATGCCGCAGATGGCGGACGGACTCGACGTGACCGTCCCGCAGATCGGCTACCTCATCACCGCGTTCGCGGTCGCCATGGCCGCCGGCGGGCCCTTCCTGACCGTCGCCCTCATGAAACTCCCGCCCCGCACGGCCCTGATGATCCTCTTCGCCGTCTTCCTCACCGGCAACGTCCTCGCCGCGACCGCCACCGGCTACGGCGTCATGCTCGCCGCCCGCATCATCACCGGCGTCGCCTCACAGGCCTTCTTCGGCGTCGGCATCTCGCTGTGCGCCCAGCTCACCCGGCCCGAGGTCCGCGGCCGTGCCGTCGCCGTCGCCATGAACGGCCTCATGCTCGGCACCCTGCTGGGCCTGCCGCTGTCCACCCTCGTCGGCGAACGCTGGGGCTGGCGGGCGGCCTTCTGGACCATCACCGCCCTCACCGTCGTCGCCGCCGCGGCCACCCTCGCGGGCGTGCCCCGCACCGACCCCGCGGGCACCGGCGGCGGCTTCCGCGACGAGGTACGCGTCTTCCGGCGCCCCCGGCTGCTGCTGGCGCTGTCCACCAGCACGCTGATCATCGGCGCGACCTTCTCCGCGTTCAGCTACTTCAACCCGATCCTCACCGAGGTCACCGGCTTCTCCACCGGCACGGTCCCCGCGCTGCTGATCGCCTACGGCGCCGCCACCGTCGTCGGCAACACCGTCGTCGGCCGCCTCGCCGACCGGTACACCCTGCCCGTCCTCGCCACCGGCCTGCTGCTCAACCTGGTCTTCCTGACCGGCTTCGCCCTCTTCACCGACGTACCCGTCCCGGCGGTCGCCTGCATGCTCGGCATCGGGCTGGTGGGCGTCACCATGAACCCCGCGATGGTCACCCGCGTGCAGCGCGCGGGCAACGCGGGCCCGCTGGTGAACACCGTCCACTCGTCGTTCATCACCCTCGGCATCATCATCGGCTCGTCCCTGGGAGCCGTGGCGATCGACACCTGGGGCCTGCGGGCACCGCTGTGGCTGGGCGCGGCGATGGCCCTCGCGGGCCTGGCGACGGTGGCTCCGCCGCTCATCCGAGCGACGCGGTGAACTTCGCCCAGGCGCTCCGCTTGAAAAGCAGCACGGGGCCATCAGGGTTCTTGCTGTCGCGGACGGGGACGGCGCCGGGGAATCCGGGGGCCACTTCGACGCAGTTGCCGGCGTCGTTGGCGCTGTAGCTGCTCTTGATCCAGGAAACGGTGCTGAAGTCGTGACTGCTCATGGTCGCGCTCGTACCCTTCCATCGCCTCGCTGATCAACGCAGCGGACTCCCGGGCGGACGGTACGTCAGCCCTGAGCACATCATAGGTTCGGCTCTGCCGGGCGTAGCCCTCCGGATCGTTGGTGAAGTAGCCGCGGCTCAGCATCTCTGTGTAGAGCCACTGCTCACCGTCGGGCATGGTGATCAGGGAGATGGAACTGTTGGGGCGGACAAGGTCGTAACGACCGGACGGGGCAACCTGGATACGGATGTTGGGGCGCTGCCCGAGCCGCAGAAGGTGTGCACACTGGTCGCGCATCACGGCGGGGTTGCCCACGCGCTGACGCAGGCAGCTTTCGTCCAGCACGGCGATGTACATCGGCCCGTCCTGGGCGAGAAACCGTTGCTGCCTGCTCAGTCGGGCACGGACTCGCTCCTCGAGCAGCTCGCCGTCGGCCTTCTGGGAGAGCAACGCCCGTGCGTAATGGGCTGATTGCAGCAAGCCGGGCACGACCATTTCCTGGTACTCGTACAGCTTGACCGCCTGGGCCTCCATGTCGGCCCTGCGCCTGAACCAATCGGGGTGCTGCACTTGCGGATACCAGTCCACCCTCCCCCACAGCCGCAGCAACACCCCACCCGTGCCCAGCACTTCGTCGCACTTCTTCGCGAACGTGTCCTGCGGCACCCGCGTGCCCGCCTCCACCCTCGCCACGTGGGACCGGTCGCACGGGATCTCTCGCGCCAGCCCTTCCTGGGTCAGTCCGGCCACCTCCCGGAAATGACGCAGCACTTCGCCGAACATCTCGGCACTGGTCGCGCCGGAGGCCCCCTCCGCGTTCCGCCTGGTCACAGGTTCCCCCTCCGTGACAAACACCCAGTCGCACGCGCTCCGCGTTGATACGGGCCATTCCCCTGCGCGACGCTCGATACACCCAGAGTTACGAAAGGTGCAGGGATGGAACCGGGAACGCTCGTCTACGACGCCCAGACGCGCAGGGTTGGCGCATTCCAGGCCAGGCTGGGCCCTTACGCCCTGCTGCGCCCCGTGGGTGGCGGCCGGGAGTGGGAGGCGGACCCGGCGAGCATCAGGCCCGCGACGCAGGAGGAACGCCTGGCCGCCGGGGTGCGCGCGGTGAACGAGCGGTCGACGGGCCGGCGGCTCTTCCGTTACGTGCCGTACTCGATCGTCCAGGACCCGTCCGCACAGCCGGAGTACGAGGCCTACTGCGTGTCCGGGGACGAGACGGAGTGCGGGGCGGCCTCGGGAACGTTCGCCCACCCGGCGGACGTCGAGGAGTGGCAGCGCAGGCACACCCAGGAGACCCGGCACCTGCGCTACCGCCGCACGTTCGCGGACTACGCCGTACTGGAGCGGCAGTGAGGCCGTGTCGAGGAAACCGTGGAATCAGGTCCTAGTTGTCTGTTCCCTGCGGGCCGTAGTCGGCACGGGACTGAGTGAGGAGGTCTGCCACCAGGGCTAGCCAGGCGCCAGGGGTGTACGGGGCCGGTGGGTCAACCTCCATGCCGAGTACGGCGAGCGCCAGCGCGTACGTGGTCTCCTCCATGTCGAGCGCGAGGAGTTCGTGGAGCTCCCCGACGAGCCTGGCGACGACTACCGGATCGGTGCCCTCCCGGTAGTCGCGCAGCGCGGCGTCGTGATCGGCGAACTCATCGGGCATGTCCTGCGAGAACCAGCCGCCCAGCAGTTGCGCCAGTTCCGGGAACCGTGCTCGCCATTCCCAGTGGGTGGCAGGCACGGACGGTGGCGGTACACGCCCTTCCTCGACGCTCCGCCGCAGGTGGTCCGCGATCCGGTGTAGCCAGTCTTGGATTTCCGACTCGGGCAGCCCGACATCGGGTACGGGGTAGAACTCGCCGAGCCGCAGTCGCAGCCGTCCTGGCGGGTTGCGGGCGTACTCCCGCACCTGTTGCTCGGCGACAGCAATGGCCCACGGCCGGGTGTGCCAGGTGTGCCGCAGATACGCCAGCAGCGCCTCGCTGGGCCCGGCTTCCTCATCTTCGTGGGCCGGCTGACCGAGGTAGGCACTCATCACTTGGTCCAATTCGCCGTAACGGCGATCGAACTCGATGGGCTTCATGGACACGGCGGCGGTTTCCTCGTGGTCGAGAGGTAGGTCAGAGGTAGACAGGGAAGGTGGCGTGCACGACGAAGCCGTGAGGGCTTGCGGGCTCGCGCTTCAGCACGACGCGCGCCGCCCGTACGTCGACGGGCCCTTCCCCGGCGAGCATCATCGCCTGGAGCAGCACCCGCCCGACGGGTTCCTCGCGGGACGGCCAGGCGGCTTCGATGGTCAACCGTGGGCGTGTGTTCTGGGCGAGCCAGCGGTGGATAGCCTGCTCATTGCGGGTGACGACCTGCTGGGTGGCCCATCGCGCGGTCTCACGATCGGGGTAGGTAGCGCTTCTGGTTCGCATGAGAGGTCCGTTATCCGTAGGAAATCTCTATCCGTTGTTCCATCAGTCCTCGAAGAACGCCCAGAAGACACCGATCTCGGACTCGGATGCCACGACCAGCCCGCAGTCGGTGGTGTATCCGGTGAGGCACTCGAATTCTGCCTCGGCATTCAAGAGGTCGACATCCGGACGTCTGCGTGCCGCTGACCTGTTCGTCCAGCAGTGGGGCTCGGGACCGAACCGCGCGAGGATCTCCCCGGCGGCACGGAAAAGTCCTTCCTCTCGGTTCTCGAAGTCGGGGATGTTCGCAGCCTGGAACCACTCGCCTTTCAGCGCGACGAGAAGCTGGGCGGCGGACACGGGCGTGATCTCGAAGAGTGCCGCGCCCAGTTCGTCGGCGGAGTAGGGGAGGAAGGGTTCCGACGTGCTGGCGAGTCCGCTGGCCGAGCTTTCGGGTGCGAAGTTCACCCCCTTCCAGCCGCGCGGGTCCCGGGTACGCAGCCGCATCACGGCGGAGGCATCCAGGCGCCAGTCCTCGTGTGTACGAGGCCCGACGGCGGCAAAGGTCCACCCACCGCCGAACAGTTCTCCGACGGACGCTTCCCACGACTCGGCGTCGACCACCGGTACTCCAAGACTGAGACGGGCCATCACTGAGGCAGAGAATCACTGGGCATCGCGGTGAGCACTACATAGGGCGGATGTCCGCCAGGCCGCGGCCGCAGTGTCACCAGCACCTTATCCGAGTCATGCGCACCGTTGTCCCCGCGCGTCCAGGACCGACCCACTGGGTGCGGGAACTCCAAGCCGATGTTCTTGGTGGACTTCGCTGGGTCGGGATTCTGGTTGAGCCAGTTCTGGATTTTCTGTTGGTTCCGCGGGTCGTCCAACACCGCCTGGGTGTATTTCTGGGCCTCAGGTAGATTGTTGAAGGTGGACACGGCGATAGGGCGCACCGTTCCGTCCGGATAAACTCGCTGCTGGTCGCGCAGTCGCTGCTCGAGCTGTGTGTCGCTCTTTCCGACGTGCTTGTCGATGACGTGCGCACCCGAGATGCCTTCCTGGTTCGCCAGGTCGACCGGATACCTGTGGTTCGATTCGTCGTCCCCGGGGACGGTGTAAAGCGGGTCTCCTTTGAAGTCGGTCAGTGCGCGGGCGCCAAACGCCTCGGCGCGGGCCGTCTGCGTGTTGAATTCGGGCGCGCTGAGATAGGCCTCGTCCAGCGCCTTCAGTGTCTTGCGCAGCTCGGGTATCTGCCGGTTGACCTTGTTGTTGTACGCCTCGACGGTGGCGTTCATCGCATCCTCGTCGATTTCGAGGATTATGCCCTCGCCGAGGCTCTTGCCGATGTTGAGCAGACCCTTGCCGAAGCTCTTGACGTCCTTCATGCCGAGGCCATCGCTCAGGTCGATGTGCGGCAGGGCCTTCAGTACGGCCTCGTGGAAGATGCGCCGCAGATCATCCCGGCACGTCTCGGCTGCCTCGGCCCATGCTCGCAGTGCGTCACTAAGGGCGTCGCACGTGTCCAAGAGTACGGCGAAGACCGGGTGGCTCATGCCGCCGCCGGGTCTTGCCTTGTCGTGCGCCCAGTTGTAGCCCTGCCGTTCCTTGCCCCAGTCGCTGGTACCCCAGATGGCGCTGCAGAACTGGCGCATCGCGACATACCACTCGGTGTTGGTCCGGTCGGTGATGGTGGCCATGGCGCCGGTGAGGTTGCCCTCGACGGTCATGAGGCTGAGGCCGGCGATCTGCTGCCAGGCCTTCGAGATGTTGTCGAGGCCGATGTAGTCCGGCAGGGGGAGGATCTCGGCTGCCTTGCCCCATCGGCAGGCATGCTCCAGAAGCGGGCGCAGGATGGCGAGGACGCCGGCCTCCAGGCCTTCCAGCGATTTCTCCCAGACGCTCTGCCCTTGATCCAGGTCGGCCCACTTGAGGTCGGTGACGGACCGGTAGTGCGGCGGTGAGTCGATGACGACCGGCGGCGGCTGATGGATGGGCGACTGGTTGCCCGACGGATGGGTGGCCGCGTCCGCCGCCGCGTAGTTGTTGGCCGTGGTGGTGAAGCCGACGGCAACGCCTCCGACGCTGACGACCGCCTTCGCCCAAACTTCGAGGAAGCGATTCCCCACTTCCTTGTACGAGGAGGCGAAAGCCCAGGCCGCAGTGCCGTAACCGCCCGCGTCCGGGTAGCGCTGGAGCTCGTCGAGGAGGTTGTTCGCGCCCCTGTGCAAGGCGTCCTGCTGTAGCGCCACATTGCCCGAGACGCCGTACAGGACGGTCGGTGTAACGTCGATGGTGCCGCCCTGCGGGGGCGGAGTGGACATCAGAGAGCCCCCCAGCCCTGGAGGACGGCCTTCTGCGCGGCGGCGTAGTTGGTCTGCCCACGGGTGACGATGTCGTGCAGCCACGCCTGGGCGGCCTGGAGGTCCTGCGCGGACCTGTCCCACTCGTCGAGCTTGTCGACGAAGGCGTCGCGTGCCTCGCCCTCCCAGGTGAGCACGACCTTTTCCACCCGCTCATACAGCGTGTCGAGCCTGCCGTTGAGCTTCTTGAGGATGTCCTCCAGCTCGCCGGAGAGACGCTGCAGCGTCGGGAAGTCGACGACTATGCGCTCTTCCCCACCCATGATCTGCTCCTCCCCCTAGAGATCGTCCAGTCGGCTGCGTGGCGGCTGCGGTGGCACTTGCGTGTTCGGCGTCGACAGCTCGTTGGCCTCAGCCTCGACGTCAACAGACACCTGGATCTGCCGGAGCCGCCACAGCGTCTCCAGTTCCTTCTCCGTGAAGCCGTCCCTGCTGAGCCGTACGGCCTGCTCGATGAGCTTCAGCACTTCGCGAATACGCACCGCATCCTCGGCCGCGCCGCGGTGCAGTGCGCGGTACGCACTGGCCGTTGATCCCTGCCACTTCGCCTCGATGCCGTCAACGATGGCGTTCATACGCCGGACCTGCTGGTCCAGGAAGTCCTGCATATCGTCGAGATCGTCGGCGAGGGCGGTGAGCTTGTCGCGTTCCGCCCTGAGTCTGGGTTGTGACATGGATCCCCCCTCTCCCCGTTCGCCGTGTCCGGCCCTCCGTCTGGGTTTCCGTCGGCAACCGCCCCGCCGGACCAGCCGGTGTGGTCCACTGTTTGGCACCGTGATGTCGGCCATTCTTCGCCGGTTGCCGTTTTGCGGGGTGTCTCATTGCGCTGCGACAGCCCTCAGCGCCGGCGCCCCCTCCCCCAGCAGCCGACCACCGCCCGCGCCGCCCTCCGGGCCGAGTTCGATCAGCCAGTCGGAGGCGCGAGCCACGTCCTCGTTGTGTTCGATGGTGACGACGGAGTGGCCCGCGTCGACCAGGCGCTGGAGGACGTCCAGGAGGCGGGCGGTGTCGGCGGCGTGCAGGCCGGTGGTGGGTTCGTCGAGGAGGTAGAGGGTGCGGGCGGCGGGCCTGCGGCCCAGTTCCTTGGCGAGTTTGATGCGCTGGGCCTCGCCGCCGGAGAGGGTGGTCGCGGGCTGGCCCAGCGGGAGGTAGCCGAGGCCGACGTCCGCCATGCGGCGCAGCCGGCTGGTGACCGCCGGGACGTCGGCGAAGACCGCCAGCGCTTCGTCGACGGTCGCCTCCAGGACCTCGGAGATGTCGTGGCCGTCGTAGCGCACGGACAGCACCTCGTCGCGGAAGCGGCGGCCCTGGCAGGCGGGGCAGCGGACCTCGACGGCGGGCAGGAAGTGCATGTGCACGGTCAGCACGCCCGCGCCCTCGCAGCGCTCGCAGCGGCCCCCGGGCACGTTGAAGGAGAAGTGGCCGGGGGTCAGCCGGCCGCCCGAGGCCGCCGCGAACGCCTCACGGATCGGGGTGAAGGCCTCGGAGTAGGTGGCCGCGTTGGAGCGCGGGACGCGGCTGATCGGCTCCTGGTCGATGGTGACGACCTTGCCCAGGTGCTCCCAGCCGTCGATGCCGTCGTGCGCGCCGGGCAGGGTGGCGGCGCCGTGGAAGCGGCGGCGGGCGGCGCGGTCGACGATGTCCAGCAGCAGGGTCGACTTGCCGGAGCCGGAAGGGCCGGTGAGCGTGACCAGGCGGCCGAGCGGGATGCGTACGGTGAGGTCCTTGAGGTTGTGTTCGCGCGCGCCCCGCACGACCAGGGCGCGGTCCGCGTCCCCGCGCCGCCGGGAGGCCGGTGCGGGGAGCCGTCCGGACAGGTAGGCGCCGGTCACCGAGTCCTCGGCGCGGGCGACCTCCTCGGGGGTGCCCTGGGCGACCACCCGGCCGCCGTCCCGGCCCGCGCCGGGGCCGATGTCGACGACGTGGTCGGCGGCGCGCAGCACCTCCAGGTCGTGCTCGATGACCAGGACCGTGTTGCCGAGGTCGCGCAGCCGGCGCAGGACGTCGATCAGGCGGGCCGTGTCCGACGGGTGCAGGCCGATGGTCGGCTCGTCCAGGACGTAGAGCACGCCCGTCAGGCCGGAGCCGAGGAGGGCGGCGAGGCGCAGCCGCTGGGTCTCGCCCGCGGACAGGCTGGGGGTGGGCTGGTCCAGGGTGAGGTAGCCGACGCCGACGTCGACCAGGCGGCGCACCCGCTCGGTGAGGTCGGCGACGACGGGCTCGGCGAACAGCCACTCGTCGGGCGTGGAGCGCTGCCGGAGTCCGGCGAGCCAGGCGGCGAGTTCGGTCAGCGGCAGGCGGGTCGCGTCGACGATGCCGAGTCCGTGCACGGTGACGGTCCGGCTCTCCGGGCGCAGCCGGGTGCCCGCGCAGGCGCCGCACGGCTCCTTCAGCAGTACGCGTTCGGTCTTCTCGCGGTAGTCGGTGTCGTCGATGCGTTCGGCGTAGCGGCGCAGGACCGCCGTGACGACGCCTTCGAAGCGGCCGGCCGTGACCGTGGCGGGCGGCGCGGTGTCCGGGAAGTGGCGGCGGAACTCGTCGGACTCGACGCCGTACAGCAGCAACGAGCGGGTGAACGGGGCGAGTTGGCGGATGGGGGTGTTCGCCGAGAAGGCGAGGCCGTAGTGCTCGGCGGCGGCCCGCAGCACCGCCACGTTGCGTTCGGTGACCTTCGGGTGCCAGCCGAGCACCGCGCCGTCCGCGACCGACCGCTCCTCGTCGACCAGTTGCCGGACGTCGGCGCGGATCACCTCGCCGAGTCCGGTGCACTCGGGGCAGGCCCCGGCCGGCTTGTTGAAGGAGAACGAGCCCATGACCGGCTCGGGGACGGGCGCGGCGCAGTGCGGGCAGGGGGTGTGGCCGGGCTCGGCGTCCTCGTCGTGGGCGAAGGAGTGGGCGGGCGGGACGCGCTCCCCGCAGGACGGGCAGGGGCGGACGCCGATCCTCGACCACAGCAGGCGCAGGTAGGTGAGGACCTCGGTGACCGTGCCGACCGTGGAGCGCGGGCTGCGGTTGGTGTGGTGCTGGTCGACGCTGATGGACGGGGACAGCCCGGTGATCGAGTCCACGGCGGGCTTGCTGACGAGGCCGGTGACCACGCCCAGCGACTCCAGGTACTGCCGCTGGCCCTCCCGGTGGAGGGTGTCGAAGGCGAGCGTGGACTTCCCGGAGCCGGACAGGCCGGTCAGGACGACCAGCTTGTTCTTGGGCAGGGTCAGGGAGACGTTCTTGAGGTTGTGGAGACGGGCACCTGTGACGCGCAGGGAGTCGGCCATGGCTTCAAGTGTTTCATTGAAGCTCCTGTTGGCACTTTTTCCGGCAGGTAGCGGGGAGAGGCCGCGTAAGCTTCAAATCCGTGAGGGAGAGCAAGCGGCTGCGGCCGGTCGACCTGGCCCGGCTCGCCGGGGTCTCGGCCCAGCAGATCCGCAACTACGAGGACGCCGGGGTGCTGCCGCCGGCCGACCGCACCGAGTCCGGCTACCGCGTCTTCGCACCGGTCCACCGGGAGGCGCTGCTGGCCTACCGGGCGTTGTCGAAGGGGTACGGCACGACCGGGGCGGCCCGGATCATGCAGACCGTGCACGCCGGTGACGTACCCGGCGCCCTCGCGCTGGTCGATGCCGCGCACGCCGCGCTGCACGCCGAGCGCGCCACCCTGGAGGCGGCGCGCGAGGCGCTGGAGACGCTGGAGACGCCGATGGAACGCGAGCAGGCCGGGCCGCCCGACGGCGGGCTGCGCGTCGGCGAGGTCGCCGCGCTGCTCGGCGTACGGCCGTCCGCGCTGCGGGTGTGGGAGGCGGCCGGGCTGATCGTGCCGGAGCGGGAGCGCGGCACCGGGTACCGGCTGTACCGGCCCGTCGACGTGCGGGACGCGCGGCTCGTGCACACGCTGCGCCGCGGCCACCACCCGATCGACCGGATCCGCCCGGTGCTGGAGGGGCTGCGCCGGGAGGGCAGCACCGAGGCGCTGCGGGCGGCGGTCGCGGCGCGCGGCGAGACGCTGACGGCCCGCACCCGGGCCATGCTCCGGGGCGCCGGCCGCCTTCACGACTACCTCGACCGCCTCGACCAGCTCGACCAGCTCGACCAACTGGACGGCCCGGACCCGCTCGGCGCGGCCGGGACGACGACAGGACCGGCAGCAGAAGGGCAGTGACACGGCACCGGGTGCCTACTGGTAAGTAGGCCAAGGCAGTTGACACACACAGGGGGTCAATGTGGCGCATGTCACAGGCGCGTTGACGCCCCGTCAGTGTCCTTGCCGGAGCAGGCTCGTTGCGGGTGCCGCGACCGCCCGCACCCCTGTGCAACCCCTTCCGATCTGCACAGATGACGACCCGCCGCAGGCCGGCAACGGCGGCCCCGGCGAAGCGGAGTTCGGATTCCGCAAAGACCCGACCGTTCGCATATGAATCTGTGCACTGTCTGTTCGAAGAGCGTCACGGGAAGCCACGAGCGAGTCGGTATGGTTGTCGCATCTCCTTCCCGGGTCCACGCCTGTAGGCAACACCTGCCTACGAGCGTGCATCCGAGGAAAGGAGAGTGATCCATTCATGGCCACTTCCGAGACCGAGCCGGAGCCGGGTGAACCACCCGACCCGACCGGCCCCGAGGAGCCGGATCAACCTGGCGGTCCGCGCTTACGCATGCAGCGGGTCCAGCTGATCGTCAACGCCGCCGGCGTCACGATCGGACTGGCCGAGCTGCTGCGTGGGTGCGGCGGATGAGGTAGCAGCCTCACCCGCCGCGTATCGCCGGGTCGGCCAGGGTCCGCCCCCCTGGGCCGGTGCGCCAACATCGCCAGGGGGCGGGCCCACTTGTTTGTGCACCCGGAGATCCGTACTCACGCGTCGAACAGCACGGGAGCTCAGCGATCCCCCGTGTCGCGCGCCACCGATACTGCCGTGCGCCGCGCTGTTTCGAGAACCCTCTCAAACCTTAGACGGTACCGGCGGGACCCACCGCCCGTCCCGGCCTGGGTGGCCACCGCCGCCCGGCTCGGCGCGTCTTGAGCGCGGGCTGCCCGCGGCCGACCCTAAACAGTACCGTTGGCCCACACCGTGCGCGGAGAAAACAGCGGAGGAGTGCATTCCATGGCGCGTGGCACGGCTCCTTTCAACCCCGAGGCACTGCGTGACATCCGCAGGCGCCGCCGCGTCGACGGACGGCTGCTCAGCTCGGCCGAACTGGCCCGGCGGCTCGGCACGTCCAAGTCGCGGGTGCTCGCGTACGAGAAGGGCACCTCCGTGCCGGAACCCGGCCGGATCGAGCAGCTGGCGAAGGTGTTCGGGATCCAGCCCCGCCACCTGTGCACGCCCTCCTCGGACGCGGAGAACGGCATCCGGCACCTGCGCGCGGCCGCCGGCCTGACGGCGGCGGAGACCGCCGACTTCCTGGGCGTCAGCCGCACCACCTACCGGGACCTGGAACTGTTCGCCCAACTGCCCGCCCGCCACGACGGAACCGTGCCGCACCGGCTGGCAGCCGCGTTCTCCGTCAACGTGCGGACCGTCCACCGCGCCCTGACCTCCCACCCCGAGGCCGTCCGCCGCCGCGCGGAGCTGACCCGGCTGCTGGACGCGCTGTTCGCCCGCGCACACGAGGAGTTCCAGGTGGCCGCCGTCCACGCGGACGAGCCCGACCTGAAGGCGGTCGCCGCGCTGTTGCGCCGGCCCGTCGGCATGACCTGCCGGCTCGTCAACCACGAGATCGGCCGGCTCCGGGGCGACCTCAAGGAACGCGCGCTGGCACGGGCGACCGCCGCGTACGCGCAGAACCGCACCGACATGGACCGGGCCACCGTCCGGGCGGAGCTGCTGTCCGAGCGCATCGAGCGCGCCGCGATCGCCGCCGCCTCCGCGCTGCCCCGCTTCCTGTCGGAGGCGATGCCGAGCCGCCAGTGGCGGCTGACCGTACGCCTGCTGAACGGCGAGGCCGTGCCCGAACAGCGCGCCCTGCACCTGGCCGAGCCCGAGGTGTGGCGGGCTCTGATGCACCGCGGACTGGTGGAGCGGTACCGCACGGGCGGCGACAGCGGCGGCGACCTCTTCGCGCTCTCCGCGCACGGGGTCTCCCGCGCCCTCAACGAGGCCCGGCTGTACGCCTGCCTCTACCCCAGGGTGCCCACGCCGTCCCGGCAGGCACGTCAGCGCCCCTACCTCACCCGCGGCGCCCACCGGTGGGCCGCGGCGCCCTCCCCCGTGCACGGCCGGTCCGGCGCCGCGGCGATTTCGTGACCCAACGGTCACCACGCGACCTGGCCCGAAACAAGTCCCTCTCCTTAACCTGGAGTTGGGCAGCGCGTCGGACGGGGGAGGTGCGGCGGTGCACAGACGGTTGCACGGGCGCGGGGCACTGTTCGGGACGGATCCGCCAGGTCTGGCCCCGCGGCTGGTGGGGCTGCGTCCGCACCAGCACCGTGCGGTGGCCGTCGAGCACCCGCGCGACGTGCCGTTCGTCGTGCTCGCCGGGGCGCGCGGGCTCGGCAAGAGCGCCGTGCTGGAGGAGCTGCGGGACGCCTACCGCGGGCACACGCCCGTCGCGCTCGTCGACTGCGCCGCCCCCGAGTTCGCGGCGCCGCCCTCCGGACGGCCCCGCGAGGCCTGGTCGCCGCTCGCGCAGGCCCTGCTCGTCGTCGCCGAGCAACTGGCCGCGCCGGTCACCGGAGCCGGGCGGATCCCCTTCCCGCGGCTGATGTCGGGCCTGGTCGCGGTCGCCGCCGGCGGCTGGAACGACGCCGACTCCGAGCGCATCCGCAGCGAGGTCGAGCGGATCCTGCTGCTCAACGAGAGCGGCTCGTGGCTGTCAGGGCTCGCCGGGCGGTGGGCCGGGAAGGTCGCCGCCAACGTCGTCACCGCCGTCAGCGGCACCGGGCAGCTGCTCACCGCGGCCATCGAGGCCACCCTCGACTCGCTGTCCGAGGGCTTCGGCAACCGCCGCCACCAGCGGGCCTCCCTCTGGTACCAGGACTATCCCAACGCGGGCGGGCACGCCCGGCGCGGACTGATGCTGCTCTCCGGCCACTTCCGGGCCGGCGGCACCTCCCGGCTGCACGCCGAGCGCTACCTGGTGCGCGCCCTGCTCGCCGACCTCACCGACGCCTACTCCGGCGTCCTGCCCCGGATGCGGCGCATCGGGCGGCCGCTCGTCCTCCTCGACAACGCGCAGCACCCGCCCGGCCCCGGCCTGACCGACGCCGTGCTGCGCGACCGCGCCGACGGCATCGCCGACCACGTGGTGTTCTTCGCCGGACTGCGCGGCACCGGGAACTTCCTGCGCAGCGCCGTCCGGCGGGAGCTGTCCGAGCTGGCCCGGCGCACCGACTGGACGCCCGCCGCGGGGGCGCCCTCCTCGCGGGCCCTACTGGTGACGCTGCCGCCGCTCGGCCCGGACGACACCCTGCACATCGTCGGCGCCGCCTGCGGCGAGCTGCCCGTGCCGCCCCAGCTGCCGCACGCCACCCACCGCCTGACCGGCGGCAACCCGCTCGGCATCACCGTCCTCGCCGAGGCCGCCGCCCAGCGCCTGCCCGGCCCCGCCTCCCCCGCCGAACTGCTCACCGGCGAGGTGCGCCTGGCCCAGGACCAGCCGGGCGCGCCCGCCTACCGGGAACTACTCGACCGGCTCGTCCCCGCCGACCGGCTCGGCGAACTCACCGTCCTCACCGCCGCCCACGACCACGACTCCGCCTGCGCCCTCGCCGACGCCCTGCTCCCCGACGACTTCGGCCCCGCCGACGTACGCTCCCTGCAGACCCGGCTCGCCGACGAGGGAATGCCGGTCACGGCCGGGCAGTTCGTCGGCGACCCCTTCGTCCGGACCCTGCTGCTGCTGCGGCTGCACCACCTCGACGCCGACCACGCGCGCTGGCGGCAGGCCCACGAGACGCTGATCCGGCACTACGGGCCCGGCGGCGGCGACGCCGCGCGCGCCGGATACCGGCTGTACCACCAGCTCGCCCTCAGCGCCGACCGGTCCGCCATCGGCTACCTGCGCGACGCGTTCCCCGTCCTGGACACCCGCACCTGGCTCGCCACCCTCCGCTTCGTCGCCGGCGCGCCCTATTTCCACGCCCACGACGACCGCGGCCGCGACTTCACCGGGCGCGGCGACCGGCGGGCGGCGGTCGCGCTCGGGCGCACCGACGCGGCGTACCAGGTGCCCGACGGGGTGGCCGACCCGGCGCTGCACCTGCGGGTACGGCGGCTGCTGCACGCGGTGTGGCAGCTGTCCGACCCGCTGGTCCTGCCCGACGCGACGGTGTGCGACCGGCTGCGGTTCGAGCTGGAGCAGCTGTCCGATCTGCGCCCGGCGGGCAACGCCCTGCTGTGGCGGGCCTCCCGGGAGTGGCCCGAGGACGCCCTGGCCGGACGGCCGCTCCGGCTGCCCGAGGACGACGACGAACACGCTGGGGGTGCGTGATGCGAGGCGGATCATGGGGCCGGCTGCGCGAACACGTCTGGGAGATCCCGCTGCGCCGGTATCTCGCCCTGCTGCTGACCGCCGCGCTGGTGGCCGGGCTGGCCTTCGCCGTCCGCGCGCTCACCCGCGAGGACCGCTCCTGCGCCCCCGGTGTCGTACGCCTCGACGGCGGCGGCGAGTGCGTGGGCGTGGCCACGACGGCGTACGACTTCGGGCAGCCCCGGCTGCGGGAGACGCTCGCCGCGATCGAGCGGGAGAACCGTTCACTCAAGGAGGGCTCCTACGTCACCGTCGCCCTCTTCGAGCCGTTCACCGCGACCGACCGCGACACCGTCAACCACGTCCTGCACCAGCTCCAGGGCACCTACCTCGCGCAGTACCAGGCCAACCACTCCGCCAACGGGCAGACCCCGGCGATCCGGCTGGCGCTCGCCAGCCCCGGCGCGACCGGGGAGCACTGGGAGCACACCGTCGACGAGCTGGAGCGCCTGGCGAAGGGCCCGGAGCGGCTGCGGGCGGTCACCGGCATCGGGCAGAGCACCCACCACACCAAGAAGGCCGTGCGGGAGCTGACCCGGCGCGGGATCCCCGTGGTCGGCTCCTCCATCACCGCCGACGACCTCGCCAACGGACAGCACGGCACCGACCCGTTCCCCGGCCTCGCCCGGGTCGCCCCCACCAACACCGACGAGGCCCGCGCGCTGGCCTCCTTCGCCAAGGTGACGGCGGGGCGGGCGCTGCTGGTCTACGACAAGCCGGGCGACCCGTACACGCGCACCCTCCAGGAGTCGTTCGCGCGGCTCATCGAGGGTTCGCCGTACGAGCCGCAGCCGTTCACCCCGCCCGCCGACCGCAGCCGGGAGGGCACCACGGCCAACACGTTCCGGCAGATCACCCACCTGGTGTGCGACACCTCGCGGGATACCGACACCATCCTCTTCGCCGGCCGCCACACCCAGCTGCGGCAGTTCGTCAACGCGCTCGGCGCGCGCGGCTGCCAGGACCGCAGGTTCACCGTCCTGACCGGTGACGAGGGCTCCTACCTCACCGGCGACCACGACCTCGACCGCGCCGCCCTGCGCAACCTCTCCGTGCGCTACACCGCCCTCGCCCACCCCGACGCCTTCGCCGAGGACCGGGTGGACAGCGGCGGCTCGGCCGCCGACACCCGGAAACTGAACGGACTGCTGGCGAGCAGCCGCGGCGAGCCCATCGGGCCGATCGGCCCGGTCGACCTGGAGGACGGGCAGCTGATCATCGCCTACGACGCGATGCGGCTCGCCGTGCACGGCATCCGCGAGGCCACCCCGGACGGCCGGACCGACCCGCCGCTGACCGACGTCGGACTCCAGTGGCCGCAGGTCAAGGGCTCGCTGCGGGTGAACGGGGCCAGCGGCTGGATCTGCCTGGACGTGCACGGCAACCCGTACGACAAGGCCGTGCCGATCGTGGAGCTGACGCCGCGGGGGCGGGCGAAGTTCGTGGAGATCGCCTGGCCGGAGGGGAAGCCGCCGGGCAAGGAGTGCCTGCCGCCGTCGTAGGCCTACGCCCGGAGGCCGGCGAGCAGCCGCTCGAAGCGGGCCCGCCACCCGGACTCCGACTCCCCCTCGCCCTCGAACTCGTGCGTGAAGCGCAGCACGCTGGCCTGCTCGCCGTCCCGCTCCAGATGGAAGCGGATCCGCCCGGCGGCCTCGACCGTGTACTCGGCGACCCGGTCCACGTCCCAGGCGGTCACCCTGCCGGACCCCAGCTCACGCAGGGTGACCGCACCGCCGAGCCGGGGTTCCAGCACGTCGGCCGGGGTCCACCAGGCCGCCAGCCCCTCCGGGGTGGAGAACGCGGGCCACACCGACTCCATGGTCCGCGGGATCCGCACCAGGAAGTGCAGGATGTGCGTGTTCCCGTGGGTCTGGCTGGTGCCCTGCTCGACGACTCCGGTCCTCGGTCCGGCCTTCGCTCCGGTCTTTCCGGTCATGACACCAGCCTGACCCCTGGCCGGGGGTCGCGCACGCGGTCAGGGGCGCTGGCCGCGCTTGTCCACGACGGCCCGCTCCAGGACGGCGAAGCGGCCGGTCACGTCACCCTTCTCGAACCCCCAGGGCACGTCCTCGACGAGCACCACCCGCTCCCCCAGGAACTCCTTGGTCTTCTTGTCGAAGATCAGCTCGGTGCGCTCCGCGCCGTCGACCCGGGCGACCGCCACCCCGTGCCGGCCGATCGCGTCGACCGCGTCGTCGACGACGAACACACCGTCGATCCTCGCCGCCGCCCGGTACAGCGCGGCCGCCTGGGCGGGCGGCATCAGCGACTCCCGGGACAGGTCGCCGACCAGCACGAAGTTGGCCTCGTCCTTGCTGTCACCGCCCTCGCTCACCTTGTTCAGCCACTCGAACATCTCGTCCGGGTCGGTGGGCAGGGTCTCCAGGTGCCGGTAGCTCGTGTTGGACGGGATGCCGGGGGTCTGCTTCTCCAGCAGTTCGTGGTCCGACCTGGCGTACGGATCGTGCAGCATGCCCGCCTGCGAGCCGTCCACCGACACCCACAGCTCGCGCTGGTGGACCGGCTGGAGCTCGGCGGGCCGGTCGTCGCCCAGGTGCGTCGTCCAGCCGCCCTTGCTCTTGATGTACACGAACTGGTCGTCCCGGATGTCCGCCGGTTCGTCGGCCTTCTCCGCCGCCAGCGCGATGTCCTCCAGCAGCGCCACGGCCTCCTTCGACGCGGCCGGGGCGGACTCCCCGGAGGAGGGCAGGGCGACGGTGAGGGTGGCGACGAGGGCCGCCGCGGCACCGGCGATCAGCGCGGGGCGGAGCCGGCGGTCGCGGCGGCGGGCGGGAGCGGCGGCGGGGGTGGAGGCGGGGGCTTCGCCGGTATGCCGGATCTCGGTCATCAGGTGCTCCTTGAGGAGTCGGTGACGGCCCGGCGGAAGGTCTCGTTCGGGAAGCTGGTTCATCGGTTTCCCTCCCTGATGGGCCTGACCGCTGTCGTGCGGTCACCTCTCATCTGTCCGCGCCCCGAGGGCGGTTCCATATGTTTCGCGAGTTTTGTCCTCGCCCGCGACAGCCGTGACCGTACGGTCCCCACCGGCACCCCCAGCGCCCGCGCCGCCGCCGCGTAGTCCAGCCCTGCCCACACGCACAGCGCCAGCACCTCCCGCTCGGCCCGCCGCAGCCGCGCCAGCGCGATCCGTACGGCGGCCAGCCGAGCCGCGTCGTCCACCCGCCCGGCGACCTCGTCCGCGAAGTCCCGCACCGCCTCGTCACGCGGCAGCCGGGCCATCGCCGCCGCGTGTCTTCGCGCGGCCCGGCGGGTGTTGCGGGTGATGTTGGTGGCGATGCCGAGCAGCCACGGGCGCAGCGAGCCGCCCTCCTCGTCGAGGCGTTCCCGCAGCCGCCAGGCGTCCAGGAAGGTCAGCGAGACGACGTCCTCGGCGACCGCCCACTCCCCCGTCAGCCGGTAGGCGTGGTTGTAGACGGAGCGCGCGTAGGCGTCGAACAGCTCGCCGAAGGCATCGTGGTCCCCCGCGCGGATACGTGTCCGCAGATTCGTGTCCACGCCCCTTTGCCTGTCCGTACGACGAAGGCCGGTTCCTGTGACTCGGGCCACAGGAACCGGCCTGGTGCGGTCGCGCGGGGTGCGAGGGCTCAGAACCCGACGGCCTGGAGCGCCCCGAGGCCGACGTCGGCGTACGAGTGCTTGCCGGAGACGAAGATGTTCACGCCGTAGTAGTTGAACAGCCAGCAGCCGAAGGCGGCGAGCGCCAGGTAGGCGGCCTTGCGGCCCTTCCAGCCGGCGGTGGCGCGGGCGTGCAGGTAGCAGGCGTAGGCGACCCAGGTGATGAAGGACCAGACCTCCTTGGGGTCCCAGCCCCAGTAGCGGCCCCACGCGTCGCCCGCCCAGATGGCGCCCGCGACGATCGTGAACGTCCACAGCGGGAAGGCCGCCGCGTTGATCCGGTAGGAGAACTTGTCCAGCGAGGCCGCGGCGGGCAGCCGCTCCAGCACCGAGGAGGCGAAGCGTCCGGGCGTGCCGCCGCCGGCCAGCTTGTTCTCGTAGGAGTCGCGGAAGAGGTACAGGACCGTGCTGACCGCGCCCAGGTAGAAGACCGCGCCGCAGAAGATCGCCGTGGAGACGTGGATGTACAGCCAGTACGAGTGAAGGGCGGGAACCAACTGGTCACTGGCGGTGTACAAGACGGTGACGGCGAGGCCGAGATCGAGGAGGACCGTCGTGATCAGGAAGAGCCCGATCCAGCGGACGTTCTTCTTCAGCGCCAGCAGCGCGAGGTACGTGCCGACGGCCACCGTGGAGAAGGTGATGTTGAACTCGTACATGTTGCCCCACGGCGCCCGCTCCACCGAGAGAGCCCGCGCGAGCACCCCGCCGAACTCGATGAGGAAGGCGAGCACGGTGAGGGAGATGGCGATCCGGCCGTAGAGGTCGCCCTTCTCGGTCCCCCCGTGCGCTCCGGGGCCGTCCGGCACGTCCCGCGCCCCGGCCTGCGCCCGCACGGTGACCCGCGGCCGCTCCAGCACGGCCGTGGTGCCGCCCTTCTTCACGGTGACGGCCGGGCCCGCCGCCGTCGCCTTGGCGGGGGTGAGCGCGGCCGCGGTGCGGGCCACCTTGCTGCGGCTGCCGAAGAGCCATTCGGCGATGTACGCGAAGAAGGCCAGGGTGTAGACGGCCATCGCGGAGTAGATCAGCGTGTTGCTGAGGCTCGCGAGATTTTCGTTCGTCGCGGCGGCGAGAGTCACTTGTCGTCAGACCCTTCGGCAGGTACGGGGGATTCTGAGGGGTCGTCGGCAGCGGGCGCGCCCGGTGCCTTCTCGTACAGGGTCGCGGCGAGGTCGCCCAGCTCCTCGGGCACCTTGGCGGACTCGCTGCGGCCGAGCCCGGCCATCTCCACCACGGTGACACCGTCCGGGCCCTCGGTCGCCCGCACCCACACCCGTCGGCGCTGGACGAACAGGGACGCGGACAGGCCGAGGATCGCGACGACGGCGCCGGCGAGCGCCCAGCCGCCGCCCGGCTCCTGCACGACCTGGAAGCCGGCCCACTCCCGGACCTCCCGCTCGAAGGTGATCGAGCCGGCGCCGTCCGGCAGCGTCAGGGTGTCGCCGGGCTTCAGCTGCTTCTTCAGCAGCTCGCCCTTGGCGTCCTTGAACTCCTTGAGGTTCTTCTTGTTGAGCTGGTACACGCTCTGCGGGATGCCCGAGTTCACCCCCAGGTCGCCGTGGTAGGCGGAGACCGCGAGCATCGGGTTCACCAGCGCCGGGAACTGCGACAGCATCGTGCCGCCGCCGTAGGTAGGCAGGAAGAACAGGTTGAAGCCGAGCTGCTCGCTGCGGCCCTTGGCGTCCTTGTAGCCGTCCATCACCTTGACGACGCCGGAGGAGGTGACGTTGCCGTCCAGCGGCAGCAGCGGCACGGCGTCCCGGTAGACGACCTTGCCCCGTCCGTCGCGGACCGTGACGACCGGCGCGTAGCCGTGGCTGACCAGGTAGACCTTGGCGTCGCCGATCTCCAGCGGCTCGTTGACCTTGACGGTGGTGCGGCGCTCCTTGCCGTAGGCGCCCTCGCTGTAGGTCAGCTCGGCCTGGTAGGTGCGCGGGGTGCCCTTGTTGGGGCCGGAGGTCTCGTAGGTGCCGGTGAAGTTCTTCAGGTCGAAGCTGAACGGCACCAGGTCGTCGTTGTGGAAGAGGCTGCCGGACTTGAAGTCGTCGTACTGGGAGAGCGTGTTGGCGAACCCGTCGCCCTCCACCACCAGCTTGTTGCCCTCGGACTTGAACAGCTGGCCCCAGCCGAAGGCGACGAGCATGACGATCAGCGCGATGTGGAAGGCGAGGTTGCCGACCTCGCGCAGATAGCCCTTCTCGGCGGCGACCGCGTCCCCGGCAACATGGGCGCGGAAGCGGCGCTGCTTGAGCAGCGCGAGCGCGGCCCGGCGCACCTCCTCGGGCTTCGCCTGGGTGCGCCAGGTGGTGTGCGCGGGCAGCCGGGTCAGCCGCTTGGGGGCGGCCGGCGGCCGGCCGCGCAGCTGGCCCACGAACTGCCAGGTGCGCGGGACGATGCAGCCGATGAGGGAGACGAACAGCAGGATGTAGATCGCGGAGAACCACACCGAGCTGTAGACGTCGAAGAGGCCGAGTTTGTCGTAGAGCGGCGCGAGGGTGGTGTGCCGCTCGCGGAAGTCCTCGACCTTGGTGGCGTCGATGCCGTTCTGCGGGATCAGTGAGCCGGGGATCGCGGCCAGCGACAGCAGCAGGAGCAGCAGCAGCGCGACCCGCATGGAGGTGAGCTGCCGCCAGAACCAGCGCAGCCAGCCGAGCACGCCCAGCGCGGGCAGGTTCGGGGCCTCCTCGCGGGGCGCGGTGGACAGCTGGGAGCCGGCCGCGCCGAGATCCTGGTCGTGGCCGGCGTCCTGGCCGGTGGCCTGGCCCGTCTCCGGGCCGGTGTCCTGGCCTTCGGGGGTGCTGGTTGTCGTCTTGCTCATGGATCAGATCCCCACAGTGAAGCCGTTGGACCAGACCTGCATCTCCTGGATGATGCGGTCCCACACGCCGGTCAGCAGCAGCACACCGGTGGCGATCATCATCGTGCCGCCGGCCCGCATCACCCACACATAGTGGCGCTTGACCCAGCCGAAGGCGCCGAGGGCCTTGCGGAAGGCGACCGCGGCGAGCACGAAGGGCAGGCCGAGGCCCAGGCAGTAGGCGACGGTGAGCAGGGCGCCGCGGCCGGCGCTGGCCTGCTGCATCGCGAGCGCCTGCGCGGAGGCGAGGGTCGGGCCGATGCAGGGCGTCCAGCCGATCCCGAACAGCGCGCCGAGCACCGGCGCCCCGGCCAGCCCCGCGACCGGCCGCTTGTGGAAGCGGAACTCGCGCTGGGTGAACCAGGGCATCAGGCCCATGAAGAACACGCCCATGAGGATCATGAGCACACCGAGCACCCTGGTCAGGGTCTCCTGCTCCTCGCGCAGGCTCTCGCCGAAGTAGCCGAACAGCGCGCCGCCGGAGACGAAGACGGCGGTGAAGCCGAGCACGAACAGCGAGGCGCCGGCGACCATCCGGCCGCGCCGGGCCTCGGCGAGATCGGTGCCGGTGACGCCGGTCACATACGACAGATAGCCGGGGACCAGCGGCAGGACACACGGCGAGAAGAACGAGACGAGCCCGCCCAGCACGGCGATCGGCAGGGCGAGCAGCAGCGCCCCGTTGAGCACGGTCTGGTTGGGGTCGGTGGCCGCGGCGAGCGTGACGGTCACGTCACTTCCCCGACTTCTCCGACACGCCCGGCCCTTCGGCCAGGACCGGCTCGATCATGCCGCGCAGCTTCTCCTCGCTGAGCGCGGACAGGGCGCGGGCCGCGATCCGGCCGTCCCGGTCGATGACGAGGGTGGAGGGGATCAGCTGCGGGTTGAGCGTGCCCTTCTCGAACCGGAGCATGAGCTTGCCGGTCGGGTCGTACAGGCTCGGGTAGGTGATCCCCTGCTCCTCCTCGAAGGCGAGCGCGGGGGTGGTGCTGGTGTCGCGGGTGTTGATGCCGACGAACTGCACGCCCTGGTCCTTGAGGTCCTTGTGGACCTTCTCGAAGTTCTCCGCCTCGAGCCGGCAGGGGCCGCACCAGGAGCCCCAGAAGTTGAGGACGAGGACCTTGCCCCGGTAGTCGGCGGTGCTGAGCCGCTTGCCGTCGATGGTCTTCCCGGACAGCTCCGGTGCCTTGGCGCGCTCGCCCTTCGCCGCCGTCGCGATGCCCGACTTGCCGGTGACCAGGTTGGTGTCACCGCCGCCCGACGTCCCTCCCCCGGACGAGCACGCGGACAGCGCCAGCGCGGCGGCGAGGGCACCGGCGAAGAGCAGGGGGGTACGGCTGGCGGCACTCATGTGAAAAGTTTCGCATGCCCGTTCCGGGGATCTTGGGCACCCCCCTTACAGGCGGAAACCCCCATTTCAGAACCGCTTCCGGGCACCCTCAGAACCGTTTCCAGCCCCCGGCGGGCGCCTGCCCGACCTCCAGGGTGCGCAGCTTGGCGAGCACCTCGGGCCGCTGGACGTCCAGCCAGTCCGTGAACTGCCGGAAGGAGACCAGCCGTACGTCTCCGCCCTTGTCCTTCTCGCGCGCGATGTGGGTCAGCGCCTCCTCGACGGCGTCCATGTAGATGCCGCCGTTCCACTGCTCGAAGTGGTTGCCGATGAAGAACGGTGCCCGATTTGTCTCGTATGCCCGCTTGAAGCCCTGGATGTACGCCTGCGCCGACTGCTCCCGCCACGCCGGGTGGTTGTGCGCGGGCGCGTTCGTGGAGTTCAGGGACTGGTTGGCGAGCATGTTGTAGTCCATGGACAGGACCTCGAAGGAGCGCCCGGGGAAAGGTATCTGCTGCAGTGGGAGGTCCCATATGCCCTGCCTCTTCACCGGCCAGACCTGGCGCCCGCCCGGCGAGGACGCGTCATAGCGCCAGCCCAGCTCGCGCGCCGTCGGCAGCAGGTTGTCCTGCCCGAGCAGACAGGGCGTACGGCCGCCGACCAGTTCCTTGTCGTAGTCGAACGGCAGCGGCGGCAGCTCGGTCCACCCGGTGTTGCTCTTCCACTCCTTGACGAACGACTTGGCCTGGTCGATCTCGCTGCGCCACTGCTGCGGCGTCCAGTGCGCGACCGAGCCGCGGCCCTCGCCGCAGAAGTGGCCGTTGAAGTGGGTGCCGATCTCGTGGCCCTCCAGCCAGGCGCGGTGGACGTACGTCAGCGTGTCCTTGATGTGGCCGTCGGTGAGGTAGCCGATGTCGGAGGCGCCGCGCGGGTTGTTCGGCGGGTCGTAGAGACGCTTCTTCGACTCGGGCAGCAGGTACAGCCCGGAGAGGAAGAAGGTCATGTGCGCGCCGTGTTCCTTCGCCAGGTCCAGAAAGCGCGGGAAGAGCCCGTTGCCGACCTCGCCGGCGCCGTCCCAGGAGAAGACGACGAACTGCGGCGGGGTCTGCCCCGGCTCCAGCGGCTCGGGCGCCGGGGGCTGGTGGGGCTGCTTGCCGGTGTAGGCGGTCGAGCCGTCACCGAGCGGACGGGCCGGGGGCCGGCTCGGCTTCTGGTCGCCGTTCTTGCGCCCGGGGGAACCACCGGCGTGACCGACGCCCTCTGAAGGGGTGGGGTTCCCGCACCCGGCGATCCCGAGCGCGGCGGCGGCCCCCGCCCCGAGTCCGATCGCTCCCCTGCGGCTGATGTGACGCATGCCGTCCCCGTCCGTCGTGCTCTGTGCTGGTTCACCTGGACAGAGGGCACGACGAACGGGTTGGTTGCCCCGAAATCATCTTCTTTTCACAAAAACCAGACGCGCGGGACTTTCGCGGCACTTACGGACGTACGTACCTCACGCCCCGAACGCCTTGTCCTGCCCCTTCACCGGCCGGGCACCGGCGCGCAGATGCGGGGGCACCAGGTCGATGGCGGGCTCGCTGTAACCCACGGAGACGATCCGGTCGCCCTGGTAGGTGAAGGACGTCAGCGAGGCGAGGGTGCACTGCCGGCGGCGCGGGTCGTGCCACAGCCGCCGCCGCTCGACGTACGACCGCACGATCCAGATCGGCAGCTGATGGCTGACCAGCACAGCCTCGCGCCCGCGGGCCGCGTCCTTGGCGGCGTCCAGCGCGCCCATCATCCGCACCACCTGGTCGATGTACGGCTCGCCCCAGGACGGCTTGAACGGGTTGACCAGGTGCTTCCAGTTCTCCGGCCGCTTCAGGGCGCCGTCGCCGACACCGAAGGTCTTGCCCTGGAAGACGTTGTCGGCCTCGATCAGCCGGGCGTCGGTGGCGACGTCCAGGCCGTGCGCCTTGGCGATCGGCGCCGCGGTCTCCTGCGCGCGCTCCAGCGGCGACGAGCCGACGTGGGCGATGTCGCGGGAGGCCAGATGCTCGGCGACCCGGTCGGCCATCCGCCGCCCGAGGTCGGACAGGTGGTACCCGGGCAGCCGCCCGTAGAGGATGCCGTCCGGGTTCGCGACCTCGCCGTGCCGCATCAGGTAGACGACGGTGATGTCCCGGCCCGCGGCGCTCATGCCGTGGCCTCCGCGGCCGCGCGGGCCGCCGCCGGGAGGGCGTCGGCGATCTTCTGGACGGCCCGGTCGTCGTGGGCGGTGGAGACGAACCAGGACTCGAAGGACGACGGCGGCAGGTAGACGCCGTTCGCCAGCATCGCGTGGAAGAACGCGGTGAAGCGGAACGACTCCTGCGCCTTGGCGTCGTCGTAGTCGCGCACCGGACGGTCGGTGAAGAAGACGGAGAACATGTTGGAGGCGTTCTGCAGCGTGTGCGCGACGCCCTCCTTCGTCAGCGCCTCGCTGACCAGCGCCTGGATCTGCTCCGAGACTGCGTTGACCTTGGCGTACGCCGCGTCGTCGAGCAGCCGCAGCTGGGCCAGCCCGGCGGCGGTGGCGACCGGGTTCCCGGAGAGGGTGCCGGCCTGGTAGACGGGCCCGGCGGGCGCGAGGTGCGCCATGACGTCGGCCCGGCCGCCGAAGGCCGCGGCCGGGAACCCGCCGCCCATGACCTTCCCGAAGGTCATCAGGTCCGGGACGACACCGTCGACGCCGAACCACCCGGCGCGGCTGGTGCGGAACCCGGTCATGACCTCGTCGGAGATGAACAGCGCGCCGTTCTCGGCGCAGACGTCCTTCAGCCCCTGGTTGAAGCCGGGCATCGGCGGGACGACGCCCATGTTGCCGGGCGAGGCCTCGGTGATCACACAGGCGATCTCGCCGGGGTGCGCCCGGAAGGCGGCCCGCACGGCGTCGAGGTCGTTGTACGGCAGCACGATGGTGTCGCCGGCCTGCGCGCCGGTCACACCGGGGGTGTCGGGCAGCGCGAAGGTGGCGAGCCCGGACCCGGCGGAGGCGAGCAGCGCGTCGACGTGCCCGTGGTAGCACCCGGCGAACTTGATCACCTTCGCCCGCCCGGTGAACCCGCGGGCGAGCCGGATGGCCGACATGGTGGCCTCGGTGCCGCTGGAGACCAGCCGCACCTGCTCCACGGGCGCGACCCGGGCGACGATCTCCTCGGCGAGCGCGACCTCGCCCTCACCCGGCGTTCCGAAGGACGTGCCGCGGGCGACGGCCTCCTGCACGGCGGCGATGACCTCGGGGTGCGAGTGCCCGAGGATCATCGGCCCCCAGGAACACACGAGATCCACGTACTCCCGCCCGTCGGCGTCCGTGAGCCAGGCCCCCTTCCCGGACACCATGAACCGGGGCGTTCCGCCCACGGCGCGGAAGGCGCGCACCGGGGAGTTCACGCCGCCGGGCGTGACGGCCGCCGCACGGTCGAACAGGGCCTGCGAGGCAGGCGCTTCGTATGAATAGGGCAGTTCGCTCATGACCTGCGACTTCTCCGACTTCTCGGACTCCGGTTGCTGGGTGACCTCCTCAGGGTAGGCGGCCGGAGAACCGAGCGTCGGCCCCACCCATCTGCGAGACTGGGCATGGCTTGGTCAGAGGGGCCGAACTCCCGGCGCGAGGATCTGGCGGACCGGTGTTTCCCGGCACGTTTCGGCGCGCGGTCGTGGGGGAGGTCACTGACACGATGATCGGGTTGCGCGGCGGGGGCCACGCGTCCTAGAACAGCAGTCGGGTGGAGATATGCATCGCGGTGGCGGACTGGGCGAGGGGACTGACGACCTGGGTCCTCGACGTGCCCGGCGGGGAAGGCACCGACGCGAGGCGGAGGACACGACCGAGACACGTCAGGCACGGAATCTACCGAGTGAACCCGAGCGGTTCGACCGACGTATGGACGACGGACGGATCGACCGCCTGCGGGCGGGGAGCAGGAATGGTGGTCGGGTGGGGGTGACGTACAAGTACTTCGGCGCGCCGGACGGCGCGACCGCGGCCCGTGTCCCGATCTCGATGCGCCCCGAGGAACTCGGCGGCGACGAACTCGGCATGAACGGCATGTTCACCAAGATCAAGCCGGAGACGATGGCCGCGATGGTCCTCACCGGCATCGAGGGCGTCCCCCTGCACAAGGTCCCGCCCCTGGAGCTCGTCGTCCTCCACCCCGACTACGCCGTGGTGAAACTCCCCATGACGGTCGTCGACCCCCTCCGCGACATCGGCGAGGAGGCCGTCGGCGCGGCGGCCTTCATCTGGTCCACGGTCCCGGACCGCGGCGGCCCCCGGGACGCGTTCAACGTGTACCAGCTCCTGCACGAGTGGCAGGACTTCAGCCACCGCCTGCACGAGGCGGGGCATCAGCCTTATTGCCTGGTGTGGCCCTGAGCGGGGCTCACTGATCAGTGGTCTTCCTGGTAGCGGGCGAGGTCTTCGGACCTCGCCCGCTGCAGTGCCGGAGGAGGCCGTCAGGTGCCGGCGCATTGATGCCGGGGCCACCGGCCCTCCGGGGCGCCGTGACGCCGAGTGGCCCGGGCGGCGGGCGGATCGCCGCCGCTTCCCCTTCGCTCCGCAGGAGCGCGCGATCCGGAAGGCCTGACGGCTTCCACGCGGGCACATTACAAGAGCAGATTCCCTTTTCGACTTCCCGGAGCAGGACGGCGCGGCACACGATCCACACGTCCTGCCCCATGGCAATCCGCGGGCCGGCACGATGACTTGAAGCAGGAGGCAGACCGGTCGTGGCGGCGAACGTCAACCCCACCGTCATGAGGCGCCACCTGGGGCCGTCGAACACCATGTGTTTCCCAGCCACACGGCACAGAATCTGCTGCGCCGCGCCTGGGCCTCCTGCACCGAAACACACGGCGAGGACGACACGGCACGCTCCGAACGGGCCGTGATGATCCAGGAATACCTGAACAACATCGCCTCGGACCGCATCGCCGAGCATCGCGGCGACAGCGGCCGCGACATCGACTTCCTTCACATCCGCGTCCTCACGCTCCCCGTCGCGGCACCCGGCGCCGACGCCGGAGACCACCCGCCGAAACCGGTCGAGAACCGGCTCCTGCCCTGGTGGAAGGTGACCTCTGATGAGAAGTGAGCAGATGCGGAAGCTCCCCGGCATCTGAGAAGTGAGCAGATGCGGAAGCTCCCCGGCATCGCGGTGCTGCTGGGGCTGCCGGTCTTCTCGGGTGCCATGATCATCGCCGATGCCGTGTTCCTGCCCGACCGCTTCTACACCGCCCTGCCCCGCCTGGGACGACGGACGGCACGGCGGCTCGGCGTACGGCTGCCGAGGCCCCGCGAGGAAGCGGGGGGCCGGTCCGTACCGCCGCGGGCAAGACCCGAGGCCCCGGTCTGAAGCCGCGGTGACGGACGGCAGGACGGGAACCAGAGATCCGCCCGCGGCACCAGGAGCGCGCCGGGGGCGGAGGTGGATGCGTGATCGTGTGGTGATCGTCGCCCTGCTCCTCGGGCACCGGCTCAGGCGCGGTCCCCGGTCTCCGGCGCACCCGCCCGCACCGTGAACCCGATCGCCGACCCGCCCCCGGCCCGCGGGCAGGCGAACGTGGTGCCTCCGTGGGCGAGGGCCACCTCGCGGACGATGGACAGGCCGAGGCCGGAGCCGGGCAGGGAGCGGGCGTCGGGGGCGCGGTAGAAGCGGTCGAAGATGCGGTCGCGGTCGGTGGCGGCGATGCCGGGGCCGCGGTCGAGGACCTCGACGCGCACCGGGCCGAGGGCGCCGGGAGCCGGGCCCATGACGACCAGTTCGATGGGGGTGGTGCCCGTGCGGTCGAACTTCGCGGCGTTGTCCACGAGGTTGGACATGGCCCGGGTCAGCATCCCCGGCCGGCCCCGCACCGTCGTGTCGCCGGCGGCCCGCAGGGTGATCTGCCGGCCGGTACGCCGGCGGGCCAGGCCCACCACGTCCTCGGCGAGGTCCGCGAGGTCGACCCGCTGCGGTGGCTCCGAGTCGGACTGACCGGCCGCCAGGTCCACCAACTCGTTCACCAGATCGGTCAGTTCACGGGCCTCCTGGCCGAGGTCGGCGACCAGCTCCGCGCGGGTCTCGGGCGGCAGCTCGTCGATCCGGCGCAGCAGGGAGATGTTGGTGCGCAGGGAGGTCAGGGGCGTGCGCAGCTCGTGGCCGGCGTCCTGGACCAGGCGGCGCTGGTCCTCCTCGGACTGCGCGAGCCGGCCGAGCATCCGGTCGAAGGCGCGGCCGAGCCGCCCCACCTCGTCGTGTCCCGTGACCGGCACCTCGATGCCGAGCCGGCGGGTGCGGGCGACGGCCTCCGCGGCGTCGGTGAGGATCACCAGCCGCCGCGTGATCCGCCGGGCCAGCCACCAGCCGAACAGCCCGGCCGCGACCACCACCGCCGCCATCAGCAGCACGGTGCGCTGCTGGAGCGCCCGCAGCAGGTCCTCGGTGTCGCTGAACTCCTGCGCCACCTGCACCGCGCCCCGGCCGCCGCCGAGCGCGACGGTCGCGACGCGGTAGACGTCGTCACCGACGTCGACGTCCGCGTGCACGACGAGCTGCCCGGCCGTCCACGCCGCGGCGACCTCCCGGTCGGAGCCGGTGACCGGCAGGCCGGGGTTGCCCTTGTCGACGATGCCGCCGTCCGGGCCCAGCACCTGCACATCGGTGCGGGCCGGGCGTACCAGGTCGTGGCCCGGCGCGGAGGACGAGAAGTCCGCCGGGCTCATCCGGTACTGCCGCACCTCACCGCGCAGATCCTGCACGACCTCGTCGAACACGGACACCTGGTCCACCCGCACCAGCCGGGCGGCGGCGTTGTACGACAGGAAGCCGACGAGAAGAGTCACCGCGGCCGTGACCGTCGCGAAGGACACCGCGAACGTGGTGCCCAGCGACACCAGCCGCGGCCGCCACCCCACTCAGCTCTCCCGCAGCACGTAGCCCACGCCGCGCACCGTGTGGATGAGCTGCGGGGCGCCGGGCTGGTCGAGCTTGCGGCGCAGATAGCCGACGTAGACGGCGAGGTTCTTCGAGCCCGGCCCGAAGTCGTAGCCCCAGATGCGGTCGTAGATCGTGGAGTGGTCGAGGACGATCCCCGCGTTGCGCACCAGCAGTTCCAGCAGCTCGAACTCGGTGCGGGTCAGCTCCAGCTCGCGCTCGCCGCGCCAGGCCCGCCGCGCCCGCGGGTCCATCCGCAGCCCGGCGGCCTCGATCAGCCGGTCCCCGGCCGGTCTCGCGGGCGCGGGCACGGGCGCCGGCGCGGCCTGCCGCACCGGCATCCCGGGCGCGTCGGCCGTCCGCCGCAGCAGCGCGCGCAGCCGGGCGAAGACCTCCTCCACGTCGAACGGCTTCACCACGTAGTCGTCGGCGCCGGCGTCCAGGCCCGCGATCCGGTCCGCGGTCTCCACCAGCGCCGTCAGCATCAGGATCGGCGTACGGTCGCCCTCGGCGCGCAGCACCCGGCACACCTGGAGGCCGTCGATCCCGGGCATCATCACGTCCAGGACCAGCACGTCCGGCGGGGTGCGGTGCGCCTGCGCCAGCGCCTCGACGCCGTCGGCGACCGCCGTCACCCGGTAGCCCTCCAGGGTCAGCGCCCGCTCCAGGGCGTGCCGGATCGCGCGGTCGTCTTCGGCGAGCAGAACAGTCGGGGCCACGCGTCCCAGTGTGGCAAAGCCGTACGGCCGTACGACCGCCGCCGGCGACGCCCGGCCCCGCTTCTTACTGCCCTCTCACCCGCTCCGCCGCAGCGCGGCGAGCTGCTCCTCGAAGGGCACGACGGTCAGCTCACCGGCGGCATCGGAGGCGCCCTGCTGCTGCGGCACGGCCGGGGCGACCGCTGCAGGGGCGACCGCGGCCGGGGCCGTCGCGGCCCCGGCACCCACCGCGCCCATCAACCCCGCCAGCTCCCCCGCCGCCCGCTCGATCCGCCCCTCCAGGCCCTCCGCGCCCCAGTCCTCGGAGGCGGCGTAGACCCCGGTCGGGGCGACGACGGCGCGCAGGTGGGCGAAGAGCGGGCGCAGGGCGTGGTCCAGCACCAGTGAGTGGCGGGCGGAGCCGCCGGTCGCGGCGATCAGCACCGGCTTCCCGGCCAGCGCGTCGCGCTCCAGCACGTCGAAGAACGACTTGAACAGGCCGCTGTAGGAGGCGGAGAAGACGGGCGTGACCACGATCAGCCCGTCCGCGCCGGTCACCGCGTCGAGCGCGGCGGCCAGCCTGCGCCCGGGAAAGCCGCTGGTGAGGTGGTGCGCGATCTCCACGGCGAGGTCGCGCAGCTCCACGACCCGCACCTGAGCGCCGGTCCGCGCGGCGGTGGCGGCGGCCAGCCGGTCGGCGAGCAGCCGGGTGGACGACGGGACGCTCAGCCCCGCCGAGACGACGACGAGCCTCATGCCACGGTCTCCTTCGGGTCCTTGACCAGGTCCTGAGTGGCCGGGTCGGTGCCGGCCGGGCCGTTGGCGGCCGGATCCTTCGCGGCCGGGTCCTTGGCGGCGGCCAGCAGGGACTGGTGGGTGGGCGCCTCCGGCACACCGGCCGGCCGCCGTGCCGCGAACGCCTCGCGCAGTACGGGGACGACCTCCTCGCCGAGCAGGTCGATCTGCTCCAGCACGGTCTTCAGCGGCAGCCCCGCGTGGTCGACCAGGAACAGCTGGCGCTGGTAGTCACCGGCGTACTCGCGGAAGGTCAGGGTCTTCTCGATCACCTGCTCCGGCGTGCCCACGGTGAGCGGGGTCTGGGCGGTGAAGTCCTCCAGGGAGGGCCCGTGGCCGTAGACCGGCGCGTTGTCGAAGTACGGCCGGAACTCGCGCACCGCGTCCTGCGAGTTCTTCCGCATGAACACCTGGCCGCCGAGTCCGACGATCGCCTGCTCGGCGGTGCCGTGGCCGTAGTGGGCGTACCGGGTGCGGTACAGCTCGACCATCCGCTTGGTGTGGTCGGCGGGCCAGAAGATGTTGTTGTGGAAGAAGCCGTCGCCGTAGTACGCGGCCTGCTCGGCGATCTCCGGGGAGCGGATGGAGCCGTGCCAGACGAAGGGCGGTACGCCGTCCAGGGGCCGCGGGGTCGCCGTGAAGCCCTGCAGCGGCGTGCGGAACTTGCCCTCCCAGGTGACGACGTCCTCGCGCCACAGGCGGTGCAGCAGGGCGTAGTTCTCGATGGCGAGGTTGATGCCCTGCCGGATGTCCTGGCCGAACCAGGGGTAGACCGGGCCGGTGTTGCCGCGGCCCATCATCAGGTCCACCCGGCCGTCGGCCAGGTGCTGGAGCATCGCGAAGTCCTCGGCGATCTTCACCGGGTCGTTGGTGGTGATCAGCGTGGTGGCCGTGGACAGGATGAGCCGCTCGGTGCGGGCGGCGATGTAGCCGAGCATGGTGGTCGGCGAGGACGGCACGAACGGCGGGTTGTGGTGCTCACCGGTCGCGAAGACGTCCAGCCCGACCTCCTCGGCCTTCAGCGCGATGGCGACCATGGCCTTGATGCGCTCGCGCTCGGTCGGCGTCCGCCCCGTGGTGGGGTCCGGCGTGACATCGCCGACGCTGAAGATCCCGAACTGCATGGCCGCCTCCATTGGTTGACCGTTCAACTATAAGCTTCGAACGGAACGAGACGGCCCCTTATTCCCGGCTCAGAAGTAGTACGGATCCCCGGTGTCCAGCACCAGCACCCGCTGCCGGTCGTTCTCCCGGTTCCGGTCGACCGTGCCGCCGCGCCACACCGTGTCGAACTCCATCAGCACCTCCGCGGGCGCCCCGCGCAGCCGCACCCGCAGCCGGACCTGCTCCCCCAGCCCGTCCGCCGCCAGCGCCCCCAGCCGGCACAGCACCACCCGCTCCCCCGACCGGGCACACCCCTGCGGCAGCTCCTGCCGGCTCTCCGGCTCCGCCGACCAGCGCAGCCGTACCGTCGCCTCCGGTACGGCCGAGGGGCCGTGGTTGCGCGGCAGGAACCGCACGTCCAGCCACCCGCCCGCGAGCGCCGCCGCGCCGTGATACGCCAGATCCGCCTCGGGCACACCGGCCCGCACCCCGCTCACCCGCGACTCACCGGCCCCGGCCACGCCGGGCCCCGCTCCCAGCAGCAGCGCCGCCACCGCCGTACCCACCACACACCCTCGTCCGCGCACGCCACCCACTCCTCACACACCGCAGTCCTAGGCGTCCCGGACGGATGTATCCCACGCGGGGGCGGCGGCAGGCGCCGTCCATCAGGTGACAGCGGTGCCGGTGGCGGCGAGGGCGAGGACGGGGTGCCGGCCCGCCGGCGCGCGCGTGCGACGCTGACCGGCATGACCGTGCTCCGCTCCGCCGCCCTCTTCGTCGTCGCCGCCGTCCTGGAGATCGGCGGCGCCTGGCTGGTCTGGCAGGGCCTGCGCGAACACCGCGGGTGGCTGTGGGTGACCGGCGGGGTGCTCGCCCTCGGCGCGTACGGCTTCGTCGCCACCCTCCAGCCGGACGCCCACTTCGGGCGCGTCCTCGCCGCGTACGGCGGGATCTTCGTCGCCGGATCGATCCTGTGGGGCGTCCTCGCCGACGGCTACCGGCCCGACCGCTGGGACCTCGCCGGCGCGCTGATCTGCCTCGCCGGCATGGCGGTGATCATGTGGGCGCCGCGCGGCGAGTGACACCGCGCGGCGGCGCTCAGCCAGGCTCCGGCACCCGTCCCTGCTCCCGTCCCTGCTCCGGCGCCCGTCCCGGCTCCGGCACTCAGCCCCGCTCCGGCTCTCCGCTCGGCTCCGGCGCTCAGCCCCGCTCCGGTTCCCCGCCCGGCAGCAGCCCCAGCTGGTCGAGGAAGGACATCTGGTCGAAGTAGACCCGGTAGCTGACGATCCGCCCGTCCCTGACGGTGGCGAGATCGACACCGTGCAGCTCGAACTCCCGGTTCGTCGGGGGCAGCGCCTCACCCGACGGCAGCCGCACCGGCCCGGTGTTCCGCCCCGAGTAGACCCCCTCGTCGATGGCCGTGTCACCGACCTCGTACGAGTTCACCGGCCGGTACGAGGCGTCCGGCACCGCCTCCGTCAGCTGGCCCCACCACTCGACGACGGCGCCCCGCCCCCGCAGCTCCCCGTCCGGGGTGAGAGCGACCGCGTCCTCGGCGAACAGGTCGGTGAGCGCCTCCAGGTGCCCGTGCCCGGTGACGGACGCGGTCAGCCGGTCCATCAGCTCGCGCGCCTCTCCCATGATCCACCTCCGATCGGGAGGATCACCCGACTCACCCGACTCATTCTCCCACCGGAGCCGACGCCTATCCTGGCGAGCGGTACCACCGCACCGTCCGTCCCGCCCCGTACCGCCCGCCTGCCGTCGCCCCCGCCCCCCGCCCCACCGCCCGAGGAGCAGCCGTATGACCCCGCCCGCCGCGTCCCGCATCGCCGTCGTCACCGGTGCGAGCAGCGGAATCGGTGCCGCCACCGCCCGGCAGCTCGCCGCCGCCGGATACCGCGTCGTGCTGACCGCCCGCCGCAAGGACCGCATCGAGGCACTGGCCGAGGAGATCAACGCGGCCGGCCACTCCGCCACCGCCTACCAGCTGGACGTCACCGACCGCCCGGCCGTCGACGAGTTCGCCACCGCCTTCCGGACCGTCGGCGTCCTCGTCAACAACGCGGGCGGCGCCCTCGGCCTCGACCCGGTCGAGAGCGGCGACCCGGCCGACTGGCGGCAGATGTACGAGACCAACGTCATCGGCACCCTCAACCTCACCCAGGCCCTGCTGCCCAAGCTGGAGGCGAGCGGCGACGGCACGGTGGTCGTCGTCTCCTCCACCGCCGGGCACGGCACCTACGAGGGCGGCGCCGGCTACGTCGCCGCCAAGCACGGCGCCCACGTCCTCGCCGAGACCCTGCGCCTGGAGATCGTCGGCCGCCCGGTCCGGGTCATCGAGGTCGCGCCCGGTCTGGTCAAGACGGAGGAGTTCGCGCTGACCCGGTTCGACGGGGACGCCGAGCGCGCGGCGAAGGTCTACGAGGGCGTGCCCGACCCACTGACCGCCGACGACGTCGCCGACACCATCACCTGGGCGGTCACCCGCCCCAGCCACGTCAACATCGACCTGCTGGTGGTCCGCCCGCGCGCCCAGGCCTCCAACACCAAGCTGCACCGGGAGAAGCAGGGCGAGTAGCGGCGCGAGCGGTGAGGGCGGGCAGCGGGGGCGGGCAGCGGAACCGGTGACGGGTCAACGGCCGGAGCGGACCCGTAGGCTCGCGGACGTGGACAGACACCTCCCCTTCGCCGGTCTGCACAACTTCCGTGACCTGGGCGGCTATCCGACGACAGACGGCCGGCGCGTCCGGCCCGGCCGCCTGTACCGCTCGGACTCCCTCGGCAAGCTCGCCCCCGGCACCCCGGACTGGGACCGGTTCCTCACCCTGGGCATCGGCACGGTCATCGACCTGCGCCACCCCTGGGAGATCGACGCCCGCGGCCGCGTCCCGGAGCACCCGTCCTTCGCCTATCACAACCTCAGCATCGAGCACCGCCCGTACGACCAGGCCGCGTTGCCCCCCGGCACCGACCCCGGCCCCTACCTCGCCGAACGCTTCATGGAGGTCGCCGAGGACGGCACCAAGGAGATCCGCCGCGCCCTGGAACTGATCACCGAGTCGGCGCGCTCCCGCACCCCCCTGGTCTTCCACTGCGCCTCGGGCAAGGACCGCACCGGCGAACTGGCGGCGCTGGTCCTCGGCCTGCTCGGCGTCGACGAGCCCACGATCGTCGAGGACTTCAGCCTCACCGAACTGGCCACCCCCGCCCTCCTCGCGGAGTGGTCCGCGCGCAACGACGGCCGCACCCCCGCCTGGCCGGCCTTCGGCCGCGCCCCCGCCTCGGTGATGCGCCTGTTCCTGACGGCCCTGAAGGCCCGCTACGGCTCGATCGAGGGCTACGTGGAACAGGCGCTCGCGATGAACGCGACGGAACTCGCGGCGACCCTGCGCGCCCACCTCCTCGACGACGCCCCCGCCACCCGGCCGCCGCTCACCTACCGCAGAGCGACCGACGCGGACGCCCCCGCCCTGGTCCGCCTCCGCGACACGGCGGCCCTGTGGCAACTGGCCCGCGGCATCGAGCAGTGGAAGCCCGGCGAGAAGGACGAGGCCCACTTCCGCACCCGCGTCGCCGAGGGCGAGGTCTGGCTGGCGTACGCCGGAGGCCACCTCACCGGCGCCTGCGAACTGTGGTGGACCGACCCGGCGGCCTGGGGCCCCCGCCCCCCGGACGCCGGCTACATCCACCGCCTGATGACGGTCCCCCACACCACCCCACCGGGCACCGGCCGCGCCCTCCTCGCCCACGCCGAGTCCCGCATCCGGGCCGCCTCCCGCCCCTACGCCCGCCTCGACTGCCTGTCCAGCAACCCCCGCCTGCGCGCCTACTACGAGAAGGCGGGCTACACGGTCGTCGGCGAACAGCCCGCCAAAACAGACGGCACAGGCAGCCCGTACGCGGTGACCCTGCTGGAGAAGCGGCTCGGCTAGCCCTTCACGCAGACGACCTGCTTGAGCTTGGCGACCACCTCGACGAGGTCCCGCTGCTGGTCGATGACCTGCTCGATCGGCTTGTAGGCGCCGGGGATCTCGTCGACGACGCCGGAGTCCTTGCGGCACTCCACGCCCCGCGTCTGCTCCTCCAGGTCCTTCGTGGTGAACCGGCGCTTGGCCGCGTTGCGGCTCATGCGCCGGCCCGCGCCGTGCGAGGCCGAGTTGAAGGACTTCTCGTTGCCGAGACCCTTCACGATGTACGACCCCGTGCCCATCGAGCCCGGAATGATCCCGTAGTCGCCGGAGCCGGCCCGGATCGCGCCCTTGCGGGTCACGAGCAGGTCCATGCCCTCGTAACGCTCCTCCGCCACGTAGTTGTGGTGGCAGCTGATCTCCTGCTCGAAGGTCGGCTTCGCCTTCTTGAACTCCTTGCGGACCACGTCCTTGAGGAGCGCCATCATGATCGAGCGGTTGTACTTCGCGTACTCCTGCGCCCAGAACAGATCGTTGCGGTACGCCGCCATCTGCGGGGTGTCCGCGATGAAGACGGCGAGGTCGCGGTCGACCAGGCCCTGGTTGTGCGGGAGCTTCTGGGCGATGCCGATGTGGTGCTCGGCGAGTTCCTTGCCGATGTTCCGGGAGCCGGAGTGCAGCATGAGCCATACGGAACCGGTCGTGTCGAGACATACCTCGACAAAGTGGTTGCCGCTTCCGAGCGTTCCCATCTGCTTTTCGGCGCGATCGTGACGGAATTTGACCGCTTCGGCGACTCCGTCGAACCGCCCCCAGAAGTCGCTCCACCCCGCCGTGCCGAACCCGTGCAGCCGCCCCGCGTCGACGGGATCGTCGTGCATCCCCCGCCCCACCGGAATCGCCTGCTCGATCCTCGACCGCAGCCGGGAGAGGTCTCCGGGCAGGTCGTTCGCGGTCAGGGACGTCTTCACCGCCGACATTCCGCAGCCGATGTCGACCCCGACCGCCGCCGGGCACACCGCGCCCTGCATGGCGATGACGGAACCGACGGTCGCGCCCTTGCCGTAGTGGACGTCCGGCATGACGGCCAGGCCCTTGATCCACGGCAGGGTCGCGACGTTGCGGAGCTGCTGGAGGGCGCCCTCCTCGACCGTCGTGGGGTCGGTCCACATCCGGATCGGCACCTTCGCGCCCTGCATTTCCACGTACGACATACGCCTCATCCCCCGTAAGTCAGGACAGAATTCTCGAATCGCAAAAACCGGAGCCAAGGTCGATGAAAGGGGCAACGGACCGGCGTTCACGGCTGCGCGTGCGATACACATTGTGTCCCGGGCAGCGATCGGCCCGGCAACCGATTTACCCCGCGAGAGGAGCCTGACCGTGCAGCGGAAGGCGTACGTACCCGGCACCGCCGCGCTCCTCGCGGCCCTGCTGGCCGGCTGCACCGGCGGCTCCGACGACGGCGGCACCACGGACGGCACCAACCCCGACGACGGCGGCACCGCCGTGGCCACCGTCGAACCCGGCCGCTACCGCTCCCTCCCGGAGCCGTGTTCCGCGGTCGGCGAGGACACCCTCGACGACCTGCTGCCCGGCATCGCGCAGATCCTGGACGAGGAGCAGCGCGAGAAGGCCTACGAGGGCGAGGCCACGCTCACCTTCGACAACGACCGCAAGGTCGGCTGCCGTTGGAAGGTGTCGTCCCCGACGGCGACGAACTATCTGTTCGTCGACCTGGAGCGGGTGGTGTCGTACGACAACACCGTCAGCGACGACAACCAGGCCCAGCAACTGTTCGCCGCGAAGCAGGCGAAGGCGGATCTGCCGCTGCCTGCGGCGGCCACGTCCGCGGCGACCGGCACGACGGAGGGATCCGACGGGCCGTCGGCCGGCGCTTCCTCGGGCGCCCCCTTGGCCGACGCGTCCACCGGCCCCTCCGCCGGTTCCGCCGGTTCCGCCGGTTCCGCCAAGGGCGCCTCGCCCTCCGGCTCGCCGTCCGGTTCTCCGACCGGTTCCCCCTCCGGCTCCGGCTCCCCCAGCGCCACCCCCACCGGTCTCCAGCCCCGCACCCTTGACGACCTCGGCGACGAGGCGTTCGTTGACGACGAGCTGAGCAGCAGTGGTTCGACGGCCAGGCAGCGCACGGTGACTGTGGCGTTCCGCACGTCGAACGTCATCGTGACCATCGAGTACGAGGAGCTGCCGGCGACCGTCGGCATGGCGCCGGACAGCAAGGAAATGCAGGACAGGGCCCTGAATCTGGCGTCCCAACTGGCCGACTCGCTGGCCGGTTAGCCCCGCTTCGCGCGCCCGCGCACATCCGCCGAACCGGAAACGCACGGTTCCTTCACCGCGTACCGTGGCCCCTCGGACCCGATCCGACCGCAGGAACCGAGCGTCATGAGTGAAGGAACCATGCAGCGACGAGCACAGCGAGAGAAGCGTGACCAGCGTGTTGAGCGAGCCGGACGGCGCGGGCGCGTCCTTGTCTCCGCCGCCGCCCTCCCCGTGATCCTGCTCGCCGCCGGCTGCTCCTCGGACTCCGGCTCCGGCGACGAGGCGAAGGCGTCGGCGGCCAGTGCGAGCACGCCGGCGAGCCCGTCGCCGACGGTGCGGGCCGCGGCGTACCGGACCCTGCCGAAGCCGTGTGACGTGCTGTCGGAGAAGACGCTGGAAGAACTCGTCCCGAAGGGCACGAAGTCGGGCAAGGAGGGCAGCTCCGACGATGTCTCGTCGCGCGCCAGCTGCTCCTGGAACAGCCTCGACAACAACGGCGTGAAGGGCTCCCAGTTCCGCTGGCTGAACGTCTCGCTGCTGCGCTTCGAGTCCGATGTGACGCGCGGCTCGGGCGAGGAGCTGGCCCAGGAGTACTACGAGAAGCAGGTCACCGACGTCCGCTCGGTCGAGGGCGCGAAGGACACCAAGGCGGAGCCGCTGGCCGGCACCGGCGACGAGGCGACGGCGGTGCGCTACGACCTGAAGAAGAAGGAAGGCTCCTTCAAGCAGCAGACGATCGTGGCGCGCGTGGAGAACGTGGTCGTCACCCTGGACTACAACGGCGCGGGCCTGGCCGGCGAGAAGACGCCGGACGCCGACGACCTGATGAAGGACGCGACGAAGGCCGCCAAGGAGGTGGTCGCCGCGGTGACCGAGGCGAACGAGGGCGGCGGCGCGGCGAAGTCGCCGGGCGCGTCCGGCTCGCCGTCGAAGCCGGCCGGCTCCCCGTCCGCGTCGGCCGGCTCCCCGTCCGGGTCGGCCGGTTCACCGGCCGCCTCGTCGAAGGCCCCGGCGAAGAAGAGCTGACCCGAGGGTCACGAAAGCGCAGCCCTGCACGGACCGGTCACTCGTTCTCCGCACACGTGTGCCACTCTGTTGCGCGCAACAACACGCAGCGGGAGGGGAGTACGGGTGGCCGCGCCCATACAGCTGACACGGATGCACCGCGTTCTCATCGGCGTGGTCGTGACCGGTGCCGTGATCATCGCGGGCATCGGCTTCGCGGGCTCGTACGCCGCCGTACGCGAACTGGCCCTCAAGAAGGGCTTCGGGGACTTCAGTTACGTCTTCCCGATCGGCATCGACGCGGGCATCTGTGTCCTGCTCGCCCTGGATCTGCTGCTGACGTGGATCCGCATCCCGTTCCCCCTGCTGCGTCAGACGGCCTGGCTGCTGACGGCGGCGACGATCGCCTTCAACGGCGCGGCGGCCTGGCCGGACCCGCTGGGCGTCGGGATGCACGCGGTGATCCCGGTGCTGTTCGTGGTGGCCGTCGAGGCGGCCCGGCACGCGATCGGCCGGATCGCCGACATCACGGCGGACAAGCACATGGAGGGTGTCCGCCTCACCCGCTGGCTGCTCTCGCCGGTCCCCACCTTCCTGCTGTGGCGCCGGATGAAGCTGTGGGAGCTGCGCTCCTACGACCAGGTGATCAAGCTGGAGCAGGAACGTCTCGTCTACCAGGCCCGGCTGCGCTCCCGCTTCGGCCGCGCCTGGCGCCGCAAGGCCCCGGTGGAGTCCCTGATGCCGCTGCGGCTGGCCCGCTACGGCGTCCCGCTGTCGGAGACGGCCCCGGCGGGCCTGGCGGCGGCGGGCATCGAACCGGCCCTGATCCCGCCTGCGCCGCCCCAGGCGGAGCAAACCGGGCAGCCGCAGCTCGGGCAGCAGCCCGGTCAGCCGCAGCTCGCCGCGGCGGCCCAGGCGCCCGCGCCGCGGCAGCAGGGCGGCCCCGTCCAGGAGCAGGCCCCGGAGCCCGCGCAGAACCCCTGGCTGCACGCCCGCGACCCGCACACGGTCCAGTACCAGGGCGACTACGACCCCAACTACGACCCGGACGCCGCGTACGCCCAGTGGTACGAGGAGCAGCGCCTGGCGGAGGAGTACGAGGACCAGTACCAGGAGGAGCCTCCGGCGGACGACACCGGCAGCTTCCCCATCCCGGTCGTGCCGGGGCGCACGCGGGAGCTGGGTGAGGGCGGCGGCACCCCGGAGCCCGACGAGGAGGCGTACTACCAGGTGTTCCGCCAGTCGATCGACGGCAGCTTCCCCACGCCGGGCGTCCTCGGCGACAACATCGAGGCGACCTACGGCGTGAAGCTCACCCCGAGCGCCCTGAAGGCCCTCTCGGACCGCTTCCAGCAGCGTTTCAACGCGGAGCTGGAGGAGGACCACATCGCGTGAGCGCCCGCGCGCGACGACGGAAGGGGGCGCCCGGCGGAACACCGGGCGCCCCCTTCCGTCGTACGGACCGGCTTACTCGCCGAGCAGGCGCCGCACCCGCTCCTGGCCGACCGCCAGCAGCAGCGTGGGCAGCCGGGGGCCGGTGTCCCGGCCCACCAGCAGGTGGTACAGCAGCACGAAGAACGCGCGCTGGGCGGTCTTGATCTCCGGCGGCAGCTCCTTGGGCGTCGCGTCGGCGGAGAACCCGGCCTGCACCTTCGGCACGCCGTAGACCAGGTGGGTCAGGCCGTCCAGGGACCAGTGGTCGGCGAGCCCGTCGAGCAGCAGCCGGACCGACTCGCGCGCCTGGTCGTCGAGCGACTTCAGCAGCTCGGTGTCGGGCTCCTCGCGCACGATGGTCCGCTGGTCGGCGGGGACGTGGGTGTTGATCCACGCCTCGGCCTTCTCGTACCGGGGCCGCACCTCGTCCAGCGAGGCCAGCGGGCGCGCCGGGTCCAGCTCGCTGAGGATGCGCAGCGCCTGGTCCTCGTGGCCGGCGGTGATGTCGGCGACGGAGGCGAGCGTGCGGTACGGCATCGGGCGCGGCGTCTTCGGCAGCTCACCGGCGGCGGTGCGCACCGCGCGGGAGTGCGCGGCGACGTCGGCGGGCAGCGCGGTGCCGTCGGCGACCTTGGCGTCGAGCTTGTCCCACTCGTCGTAGAGCCGCTGGATCTCCTGGTCGAAGGCGATCTTGAAGGACTGGTTGGGCTTGCGGCGGGCGTACAGCCAGCGCAGCAGCTGCGGTTCCATGATCTTCAGCGCGTCGGACGGGGTCGGCACGCCGCCCTTCGACGACGACATCTTGGCCATGCCGGAGATGCCGACGAAGGCGTACATCGGGCCGATGGGCTGCTTGCCGCCGAAGATCCCGACGATCTGCCCGCCGACCTGGAACGACGAGCCCGGAGAGGAGTGGTCGACACCGCTCGGCTCGAAGATCACGCCCTCGTACGCCCAGCGCATCGGCCAGTCGACCTTCCAGACCAGCTTGCCGCGGTTGAACTCGCTGAGCCGGACGGTCTCGGAGAAGCCGCACGCGGTGCAGGCGTACGTCAGCTCGGTGGTCGTGTCGTCGTAGGAGGTGACGGTGGTGAAGTCCTTCTCGCAGTTGCCGCAGTAGGGCTTGTACGGGAAGTAGCCGGCGGAGCCGGAGCTGCCGTCGTCCTCGGAGGCGGCGCCGGAGCCCTCGGCGGCCTCCAGCTCGGCCTCGTCGACCGGCTTCTGCTGCTTCTGCACCGCGGCGGCGGGCTTCGGCTTGGTCCGGTACTGCGCGAGGACCGCGTCGATGTCGTGGCGGTGCTTCATGGCGTGCAGGATCTGCTCCCGGTACGCCCCCGAGGTGTACTGCTCGGTCTGGCTGATGCCGTCGAACTCGACGCCCAGCTGGCCCAGCGCCTCGATCATGGCCGCCTTGAAGTGCTCGGCCCAGTTCGGGTGGGGCGAGCCCTTGGGCGCGGGCACGGAGGTCAGCGGCTTGCCGATGTGCTCCGCCCAGGAGTCGTCGATGCCGGTGACGCCGGCGGGCACCTTGCGGTACCGGTCGTAGTCGTCCCAGGAGATCAGGTGCCTGACCTCGTACCCGCGCCGCCGGATCTCGTCGGCGACGAGGTGCGGGGTCATGACCTCGCGCAGGTTGCCCAGGTGGATCGGGCCGGAGGGCGAGAGCCCGGACGCGACGACGACCGGTTTGCCCGGGGCCCGGCGCTCCGACTCCTCGATGACCTCATCCGCGAAACGGGAGACCCAGTCGGTGGTCTCGGTGCTCTGAGCCACGATCGGCACGTCCTCTGTTGCTGAAGGCTTGATGGTGGCCCCATTGTCCCAGGACGTGCCGCATCCGAGAAAACGCCTTTTCGAAGCCCCTGGGGACGGCGGCGCAGCCGCCCGTCCCGGGGGCGCGGGGGACGGCGGCGCAGCCGCCCGTCTCAGGGGCGCGGGGAACTGCGCGAACAACCCCCACCGGCCCGCACCCGGCGACAGACCGCACCCCCCGCCCCCGCGGCCGCGAAATCCGCTTTACCCCCCATGGGATACTGACCGTGTCTATCGATCCCCACGAGGAGAACGGCACCCCACCTATGGCCTCGGTCACGTCCCTCAGCGACTCCGTCCAGCAGCACCTCGCCGACGCCCTCGCCTCCGCCCTGCCGGAGGCCGACGGAGTCGACCCGCTGCTGCGACGAAGCGACCGGGCCGACTTCCAGGCCAACGGCATCCTCGCGCTGGCCAAGAAGGCGAAGGCGAACCCGCGGGAGCTGGCGGCGCAGGTCGTTGCCCGGGTGACCACCGGGGACGAGCTGATCAAGGACGTCGAGGTCTCCGGCCCCGGCTTCCTCAACATCACGATCGCGGACCGGGCGATCACGCGGAACCTGGCCGCGCGGTACGCGGACGAGACGGGCCGCCTGGGCATCCCGGCCGCCGCGAACCCGGGCACCACGGTCATCGACTACGCCCAGCCGAACGTGGCGAAGGAGATGCACGTCGGTCACCTGCGCTCCGCGGTGATCGGCGACTCGGTCGTCCAGCTGCTGGAGTTCACCGGCGAGAACGTGGTGCGCCGCCACCACATCGGCGACTGGGGCACCCAGTTCGGCATGCTGATCCAGTACCTGGACGAGCACCCGCACGAGCTGGACCACAAGGCGAGCGACGACCTCCGGGCCTCCGGCGAGGAGGCCATGTCGAACCTGGACCGGCTCTACAAGGCCGCGCGCCGGAAGTTCGACTCCGACGAGGAGTTCAAGACGCGCGCCCGGCGCCGGGTGGTCGACCTCCAGGCCGGGGACCCGCACACGCTGGCCATGTGGCAGAAGTTCGTCGACGAGTCGAAGATCTACTTCTTCTCCGTCTTCGACAAGCTGGACATGGAGATCCGCGATGCCGACATCGTCGGCGAGTCCGGCTACAACGACATGCTCGCGGAGACCTGCCGGCTGCTGGAGGAGTCGGGGGTGGCGGTCCGCTCGGAGGGCGCGCTGTGCGTCTTCTTCGACGACGTCAAGGGCCCGGACGGCAAGCCGGTCCCGCTGATCGTGCAGAAGTCGGACGGCGGCTACGGCTACGCGGCGACCGACCTGTCCGCGATCCGCGACCGCGTCTTCAACCTCAAGGCGACCTCGCTGGTGTACGTCGTCGACGCCCGCCAGTCCCTGCACTTCAAGATGGTCTTCGAGACCGCCCGGCGGGCCGGCTGGCTGAACGACGACGTGAAGGCGTACCAGCTGGCCTTCGGCACGGTCCTCGGCAAGGACGGCAAGCCGTTCAAGACCCGTGAGGGCGAGACGGTCCGGCTGGTCGACCTCCTCGACGAGGCCATCGACCGCGCCTCGGCCGTCGTACGGGAGAAGGCGCAGGACCTGTCCGAGGAGGAGATCGCCGAGCGGGGCGCCCAGGTGGGCATCGGCGCGGTGAAGTACGCGGACCTGTCGACGTCGGCGAACCGGGACTACAAGTTCGACCTGGACCAGATGGTCTCGCTGAACGGCGACACGTCCGTCTACCTCCAGTACGCGTACGCCCGTATCCGCTCCATCCTCCGCAAGGCCGGCGAGGTCCGCCCCGCCGCCCGCCCGGAGCTGGAGCTGCACGCGGCGGAGCGGGCGCTGGGCCTGCACCTGGACGCGTTCGCGGAGACGGTGGACGAGGCGGCGAGGGAGTACGCCCCGCACAAGCTGGCCGCGTATCTCTACCAGCTCGCCTCCCTCTACACCTCCTTCTACGACAAGTGCCCGGTGCTGAAGGCGGAGTCGCCGGAGCAGGTCGAGAACCGTCTGTTCCTGTGCGACCTCACGGCCCGCACCCTGCACCGCGGCATGGCCCTGCTGGGCATCCGCACGCCCGAGCGCCTGTAACCCCGCGGGCGTTACCGACGTAACGCCCGCGGGCGGTCCTACGCCGCTCCGAGCCCCCGCGCCAGCCTGCGCAGCCCCTCCGCGATCTCCTCCGGAGCCTGGGTGACGAAGCACAGCCGCAGGGTGGCGCGGTCGGGCTCGCCGGCGTGGAAGGGGGCGCCGGGGACGTAGGCGACGTCCTCGCGCACGACCGTCGGCAGCAGGGCGGTGGTGTCGTACGGCTCCGGCAGCCGCGCCCAGAGGAACATGCCGCCCTCGGGGCGGGTCCAGGTCGAGCCCTCGGGCAGGGCGTCCGGCAGCCCGGCGAGCATCGCGTCGCGGCGCTCGCCGTAGACGCGGGCCACGCGCGCCACATGGGCGTCGAGGTCGCGGTCGGCCAGGTAGCGGGCGGCGGCGAGCTGGGTGACGGTCGGGGTGTGCAGGTCGGCGCTCTGCTTGGCGACCGCGCAGGCCTGGCGCAGCGCGGCGGGCGCCCGCAGCCAGCCGATCCGCAGCCCCGGCGCCATGACCTTGGAGAAGGAGCCGAGCAGCACGGTCCGGTCCCGCGCGTCGTCGTGGGCGGCGATCCACGGCACCCGCTCCCCCTCGAACCGCAACTCGCCGTACGGGTCGTCCTCGACGATCCACAGGCCGTGCCGGGCGGCGACCGCGGCGATCGCGGCGCGGCGCTCGGCGGGCAGGGTGCGGCCGGTGGGGTTCTGGAAGGTCGGCACGGTGTACAGCAGCCTGGGGCGCTCCCGCACCACCAGCTCCGCCAGCGCCGCCGGGTCCATCCCGTCCGGGTCGCCGGGCACGGGCACGATCCGCGCGCCCGCGAACCCGAAGGCCTGAAGTGCGGCCAGGTAGCAGGGGTTTTCGACCAGCACCGTGTCCCCGGGCTCCAGCAGGGCGGTCGCGAGCAGCGACAGGGCCTGCTGGGAGCCGGTGGTCACGAGCAGGTCGTCGGCGTCGGTGGGCAGGCCGCGCGCGGTGGTCCGGGCGGCGAGCGCGGCCCGCAGCGCCGGCTCGCCCTCGGTCGTGGAGTACTGCAACGCCCGCGCGGGCGACTCGGCGAGCACGTCCCGGAAGGCCGCCGCGACGCCTTCCGTGTCGAACAGCTCCGGCGCCGGCAGCCCGCCCGCGAAGTTGATCACCTCGGGGCGGGCGGTGACGGCCAGGATGTCCCGGACCGGCGACCCGCCGATCGCGCTCACCCGGGCGGCGAGCGGCGGGACGGGAGCGGCGGCGGTCGCGGGGACTGGGCTGGACGCGGTGGGCGCTGACTCGGCGGCGAGGGTCACGGTGCGGCTCCTGGGGTGCGTCGGGACGACGGTCGCATACCGTCTCGGCCGCACCCTAGAGAGATAGCTGCCGTCTACACCGGTGTTTCCGCGATACGGACGCCCGGATGCCCTACGCCCCGTATGCCCCGGACGCCTACCCGCCGACGTCGGCGCCGGCGTCGGCGTCGACCATCGCCTCGCCCCACCCGGAGCCGCCCAGCGGGAAGTCGTACGCGGGACGGCCGTTGTTGCCGCTGGTGCGGAACGGCTTGTCCCCGTCGCCGATCAGCAGGGTGCCGCCCCGGGAGCCGCTGGACCAGGTCAGCTCCAGGTACCAGCGCACGTCGTACGCCGAGGCGTCGGCCGTGACGTGGAAGACCTCCGGGTCGGACTCGCTGACCTTGAACGGGAAGTCCCGGCCGCCCGCCGCCGCCTTCACCGCCGGCCGCGCCGCGTCCAGCGCGATGGTGAACGGCCGGGTGGGCACGTCGCCGCCGCAGCCGACGCCCATTGCGTAGTCGTTCCACGGCAGCGGCGCGCCCCGGCCCACCACCCGCACGGTGAGATCCTCCACGACGACCGTCTCCCGACCGGTGCCCTGCACGGTGAGCGTCACGTACTGCTCGCCCGCCGACACCGCCCGCTGGGAGGCGACCCACGCCGGCGCCTCCAGCTCCACCGGCGGCGGGGGCACCTCGCCCGGCGGGCGGTCGATCAGATAGTGCTGGGAGCAGGGGGACTCCCAGGCGTACGGGCGGGTCGTGACGGTCAGCGGCACCGGGGCGGAGGCGGACTCGCCGCGCCTCGGGGGCGCGGAACGGGGGCTCGCGGAGGGGTCGGCGGCGCTCCCGGCGGAGGATCCGGTTCCGCCCTTGCCCTTCTCCCCCTGCTTCTCCTGCTTGCGCTGCCTCTCCTCCGGTGATCCCGACGCGGACGGCGGAAGGGACGCCGACGCGTGCGCGGATGCCCGCTGCCCGCCGTCGGACGAGGCCACGCCGACGGGTCCGCGCGCGTCCGTCGCCCCGGGCGCCCCATGGCCCCCTGACGGCAGGCTCACCGCGAGCGCCACGGCTGCGACGACGCCGAGGGCACCGGCGAGGAGCGCGGCCCGCCGCCGGCGGAAGGGCTGCCCCGAGGGCTCGGTCGCCACCTCGGGCGTCCCCTGGTCCGGCACCACCTCGGCCGCCGCGTCCGGCACCGCCTCCGAGACCGCCTCCGGCACCACGTTGGGCACCGCCTCCGAAACCGCCTCCGGCACTACCTCGGGCACCACCTCCGGCACCCGTTCCGCCGCCGCCTCGCCCTCCCGCGGCACCTGCCCCGGAGCCGCCCTGCGCTGCCCGCGCCCCGCGTCCGCCAGCACCCACCGCCGATGCAGCTCCACCAGCTCCCGCGGCGACGCCTTGCACAGCCGGGCCAGCCGCTCGACGGGCGCGTACTCGGCCGGTACGGCGTCCCCGTTGCAGTAGCGGTGCAGCGTCGACGTACTCATGTGCAGCCGCCGCGCGAGCACCCCGTAACTGAGCCCCGAGCGCTCCTTCAACTCCCGCAGCAGCGCGGCGAAATCCTCCGACACCGTTGTCCGCCCCCGTATCCGTGTCCCGTTCCGGCATTCCAGCCGGTGGCTGTTCCCCCAGGTCAAGCGACTGCGGGCGTTCCAGCGTCCCGTTTCCCCCGCCAGGTCTGGCAGCCGGGACGGAACACACCGCAGGCTCCTCTCATCCAAGCACGCCGCTCCCGCCGGACGGTCGAGCGGCGGCCCTCAACTCCTGTTCGAACGAAGGATTCAGCCATGCGCGTGTTCCGCCGTACCCGCCTGCTCGCCGCCACCGGCATCGCCGTCACCGCCCTCGCGCTCACCGCCTGCGAGGACGGAACGGGAGCGCGGGTGGAGAGCAAGCCGTCAGCGACCACCACCCCGTCCGCGACCGCCCCGAGCGCCGCCACGCCGAGCGCGAAGCCGACGAACGCCCGGCCGTCGGGCGCCCCGGAAGGAACCCGGCAGGCTCCCGAGCCGACGCGCAACGCCCCGGAATCGGCGGACCCGGGACGGTCGGCCGGCTCAGGCTCCGGATCCGGCTCCGGCTCCGACGACGGACCGGTGCGCACCATCTGCAACGGCTCCAACACCAAGGTCACCGCACAGCCCGTGCCCCGCCCGCTGAACCACATGCTGCTCACCGTCACCAACACCGGCTCGGGACCGTGCAACCTCATGTACTACCCGGTGCTCCGCTTCGACGAGATGCAGTGGGTGCCGCAGGCCCGGCCGGAGACCAAGCCGCAGGCGGTGCCCACGCTCGCACCGGGCGAGTCCGGCTACGCGGGCGTCCTGCTCGCCTCGGCGGACGGCAGCGGCGACGGCGGCACGACCGCCCGCAAGCTGACCGTCTCCTTCCAGGGCGGCACGCCCAACAGCAACGGCGGGGCCTCGGCGACCCCGCCGCTCCCGTCCGAGGGCGTCTACTACGACAGCTCCCTGTCGGTGACGTACTGGCAGTCCTCCATGGAGGACGCGCTGAACTAGTCCGGGAACCGACCGTCCAGGACCGGTCCCGGCTGGTCCGGCTAGTCCCGGCCCAGCTTCTGGGCGGCCTCGGTCGCCCAGTAGGTGAGGATGGAGCGCGCACCGGCACGCTTGATGCCGGTCAGCGTCTCCAGAATGGCGCGATCCCGGTCGATCCACCCCTTCTCGGCGGCGGCCTCGATCATCGAGTACTCGCCGGAGATCTGGTAGGCGGCGACCGGCACGTCCACCGCGTCGGCGACCCGGGCGAGGATGTCGAGGTAGGGGCCGGCGGGCTTGACCATCACCATGTCCGCGCCCTCCTCCAGGTCCAGGGCCAGCTCGCGCAGCGACTCGCGCACATTGGCCGGGTCCTGCTGGTAGGTCTTGCGGTCGCCCTGGAGCGAGGAGGCGACGGCCTCCCGGAACGGCCCGTAGAAGGCGGAGGCGTACTTCGCGGTGTAGGCGAGGATGGCGACGTCCTCGCGCCCGATCTGGTCGAGGGCGTCGCGGATGACGCCGATCTGCCCGTCCATCATCCCGCTGGGCCCGACGACATGGGCGCCGGCGTCGGCCTGGACCTGCGCCATCTCGGCGTACCGCTCCAGCGTGGCGTCGTTGTCGACGCGGCCGTGCTCGTCGAGCACCCCGCAGTGCCCGTGGTCGGTCGTCTCGTCCAGGCACAGGTCGGACATGACGAGCAGGTCGTCCCCGACCTCGGCGCGCACGTCCCGGATGGCGACCTGCAGAATCCCGTCGGGGTCGGTCCCGGGCGTGCCCTGGGCGTCCTTCTTGGACTCCTCCGGCACGCCGAACAGCATGATCCCGGAGATCCCGGCCTCCACCGCCTCGGCGGCGGCCTTCTTGAGGCTGTCCCGCGTGTGCTGCACGACCCCCGGCATCGCCGCGATCGGCACCGGCTCGCTCACGCCCTCGCGCACGAACGCGGGCAGGATGAAGTCCGCCGGGTGCAGCCGGGTCTCGGCGACCATCCGCCGCATGACGGGGCTCGTACGCAGCCGACGCGGACGCGTCCCGGGGAAGGATCCGTACTTCGTCATACGCCTACGCTACGCCCGCCCCGACACCCCCTTTACCGACGCCCAGTCGGCGCCCCGCATGCAGCCGACGCCCCCCGGAGGCGGGCGGCCGTGGCCGTTCGCGACCGCCCGCGTCACGCCGCCCGGAGCGGCTCGCCCGCCCCCGGGGACCGGTCCGGGTGGTCACGGCAGTCCCGGCAGCGGCCGGGGCACGGGGCACGGAAGGCACGCTCGCAGCCGTCGCACGTCTGGAACGGGTGGGGGCGGCGGGCGGTTCCGGCGTCGGCGGACGCGGCCGGAGGGCGAACGGGCAGGGGTGGTGGCAGCAGTTCGCGCAGGCGGTGGGCGAGCACACCGGCCGGGTGGCGCATGTCCTCGGGGAGGCCGTCGGTCAGGACGCGGTGGACGACGGCGGTCGTGGCGCCCCCGGCGAACCAGGCGGCGACGGCGGGAGCGAGCCGGTCCACCTGCCGCCGGGAGAGGGTGAGGCGGTCGTCGGTGCGGCGCAGATCCGTGAGCAGGGCGACGGCCCTGTCGTGGTGCCGGTCACCGGGGGTGCGCTCGGGCTCCCCCGTCTGCGGCGGGACGGGTGGTGCGGCAGGCGCGGGCGGTTCCGGTTCCCCGCCGGTCACGGCTCCGTCGGCGGCGCGGGCGGCGCCCTCGGCGGCGGGGACGTGGTGGGCGTAGGTCCGCGTGTACAGGCGGCCGGCTTCCGTGCGCTCGCGCACCCGCTCCAGGTAGCCATGCGCCTCCAGCTCCCGCAGGGCGAAGGCGATCCGGTCCCGCCCCTCGGGGAAGCGCTCGGCGAGGCTGCGGATGTCGACGGGGGCGCCCTCCGGCAGCGACAGGATGTGGGTGGCCAGTCCGATCGCGGTCAGCGACAGCTCGCGGTGCTGGGCGAGGTGGTTGCCGACGATCGTGTACCGGTCGGGTTGGGACGCCCGTACGTGGGTGACACCGGAGCGGGTGGCGCTGCGCCGAACACCCTGATGCGAGCGCGCGGCAGCGCTAGGCTTCTTCTCAGCCATGGGGAAGGTGCTCTCTTCCTCGTTGGTCAGGCCCTCGCACTGGGATTGCCGTCCCGGCGGGGGCCGATGCATGTGTGGGGTTGTGATGGTGCCTGGGCCGAGACTGCACGTCCGCGCCACCGCCGCGCCAGCCGCACCGACCGGTTTCACCCACCCGTGTGACACACGCGAGGTTTGGTTGGTTGGGAGGGTTTTTTCCCGGGGTTCTTTGGTCTTTTACCGCCCGCAGCCCCGGCCCGCACCCCACCGGTCCACGTGTTTCCGGGCTCCGGCGCGGCGGACCCGCGAGGGGTGATCCGACGATTCCCGTCACTCACGGTGTCCGCTCGTGCGTAGCCTGTGAAAAAGCGGAACGTATGAGGGCCGGCGGGAGGGCGAGGGCCGTGAGCGACTGGGACGCGGGACCGGACGACGACGAGGCAGGGGCCGTGCTGCGCACGGCCTCCCAGGAGTTGAAGCTGTGGCGGGAGGCGGCCTGCCTCACCCAGGCCGAGTTCGGCGCGGCCATCGGGTACGGAGAGGACCTGGTCTCCTCCGTGGAGCGGGGGCGGCGCATCCCCCGGCCGGAATACCTGGACGCGGCGGACGAGGTGCTGGGCGCGGGCGGGAAAGTCGCGGCACTCAAGCGGGACGTGGCGGAGGTCCGGTATCCGAAGAAGGTACGGGACCTGAAGAAACTGGAGGCGGAGGCCGTCGAGCTGTGCGCCTACAACAACTCCGTCGCAGACCATGGAGTACGCACGAGCCGTGTTCAGCGCTCGTCGGCCTCCCTTCACGCCCGACGAGCTCGAACAGCGGCTGTCAGCCCGCGTGGCACGTCAGGAGATCGTCAGCGATACGGCGGTCCGGCCCGTCTTCAGCTTCGTCCAGTGCGAGTCGACGCTTCGACGGCCCATCGGAGGCAGGACGGTCATGCGGGGACAGCTCGAACGACTCCTGAAGATCGCGAAGTTCCCCAACGTCGACCTTCAGGTACTTCCGCTCGGCCACGAGGAGAACTCGGGTCTCGCCGGGCCGTTCAGGCTGCTCAGGCTCAAGGACGGCACCACGGTCGGGCACGTCGAAGTGCAGCACATCAGCCGTGTGATCGCCGATCCGAAGGAAGTGCAACTCCTCGACATGCGTTATGGGACCATCCGGGCGCAGGCTCTCAGCCCACGAGAGTCGATGGCCTTCATCGAGAAAGTGCTTGGAGAGACATGCCCCTCAAGCCCTACGGCGGAGCCGGCCCGGACCACGTGTGGATAAAGAGCAGCTACAGCACGGACGAGGGCCCCGACTGCGTCGAGGTGGCCACCGCCCCCGACCACGTCCTCGTCCGCGACTCCAAGAACCCCGCCGGCCCCCGCCTCACCCTCACCCCCACCACGTGGGCGACCTTCCTGCCGTACGCCTCCGCCCACTGACGGAGTCGCCCGCACCGAGTCCCGGTGCGGGCCGTATGAGAACGCAGGGTCCGAGACCGGAATGAAGCGGGGTGGACACGCACGCGCGATCCACCCCGCTCCACGGCTCAGGTCGTCGTACGCCGCCTGCGCGCCCCCGGACGCCGCTCGCTCGGCCGCGTCACCGGTTCGCCGGCCTCCAGCGCGGCCAGCCGCCGCTTCATGCCGAAGTCGGCCAGCGCCTCCGCCAGCTTGTGCACGGACGGCTCGGGCGCCATGACGTCGACCCGCAGGCCGTGCTCCTCGGCCGTCTTGGCCGTGGCGGGGCCGATACAGGCGATCACGGTGACGTTGTGCGGCTTGCCGGCGATGCCGACCAGGTTCCGCACGGTCGAGGACGAGGTGAACAGCACGGCGTCGAAGCCGCCGCCCTTGATCGCCTCGCGGGTCTCGGCCGGCGGCGGCGAGGCGCGCACGGTCCGGTAGGCGGTGACGTCGTCGACCTCCCAGCCCAGCTCGATGAGCCCGGCGACCAGGGTCTCGGTCGCGATGTCGGCGCGCGGCAGGAACACCCGGTCGATCGGGTCGAAGACGGGGTCGTACGGCGGCCAGTCCTCCAGGAGCCCGGCCGCGGACTGCTCGCCGCTGGGTACCAGGTCGGGCTTCACGCCGAAGGCGATGAGCGCCTTGGCGGTCTGCTCGCCCACCGCGGCGACCTTGATCCCGGCGAAGGCGCGGGCGTCGAGGCCGTACTCCTCGAACTTCTCCCGGACGGCCTTGACCGCGTTGACCGAGGTGAAGGCGATCCACTCGTAGCGGCCGGTGACCAGGCCCTTGACCGCGCGCTCCATCTGCTGGGGGGTGCGCGGCGGCTCGACGGCGATGGTCGGCACCTCGTGCGGCACGGCCCCGTAGGACCGCAGCTGGTCGGAGAGCGACGCCGCCTGCTCCTTCGTGCGCGGCACGAGCACCTTCCAGCCGAACAGCGGCTTGGACTCGAACCACGACAGCTTCTCGCGCCGGGCGGCGGCGGAACGCTCACCGACCACGGCTATCACCGGCTGCCCGCCCTCGGGCGAGGGCAGCACCTTCGCCTGCTTCAGGGTCTGGGCGACGGTGCCGAGGGTGGCCGTCCAGGTCCGCTGCCGGGTGGTCGTCCCGGCGACGGTGACGGTCATCGGGGTGTCCGGCTTGCGGCCGGCGGCGACCAGTTCCCCCGCGGCCGCCGCCACGGAGTCGAGCGTCGTCGACACGACGACCGTCCCGTCCGACGCCCCCACCTCCGTCCAGCACCGGTCGGACGCCGTGCGCGCGTCGACGAACCGCACGTCGGCGCCCTGGGCGTCGCGCAGCGGCACACCGGCGTACGCGGGGACGCCGACGGCGGCGGCGACACCGGGCACGACCTCGAAGGGCACCCCGGCGGCGGCGCAGGCGAGCATCTCCTCGGCGGCGTACGCGTCGAGTCCGGGATCGCCGGAGACGGCACGCACCACCCGCCTGCCGCCCCGCGCGGCCTCCATGACAAGATGTGCGGCATCCCGTTCCACGGGCGCCACCACGGTTGTTGACGTGCCGTCAACCACCGTCAGCTGGGGCGTGCCTGCGCCCGGAAGCCGGTCCGAGGAAGGATCCGGGTCCGGGTTCACCACGGCGACGCCCGGCTTGGCGTGGACGCGCACGACGTCGAGCACCTGGTGCTCGGCGACGAGGACGTCCGCGTTCGCCAGCGCCTCGACGGCGCGCAGTGTGAGCAGTCCCGGATCTCCGGGTCCGGCACCCAGGAAGGTGACGTGACCGTGTTCCGGACCGGCGGGAAGGGTGGTGGGGCTCACTGTGCTCGCTCCCCCATCAGACCGGCCGCGCCCTGGGCGAGCATCTCGGCGGCGAGTTCGCGGCCGAGCGCCACTGCCTGGTCGTGCGTCTGGGGCACGGGACCGGTGGTGGACAGCTGCACCAGCGTGGCACCGTCGGTCGTGCCGACGACGCCGCGCAGGCGCATTTCCTTGACAATCTGCCCGCCGCCGGCGGCCTGGGGGTCCCCCCGCTCGAGCGGAGCCGAGAGTGGGGGAAGGTCGGCCAGCGCGCCCACGGGGGCGCTGCAGCCGGCCTCCAGGGCGGCGAGCAGTGACCGCTCGGCGGTCACGGCGGCCCGGGTGAACGGGTCGTCGAGCTCGCCGAGTGCGGCGATCAGGTCCGCGTTGTCCGCGGTGCACTCGATCGCCAGGGCCCCCTGGCCGGGGGCGGGCAAAACCGTGTCGACCGACAGGAAGTCGGTCACTTCCTCGCTGCGGCCGATCCGGTTCAGTCCGGCGGCGGCCAGCACGACGGCATCCAGCTCGCCGTCGCGGACGTATCCGATCCGGGTGTCGACGTTGCCGCGGATGGGCACGCACGCGAGGTCGAGTCCGTGGGTGCGGGCGTACGCGTGCAGCTGCGCCATGCGGCGCGGCGAACCGGTGCCGACGCGCGCGCCGCGCGGCAGGTCGGTGAGCTTCAGCGCGTCCTTGGCGACGATCACGTCACGCGGGTCCTCGCGCACCGGCACGGCGGCCAGGACCAGCTCCGCGGGCTGCGCGGTCGGCAGGTCCTTCAGCGAGTGCACCGCGAAGTCGACCTCGCCGCGCAGCAGCGCGTCGCGCAGCGCGGTCACGAACACACCCGTGCCGCCGATCTGCGCCAGCGCCTCCCGGGAGACATCGCCGTAGGTGGTGATCTCCACCAGTTCGACGGGCCGCCCGGTGACCTGGCGGACGGCCTCCGCCACCTGCCCGGACTGAGCCATGGCGAGCTTGCTCCGCCTGGTCCCGAGCCTCAGCGCCTTCTCACTCATCGTGGCCCTCGGTTCTTCTCGGTGCTGTCCTCGGCGCGGGAGACGGAGGCCACCGTCTCGGGGTCGAGGTCGAACAGGGTGCGCAGCGCGTCCGCGTACCCGGCGCCGCCGGGCTCGGCCGCGAGCTGCTTGACCCGCACGGTCGGGGCGTGCAGCAGTTTGTCGACGACCCGGTGGACGGTCTGCCGGATCTCGCCGCGCTGCTTGTCGTCCAGGCCGGGCAGCCGGCCGTCGAGCCGGGCGATCTCCGCGGCGACGACGTCGGCGGCCATCGCGCGCAGCGCGACGACGGTCGGCGTGATGTGGGCGGCCCGCAGCGCCGCGCCGAAGGCCGCCACCTCGTCGGAAACGATACGCCTGACCTGGTCGACGTCGGCCGCCATCGGCGCGTCGGCGGACGCCTCGGCCAGCGACTCGATGTCGACGAGGCGCACTCCGGCGAGCCGGTGCACGGCGGCGTCGATGTCGCGGGGCATGGCGAGGTCGAGCAGGAAGAGCACGGGCTCGGGGCGCTCGGCGGCCACCGGTTCGGGCTTGCGCCGCTCCGGGATCCGGCCGACGGCGGAGGCGGTCGCGGCGAGCGCGCCGATCAGCTCGGCGTCCGCTTCGGGCCCGCGCCGGGCGGTCTCCCGGCGGGCGGTGGTGCCGCCGACGACCCAGGCGGCGTGCTGCTCCAGCGTCGCCGCGTCCATCCCGGCCACGGCGGCCTCGCCCATCACGGAGAACCCGGGCGCCGCGGACAGGTCCAGCGGGCAGCCGTCCTCGGTGGCGACGCTGGTGGGCGGCAGCGGCGTGGGCCGTACGCCGGTCCGGTCGTCCGCCGCCTTCCCGTCCGCCCGGTCCGGCGTACGGAGGCGGCCCGCGGCCTCGGTGACCGGCGCGCCGGCGCGGTCGCGCACCGCGGCGGCGACCGTCTCGGCGGCGAGCACCAGGCCGGTCGCGCCGGTGCAGGAGACGGCGATGTCGGCACGTGTCAGCTCGGCCGGCACCGCGTCCATCGGTACCGCGCGGGCCGGCACGTCCGTGTCCTCGGCCTCGGTGAGTATCCGGGCCAGCCGCTCGGCGCGCTCCTGGGTGCGGTTGGCGACGACGACCTCGGCGACCCCGGCGCGCGCGAGCGTCGCGGCGGCCAGCGAGGACATCGAACCGGCGCCGATCACCAGCGCCCTCTTGCCGCGCACCCAGTCCTCGACCGGCGTGCCGACGGCGAGCTGCTGCAGGCCGAAGGTGACCAGGGACTGCCCGGCGCGGTCGATGCCGGTCTCGGAGTGCGCGCGCTTGCCGACCCGCAGGGCCTGCTGGAACAGGTCGTTGATCAGCCGCCCGGCGGTGTGCAGTTCCTGGGCGCGGGCCAGGGAGTCCTTGATCTGGCCGAGGATCTGGCCCTCGCCGACGACCATGGAGTCCAGTCCGCAGGCCACCGAGAACAGGTGGTGGACGGCCCGGTCCTCGTAGTGCACATAGAGATAGGGAGTGAGCTCGTCCAGCCCGACCCCGCTGTGCTGGGCGAGCAGGGTGGACAGCTCGGCGACACCGGCGTGGAACTTGTCCACGTCGGCGTACAGCTCGATGCGGTTGCAGGTGGCCAGCACGGCGGCCTCGCCGGCCGGTTCGGCGGCGACGGTGTCCTGCGCCAGCTTGATCTGCGCGTCCGCGCTCAGCGCCGCCCGCTCCAGCACGCTGACCGGGGCGCTGCGGTGGCTCAGTCCGACGACGAGGAGGCTCATGCCGGCATCACGGCGGGCATGTCCCCGTCGGGTCCCTGGTCGGCGGAGTCGCCGCGCTGGGCGGCGGCCGGTACGGCGGACTCGCCCGCGGCCTCCTCGCCGGCCTTGCGCTGCTCGTGGAAGGCGAGGATCTGGAGTTCGATCGACAGGTCGACCTTGCGCACGTCGACGCCGTCCGGGACGGACAGCACGGTCGGCGCGAAGTTCAGGATGGAGGTGACCCCGGCGGCCACGAGCCGGTCGCAGACCTGCTGGGCGGCACCGGCGGGGGTGGCGATGACACCGATCGACACACCGTTGTCCTGGATGATCTTCTCCAGGTCGTCGGTGTGCTGCACCGGGATCCCGGCGACGGGCTTGCCCGCCATGTTCGGGTCGGCGTCGATCAGCGCGGCGACCCGGAAGCCGCGGGAGGCGAAACCGCCGTAGTTGGCGAGGGCGGCGCCGAGGTTGCCGATACCGACGATCACGACCGGCCAGTCCTGGGTGAGCCCCAGTTCGCGGGAGATCTGGTACACGAGATACTCGACGTCGTAGCCCACGCCACGCGTCCCGTAGGAGCCCAGGTACGAGAAGTCCTTGCGCAGCTTCGCGGAGTTGACCCCCGCCGCGGCCGCCAGCTCCTCGGAGGAGACCGTCGGCACCGAGCGCTCGGAGAGCGCGGTCAGGGCGCGGAGGTACAGCGGAAGCCGGGCGACGGTGGCCTCGGGAATCCCTCGGCTACGGGTCGCCGGTCGGTGAGTTCGGCCAGTTGCCACGGTGCTCCTGCGGGTAGAGCGGGGCTGTAGGCGGTCATACGTCCCCAGACCGCCCCGTCGACAGCAGGCTATGTCTTTGTGAACGCGTGCACAAAGATAGTGTCCGATTTGCCCGGCCAACGTGACGGGGGTCACGACCGATTTCCTTCCTCACGATCCACGCCCCCGAGACCACGACAGCCATGGATCCTAAGCCGTGAGGGCCTTGCGAAGCCGCTCCTCATCGACTCGCCAGAAGGTGTGCTGCTCCCCGTCGACCAGTACGACCGGAATCTGCTCCCAGTAGCGATCGTGCAGGTCAGCGTCCTGAGTGATGTCCTTCTGCTCCCAGGGCACGCCCAGTTCCGCGCACACCTTCTCGATGACGATCTGTGCGTCATCACACAGGTGGCAGCCGGGCTTGCGGATGAGGGTGACGAGACGGTCTCGCGGAGGGGCCGCGCCCCGCCGCCGGAAGATGGGACTCATACCGGCCATTCTCCCGCGCCTCGGGCCCGTGCTTCAGCCCTCCCTCGGCGGGCCGGCCGCCCGGTGTTCACCGCCTCCGCCCTCACGGCGAACGGAACCTCCGAACAAACTGGCTATGCTCACGCCATGGCCGCTCTCGGATGGCTCACGGGCCGTAGGCGCTCCGCCACGGCGCGCAGCGTGTTGGCAGGCGAGGCCTCGGCTGAGGCCGCGCGCAAGTCCGCCGGGGCCACCGGGGTCTCCGGCGCGGAACCCCCCTTCCCGGTGCCCGGCGACGAGCAGGCCGCCGCCTTCTTCGACCTGGACAACACGGTCATGCAGGGCGCCGCCCTGTTCCACTTCGGGCGGGGCCTGTACAAGCGCAAGTTCTTCGAGACCCGCGACCTGGCCCGGTTCGCCTGGCAGCAGGCCTGGTTCCGGCTCGCGGGCGTCGAGGACCCCGAGCACATGCAGGACGCCCGCGACTCGGCGCTGTCCATCGTCAAGGGTCACCGCGTCGCCGAACTCAGCTCCATCGGCGAGGAGATCTACGACGAGTACATGGCCGAGCGGATCTGGCCGGGCACCCGCGCGCTCGCCCAGGCCCACCTGGACGCGGGCCAGCGGGTCTGGCTGGTGACGGCCGCCCCCGTGGAGATCGCGCAGGTCATCGCCCGCCGCCTCGGCCTGACCGGCGCGCTCGGCACGGTCGCCGAGTCCGTCGACGGCGTCTACACCGGCAAGCTCGTCGGCGAGCCCCTGCACGGCCCCGCCAAGGCCGAGGCGGTCCGCGCCCTGGCCGCCGCGGAGGGACTGGACCTGTCCCGCTGCGCCGCCTACTCCGACTCGCACAACGACATCCCCATGCTGTCGCTGGTCGGCCACCCGTATGCGATCAACCCCGACAGCAAGCTGCGCAAACACGCCCGCCGGATGGACTGGCGCCTGCGTGACTACCGCACCGGCCGCAAGGCCGCGAAGGTCGGCATCCCCGCCGCGGCGGGTGTGGGCGCGGTCGCCGGCGGCACGGCCGCGGCGATCGCCCTGCACCGCCGCCGCCGCTAGCGGTCCGGGCGCGTCCCGCCGGGCCGACACGCCCTGGCGTGCGGCCAATCCACCAGTCGTACCCACCCGGACGCCCGGCCAGTCCCTCCTTACCGCACCCGGCCACAACCCGTCTCGGACCCACCCGGAACCCGAACCTTTCCGATCAACAAGTTGTCACTATGCGCGACTTGATGCGGCGTCAATCGGTTACAGAAGCGACGTATTCGATGATTTGAGCAACTGGGTGTAGCAGCGCCTGTACGAAGCGTTATTCTCCTCAGACGCAAACCGGTACCCCTCCGTCGCTACGACGGGTGAAAGGTCCCGCACTGCACGTGATGGAAGCTCTGCCTCTGGGAGTCTCGTGTACCCACACGTCGGGGTTGACGCCTCGGGCCTGGCTACGCTGCGCGCAACGGTCCACCGACTGTTGCGCGACTTCGTCCCCACCGCGTACGCCGTCCCCGCCTTCGCCTCCGCCGCGCCCGCGGGCCCGTGCTACGCACTGGCCGACGGCGGCGCCGCGGTCGGCAGACGAGGACGTGCCACCGGCGCCCCCGCCGCGCGCCGGCCGGCCGCCGACAGCGACAGCGCCCGGATGATGGACCTCGTGGAGCGCGCCCAGGCCGGCGAGGCCGAAGCCTTCGGCCGCCTCTACGACCAGTACAGCGACACGGTGTACCGGTACATCTACTACCGCGTGGGAGGCAAGGCCACCGCCGAGGACCTGACCAGCGAGACCTTTCTGCGGGCCCTGCGCCGCATCGGCACGTTCACCTGGCAGGGCCGCGACTTCGGCGCCTGGCTGGTCACGATCGCCCGCAACCTGGTCGCCGACCACTTCAAGTCGAGCCGTTTCCGCCTCGAAGTGACCACCGGCGAGATGCTCGACGCCAACGAGGTCGAGCGCTCCCCCGAGGAGTCCGTCCTCGAGTCCCTCTCCAACGCCGCCCTGCTCGACGCCGTACGGCGGCTCAACCCCCAGCAGCAGGAGTGCGTGACGCTCCGCTTCCTCCAGGGCCTCTCGGTCGCCGAGACCGCCCGTGTCATGGGCAAGAACGAGGGCGCCATCAAGACCCTCCAGTACCGCGCCGTCCGCACCCTCGCCCGGCTCCTCCCGGACGACGCCCGCTGAGCGCGCCACCCGCGGCCCGCCCCGCCCGGCTTCCGGCCCGCGCGCACTCTCCGCTGCCTTCAACTCACCGTCCGTGAAAGCGCGTTGACTTCGCGGTCCGCTCGTCCGCCGTCCGTAACCGAAGTACCGCGCCGCTCGTTGTGCGGGATGCAGGCTCCCTGTGGTCACTCCCCGGCTGTATCCGATCGCTCGTTCGTGTGGGTGCGGCCGGGGTGTGCAACCCTCAGGACCCCCTGGGGAGTCGACCGTCATGACGAGAGGAGGTGCCGCCAGTGATCGCGAACGTATCGGCGCACCGGCGGGCGAACGCCTTCGCCCAGGCTCTGGAGGAGCAGTCCGACCGGGACACGGCGGACGAGCAGCCCGAGGCATCGGCACCGGATGCCTCGGAGCCGACCGGACAGAGCCACCTGTTGGCCCTCGCGACCAGTCTCGGCGAGCTGCCCAAACCGGAGCTGGACCCCGAGGTGAAGGTCGTCCAGCGGGCCCAGTTGGTGGCCGCGATGGAGGCCATGCTGCAGGAGGGCGGCGAGGCGGACCCATCGGTGCCCGAACAGCGCCGCACCCGGGGCGCACACCGGGCGACGCCACTGGGAAAGTTCCGGCCGCGCACCCGGCTGGCCAAGGGCCTCACCGCCGGCGGCCTCAGTGTCGGGGTCGCCGCCGGGGCCTTCGGCGGAGTCGCCGCTGCGAGCTCGGACGCCCTGCCCGGTGACTCGCTCTACGGCCTCAAACGGGGCATCGAGGACTTCAAACTGGGCCTGGCCGACGAGGACGACGAGCGCGGCCGGATGTATCTCGACCAGGCCTCCACCCGCCTGAGCGAGGCCCGCCGGCTGCTGGAGCGCGGCCGCGGCGGCCACCTCGACCACGAGTCCCTCGGGGAGATCCGCCGCGCCCTGTCCGGGATGCGCCACGACGCCTCCGAGGGCCACCGGCTGCTCAGCGCGGCCTTCCAGCGCGACCCCGACTCGCTGGCCCCCATCCAGGCGCTGTCCGCGTTCTCCCGCTCGCACCGCGAGGCCTGGGGCGCCCTGCGCGAACGGCTGCCGCTCCAGCTGGGCGATGTCAGCGAGCAGGTGTCGTCGGTCTTCGACGCCATAGACCAAGAGGTCGCCCCGCTGCAGTCCCTGCTCCCCCAGCCCCCCGCCCGGGGCGGCCCCACGGGCGGCGGGCAGCAGGGACCGGACACCGACGAGTCCACCGGTTCCTCCGGCACCGGTCACTCCTCGGTGCCCAGCACCGGCGGCGGCAGCGCCGACACCGGCCAGTCCGGCAGCGCCGGACGGCCCAGCCAGTCGGCTGACTCCGGCAACGACGGCGACGGCCTGCTCGGCGGCAACACCGGCGGCCTCCTCGACCCGCCAAAGACCACCGGCACGGCCTCCCCGTCCGAGACCAAGGCGCCGGCCCCCGAGCCCGACGTCACGGTCCCGCCCCTCCTCCCCGGCCTGCTGCCCGGCCTGGACATCGAGGCGGAGGACGCGGAGTAACAGCGGCCCGAAGAGCCGAACGACGACGGGGGCGCCCTGTGGTGCAAGGGGCGCCCCCGTCGTCGTACCGCCACGGCCGGTGCACGGCTCATACGGCCGGTGCACGGCTCAGAAGAAGACCGACCGCCGCTGCACCAGCAGCTTGTACAGCGTGTGCTGGATCTGCTCGCGCACCTGGTCCGTCAGGTTGAACATCAGCATCGGATCCTCCGCCGCCTCCGGCGGATAGCCGTCCGTCGGGATCGGCTCGCCGAACTGGATCGTCCACTTCGTCGGCAGCGGGATCGCGCCCAGCGGGCCCAGCCACGGGAAGGTCGGCGTGATCGGGAAGTACGGGAAGCCCAGCAGCCGCGCCAGCGTCTTCGCGTTGCCGATCATCGGGTAGATCTCCTCGGCCCCGACGATCGAGCAGGGGATGATCGGGACGCCCTGCCGCAGCGCCGTGGAGACGAAACCGCCCCGGCCGAACCGCTGGAGCTTGTAGCGCTCGCCGAACGGCTTCCCGATGCCCTTGAAGCCCTCCGGCATCACCCCGACCAGCTCGCCCTGCGACAGCAGCCGCTCGGCGTCCTCCGCGCACGCCAGGGTGTGCCCCAGCTTGCGGGCCAGCTCGTTGACCACCGGCAGCACGAACACCAGGTCCGCGGCGAGCAGCCGCAGATGACGGCCGGCCGGGTGGTGGTCGTGCACCGCGACCTGCATCATCAGGCCGTCCAGCGGCAGCGTCCCGGAGTGGTTGGCGACGATCAGCGCCCCGCCCTCCGCCGGGATGTTCTCGACGCCCTTCACCTCGACCCGGAAGTACTTGTCGTACACCGGCCGCAGCAGCGACATCAGGACCTGGTCGGTCAGCTCCTCGTCGTAGCCGAAGTCGTCGACCTCGTAGTCCCCGGTGAGGCGGCGGCGCAGGAACGCCAGCCCGCCCGCGATCCGCCGGTCCAGAGACCCGGCGTCCCCCGGCCGCGGCGGCTCCTGCGCGCCGCTCACGGGGGCGTCCTGCGGCGCCGCGGCGCGCGTGGGCAGTGGCTGGACGTCGCCCACCTGACCGGCCTCGCGACCCGCCTCACGGCCGGCCTCGCGCGCCCGCGCCTGCTCCCCGCCCCCACCGCGCCGGCCGGCCGTGCTCCGCCGTCGCGACGGCCGCTGTGCGGCGCCTCCGCGGGACCGGTCGTCGTCGAAGGGAATGACCTTGGCATCCGCCATCGTTGCTGCGCTCCTCAGTTGGCGCTCTGCGTCGGGGACTGGCTCGGGGAGTGGCCGGCCGCATGGCGCGGCGAGCCGGGCGCGCCCGGCTCGGCGGACAGCGCGGCGGCCAGCCGGTCGACGGCGCCCGCCAGCGCCTCCGGCGGCAGCAGCCCGGGGCCGTGGCCGCGGGCGAACTCCGCGAAGGTCTCGGCGGTGGTGTATTTCGGCTCGAAGCCCAGCGTCTCGCGCATCTGGGTGGTGTCCACCACCCGGCCATGGGTGAGCAGCCGGATCTGCTCCGGCGAGAAGTCCGTCATGCCCAGGGTCCGCACCAGCGACCCGGCCCAGGTCACCGCGGGCAGCAGCAACGGCACCGTGGGCCGTCCGAGCCGCCGCGAGCACTGGGACAGCAGCACCACACCGTCCCCGGCGATGTTGAAGGTGCCGCTGTTCAGGGTGCCCCGGGCCGGCTCGTGCGAGGCCAGCCGCAGCACCTCGATCACGTCGTCCTCGTGCACGAACTGCAGCCGCGGGTCGTAGCCGAACACGGTCGGCAGCACCGGCAGCGCGAAGTAGGAGGCGAGCGGCGAGTCGGCGCACGGGCCGAGGATGTTCGCGAACCGCAGCACGCACACGGCGACGTCCGGCCGCCGCCGGGCGAACCCGCGGACGTACCCCTCGACCTCGACCGCGTCCTTGGCGAAGCCACCGCTGGGCAGCGACTTCGGCGGCGTCGTCTCGCTGAAAACGGCCGGATCGCGCGGCGCCGACCCGTACACGTTCGTACTGGACTTCACCACCAGCCGCTGCACCGTCGGCGACTTCTGGCAGGCGCCGAGCAGCTGCATGGTGCCGATGACGTTGGTCTCCTTGACCGTGGCCCGGCTGCCGCCGCCCAGCGCGGTGCCCGTGACGTCCATGTGCACGACCGTGTCGGCGCCGGACTCCGCGACCACCCGGGCGATGCCGGGCTGCCGGATGTCCGCCTGGACGAAGTCGGCCCCGCCCAGGTGGTGCTCGGGCGGCACCGCGTCCACGGCGACGACCCGGTCCACCTCCGGATCACGCTGGATCCGCCGTACGAACCGGCCGGCCAGCCGGCGGGCCACTCCGGTGACGAGCACGACCTTGCCCAAGATCAGCGCCTTCCTTCGTACAACGTCGTACAGCCGTACGTCCTCTGCGTCCCCGCCCGTACCCTGCCGCGTTCCCCTCTCGCGGCCAACTTAGCGGGTCGGCACCGCCCTGTGACGACCGCCTGACGCGTGACATGACGGAAAACGCGCGGGATACGGGTGCGGCCCGCCGGGGATACGGGTGCGGCCCGCTGGGGAAACGCGGTGGCCCACCGGGAAACGCGGGTGGCCCCCCACCGAACCCGGTGGGGGGCCACAGAAACGCGTTGCGCGCGTTGCGGCTTGCCGCGTCGCCTTACTTCTTGTTGCGACGCTGAACGCGCGTGCGCTTGAGCAGCTTGCGGTGCTTCTTCTTGGCCATCCGCTTGCGCCGCTTCTTGATAACAGAGCCCACGACTACCCTCGCTCACTTCTCATCACTCGGTGTTTGGGCGCCATGGGCCCACACGACCTACGAGGGGCTAGCCTACCCAACCGAGCGCTGAGGTCGTAATCGGGGTGACCGGGGAGATCGAAAATGCCCTGTGGTGATCCCCCCGGACCGTCGTCTCAGGCGGATTCCACCCCCACGTAGCTGTCGCGAAGGTACTCGTGAACCGCGTTCTCCGGGACCCGGAAGGACCTCCCGACCCGGATCGCGGGCAGATGACCGCTGTGCACCAGCCGGTACACGGTCATCTTCGACACTCGCATCACCGCGGCCACTTCCGCCACGGTAAGGAACTGAACCTCGCTCAGAGGCCTCTCGCCAGCTGCCATGACACACCTGAACCTTCCGCACTCGACGGCCACCGGCTTCCCCTTCCGGTGACTCTTCGTCGCTGCGTGCTCACTCCCCAGACTAGGGGCGGGTGATGCAAGTGGGGAAGAGGTGCACCCATCGGCGGCCTACTGTGACAGACACGCTCGATTGAGTACGTAGCGGGTAAGCGGGCGGTAGTAAGCAGACCGCACAGCGTCATCAACCGGAACGACGACGGCCACGCACCCCTCGGCCTGCCCCACGAAGAGCGCGGGGTCGTCGGTGTCAGCCAGCCCAATGGCCTCAAACCCCAGCTGACCTGCTCCGCAGACCCAGCCGTGGTCCCCGATCACCAGCTCCGGAAGGGGTCCGCCGGCCTCCGCCGCGGCGGCCAGAGCGGTACGAATCGGGAGCGGGGAATGCGTGTGTGCGCCGGTCGCACGACCGTGGCCCGGGGCGGCGGGTTCCCGCACGAGCGCGACTCCTCGTACGTAGTCGAGGTTGTGTGTGCGTAGACCGAACCGGGTCAATATGTCGACACAGCGACCCTTCGCCGGTGTGAGGACAACACATCCCGCCGCCGAGAGGGCGTCCGCCAAGTCGGCGTAGAAGCCGAGCAGCCGGTGCGGGTGCCCGGTCCCGAGGAGCACCGGCGCCCGCCGCCGCGCCGCGGCCCCGAGCCGCTCCGCGAAGGCGTCCAGGGCGGCGAGCGTCAGCTCCGGATCAATCAGATCCGGACCCGAAACGCACCTCATGTCACCAGAAACGCCACACCTTTCAGCCATCAATCCCACCAAATCCGGCACGCGCCATGCTCCCACCGGATCGATGCCGATCAGCACGCGGGGATCCCGAGCAGCGAACAGCCGGTAACTCCGCAGACTCCGTTCCCGCCCCGTGGCCACCCGCCCGGCCAGCCCGGCCGCCACCAGATGCTCCCGCAGAACCCCGGCACTCACCATGCACCGATGCTGCCGGACGGCATCCGCTTCCGCCCCGGAAACGGGGGACCACCGCGCGGTTGGCGTAACTGGACGGAAGGCCCGGCGCACCGCCGGCACCGCGGCCCTCACTCGTCCCGCCGGCACGGCTGGCACCGCCGACCCCGCTAGCACCGCCCGTACCGCCGGCCCCGCCCCCGTATCGCCGGCCGCCGGTCCAAGACCCCCGCGACGACGCCGACAGCCCTCGCAGCTACGCCAGCAGCCCCCGCAACGGAAACACCGCCCGCCGCACCGCCAGCACCGCCTGATCCAGCCGGTCCGCCGGGTCGTACCCGTCCTCCCACTCCCGGAAGGACACCGGCCACCGGCCGTCCGTCATCCGCATCGGCCCCAGCTCCCGAGTCCGCGCGAACACCTCCTGGCGCCACGCCTCCGGGATCACCGTCTCCGGCGCGATCTCCCGCCCCGCCGCGATGCCCACCAGATGCGTCCACGACCGCGGCACCACGTCCACCACGGCGTACCCGCCCCCGCCCAGCGCGAGCCACCGCCCGTCGGCGTACTCATGCGCCAGCCGGTGACACGCCACCTGCACCGCCCGCTGCGCGTCCAGCGACACCGCGAGATGCGCCAGCGGGTCCTCGAAGTGGGTGTCCGCCCCGTGCTGCGTCACCAGCACCTGCGGCCGGAAGTCCGCGATCAGCTCCGGCACCACCGCGTGGAACGCCCGCAGCCACCCCGCGTCCCCCGTCCCCGCCGGCAACGCCAGGTTCACCGCGGACCCCTCGCCCGCGCCGCCGCCGGTCTCCTCCGGCCACCCGGTCTGCGGGAACAGCGTGCGCGGATGCTCGTGCAACGAGATCGTCAGAACCCGCGGATCCTCCCAGAAGGCCGCCTGCACCCCGTCCCCGTGATGCACGTCGACGTCCACGTAAGCGACCCGCTCGGCCCCCAGCTCCAGCAGCCGCGCGATCGCCAGCGACGCGTCGTTGTAGACGCAGAACCCCGCCGCCCCGCCCGGCATCGCGTGGTGCAGCCCGCCCGCGAAGTTCACCGCGTGCAGCGCGTCGCCCCGCCACACCGCCTCCGCGGCCCCCACCGACATCCCGGCGATCAGCGACGACACCTCGTGCATCCCGGCGAACGCCGGATCGTCCAGCGTCCCGATCCCGTACGCCCCGTCCGCCCTCCGGGGATCCGCCGAAGCCGCCTTCACCGCCTCGATGTAGTCCTCGCGATGGACGAGCCGCAACGTCGACTCCCCGGCCGGCTTCGCCGCCACGACCTTCAGCTCACGGTCGAGCCCGAACGCCGAGACCAGTCGCCGGGTCAGGGCCAGCCGGACCGGATCCATCGGATGCCCCGGCCCGAAGTCATACCCCGTTACTGCCTCGTCCCACATCAGCTGTGCGCGGCCGCTCATGCCCGCCACCGTATCGGTCCGATTGAGCGGCGAACGACCTGGCATACACCAGCGTCACCAGGACCAGCACCATCGGCACAAGCATCGCCCCGCGATAACTCCACGTGTCGCCCAGCGCCCCCACCAGCGGCGAACCGATCAGAAACCCCACGTAGTTGAATACGTTCAGCCGCGCGACCGCCGCATCGGACGCCCCCGGGAACAGCCGCCCCGCCGCCGCGAACGTCTGCGGCACGAGCACGCACAACCCCAGCCCCAGCAGCGTGAACCCGAGCATCCCCACCCACGCCCCGGGCGCCCCGGCCACCACCGCGAACCCGGCCGCCGCCACCAGCGCCCCGCCCCGCACCACCGCCACGGCCCCGAACCGCCGCACCCCGGCGTCCCCGACGGCCCGCCCCAGCAGCGTGGTCACCATGTAGACGTTGTACGGGACCGTCGCCGCCTGCTCGGAACTCCCCAGCACGTCCTGGAGGTACTTCGCACTCCAGTTGGCCACGGTCGAGTCCCCGATGTACGCGAAGGTCATCACCAGACACAACGGCAGCAGCGCCTTGAACACGACACCGCCGCCACCCGCGTCCCCCTCCCCCTCACCGGCCGCCGCCCGCCCCCCGTCGACGTACCACCGGCTCCCCACCAGACACAGCGGCAACAACACCCCCACGACCGGCAGATACGACACGACCAGCGCCTGCCCCCAGTGCGCCCCCACCCACGCCAGCGAGGCCCCGAGAATCCCGCCCAGGCTGTACGCCGCGTGAAACCCGAGCATGATGCTGCGCCCGTACGACCGCTGGAGGCTCACCCCGAGCATGTTCATCGACGCGTCCAGCGCCCCCACGGCCAGCCCGAACACCCCCAGCGCCACGGCCAGTACCGCCATCCGCTCCCCCGCGCCCACGCCGAGGAGCGCCAGGAGCACGACGGGCTGGGACCACCGCAGCACCGCGCTGGCCGGTACGCGCCGCACCAGCCACTCGGTCGCCACGCTCCCGGCCCCGGCGAGCACCGGAACGGCCGCAAGGAACGCCGGCAGCAGCGCGTCCGACACCCCGTACCGGTCCTGGATCGCCGGAATCCGCGTCACGAGCAACGCGAAGGCGACGCCCTGAGCGAAGAATCCGAACGCCAGCGAAGCCCTGCCGCGCCGCAGCTGATCCGTCATGGCGGCGAGCGTAGGGCCCCGGCGTACCGCTGGGTACATCAAGCCAAAGATGAATTTCTTTCAGCTGTTCGGCGCCGGCTCAGCCGAGCAGTCCGATCAGCTGCCCCATCTCGGAGAACAGCCCGGTCGCCTCCGCGAGCTTCGCGGCCGGCGTCATGGCGGTGAACCCGTACACGTCCATCCCCGCGGCCACCGCCGCCCGCACCCCCAGCGGGCTGTCCTCGACGACCACACACCGCTCCGGCGCGACCCCCATCCGCTCCGCCGCGTGCAGGAACAGATCCGGCGCCGGCTTGCCCCGCCCGACGTCCTGCGAACTGAAGATCCGCCCGTCGTCGAACCACCGCTCCAGCCCGGCCACCCGATGCCCCACCCGGATCCGCTCATGGCTCCCCGAGGACGCCACGCAGTACGGCACCCCGTCCGCGGCCAGCTTCTCCAGCACCTCGGCGGCCCCGTCGACCGCCTTCAGCTCCCGCTCGAACGCGGCGAACACCCGAGCGTGGAAGACGTCGTCGAACTCCGCCGGCAGTTGCCGCCCGGTGCGCTCCTCTATCAGCTCGTGGACCCGGTGCATCGCGGACCCCATGAAGTCCCGAATGGAGTCCTCGTACGTCGTCGGGTGCCCCAGCTCGGTGAGATAGGCCGCCAGATGCCGATTGGAAATCGGCTCACTGTCGACGAGCACACCGTCGTTGTCGAAGATGACCAAGTCATAGCGCATGCGATAGACCTTAAACGCAGAAAACCCCCGCATCATATGATGCGGGGGTTTTCCCAATAATTGTTCGGCGGCGTCCTACTCTCCCACAGGGTCCCCCCTGCAGTACCATCGGCGCTGTGAGGCTTAGCTTCCGGGTTCGGAATGTAACCGGGCGTTTCCCTCACGCTATGACCACCGAAACACTATGAAACTGTCCAGCCGCACCATGTGTGGCACATGGGGCTGTTCGTGGTTTCAGAACCAACACAGTGGACGCGAGCAACTGAGGACAAGCCCTCGGCCTATTAGTACCGGTCAACTCCACACGTTACCGTGCTT